>JAQSWW010000015.1 GCA_029266415.1 Actinomycetospora sp. | reverse complement strand
GGCACCCGCAACGCCGTCGAGGAGGTCGAGGCCGTCGCCCTGCCGGTGGGCGACGACAACCCCTGGGGCAACGCCTTCACCGAGTCGCGCACCCGGCTGACCCGCGAGTCCGAGGGCGGGCGCGCGGCCAGCCCGGGGACGTCCCGGAGCTGGCAGGTCGTCAACCCGGGGTCGACCAACCGGTTCGGTCGCCCGGTCGCGTACGCGCTGCACGCCGAGGGGACCCCGACGCTGCTGGCCGACCCGTCCTCGGTGATCGCCCGGCGGGCGGCCTTCGCGACCCGGCACCTCTGGGTCACCGCCTACGACGCCGACGAGCGCTATCCCGCCGGCGACCACGTCAACCAGCACGCGGGCGGGGCGGGGCTGCCGGCCTGGACGGCCGCCGACCGCGCCCTCGACGAGGACGGCGGGGGCGCGGACGTCGTCCTGTGGCACACGTTCGGCCTCACCCACGTGCCGCGTCCCGAGGACTGGCCGGTCATGCCCGTCGACTACGCCGGCTTCCGGCTGATGCCCGTCGGGTTCTTCGACCGCAACCCCACCCTCGACGTCCCGCCGTCGTCGAACGGGCACTGCCACTCCTGACACAGCACTACTGGCTGGTATCGCTCGCCGAGCGAGCGATACCAGCCAGTAGGCGGCGGGGTCAGCGGCGGCGCAGGGTCACGAGCAGGACGCCGACGCCGACGCCCACGGCGCCGAGGGCGAGGACCCAGCGCGGGTCGACGCTCGCGAGCGCGCCGGTGAGGGCGAGGATCGCGACGACGATCGCGGTCAGTCCGGCCACGAGGGCCAGGGGGTCGGGGCCGGGCCGGCGGACCGGCACCTCACCGGTGTCGTCGGTGACCAGACCCACGTCCTGGTGGATCGTGTAGGGCTGGTCGGCTGAGCGCTCATCCACGGCGCACCTCCACGTCGCCGCCGCCGCTGACGGCCTGCAGATCGATCACGGGACCGCCCGGGCCGTCCGGGCCCAGATCGGTGAGCGGGCCGGCGCCGAGGCCGAGACAGTCGGCGTCGCCGCCGCCCGACTCGCACGTCGCCGTCACGTCCGCGGTGGCCGGGACGATCACGCTGACGTCACCGGCGCCGCTGCGCACCTCGGTGCGCACGGGCGGACCGACGCCGATCCCGCGCAGGTCGAGGCGCGCGTCGCCCCAGGCCGTCTGGTACACCGGCGCGATCGCGCCCGCCACGGGCGCCCACTCGGCGTCGCCGAGGGTCTCGGACGAGCCCGGGCGGCCGTCGCCCTCGAAACGGTCGGCCCACGGCGGCCCGCCGTCGCGCCACGGGCCGTCGCCGGCCCCGTTGGCGGCGGCGATCAGCACGAGCGCCAGCGGCACGGCAGCCACCAGCAGCCCGCGACCGCGGTGCAGGAACGCGCCGACGACCAGGCCGGCACCGATCACGGCCAGCGCCGTGCCGACCAGCGCCGTCACGCCGAGGGGCACCAGGCCCAGCAGGCCGATCCCGGCCACGAGCCCGGTCGCGAGGACGGCGACGGCGAGCGTCACCGGCACGACCTTCGACCGCGGCGGCTTCGGCGCCGGGGGTGCCGTGGGCTCGGGGAGGTCCCACGCGAACGGCGCGGCGCCGAGCGGGTCCCACGACGGCGGGCGGGCCGTCTCCCCGGTCTCCCCGGTCTCCCCGGGGACACCGGTGCCCTCGGTCACGGCGGCGGGGCGCTGCGGGTCGCGCAGGTGGGCGCGGCTGCGGTGCAGCAGGTAGAGCAGGGCGACGGCGACGACGACGCCGATCACGGTGCCGAGGTCACCGGAGAACGCCGACGCGATCGCGGCGACGCCGAGGATCGCGCCGATCACGATCGCCCACACCGGCGTCTCGCGGCGCCCGGAGGCGTCGACCCGCGGGAGCACGAGGATCCCGGCCAGGTACACCAGCAGGCCGACCCCGTAGAACAGCGACACCACGAACCCGACCCGCACCAGCGTCGGGTCGATCGCGTAGCGCCGCGCGATCGCGGCGGCGACGCCCGCGACCTTGCGGTCCTCCTTGAGACGGGCGGGCCGCGTGGCCCACATGTCCCGCAGGGTCGCGCCGACGTCGGCTCCCGCCGGCGCCCGCGACCCCTGCCCCGGACTGCTCATCGTCCTCATCCTCCTCGCTGACCGGCCGACCTGTCCGGCCGTGACCTCGAGACTGCGCGGCGCGGAGCCCCCGGACCTCCGGGAGCCACCCCGGTCCCGACCCCGGGACGACCCCGAGGAGCACGGGGGTCGCGACCGCTCCGCACGGGGTCGGCGACGTGTGACGATGAGACCGTGGACGAGGTGGAGACGGTGCCCGCGGAGCGCCCGGCGCCCGCGGCGCCCACGCCTGCGCCCGCACCCGGTCCGGCCGACCCCGGGACCGCGCCCGTCCCCACCCCGCCCGCTCCCGGACCGCCGCGGATCCGGCGTCGCCGCCAGGGCGCCGTGGTCGCCGGCGTGGCCGGCGGGGTCGCCGACCACCTCGGCGTCGACGTCTTCCGCGTCCGCCTGGTGTTCGTGGTGCTCGTCGCCGCCGCCGGCGCGGGATTCCTGGCCTACGCCGCGCTCTGGCTGTTCTGCCCCATCGAGCCGCGCGGGGTGCGCCGCGACGTGCCGCCCCGCGAGCGCCAGCAGGGCCTCGCGCTCGCGACGCTCGGGGTCGGCCTCGCGTTCGCGCTCTCCGCCCTCGGCGGGCAGCTCTCCGGCTGGGTGATCGGGCCGCTCGGCGTGGTGCTCGCCGGCGTCGCGCTGGTGTGGCGGGAGGCCGACACCACCGCCACGCCGGCGGCCGGGCGCTCGCGCTGGCTCGCCGGTCGCCGGCTCGGCCTGCTCCGCGCGCTCGCCGGGGCGCTGCTGGTGGCCGCGGGCCTCGCCACCTTCCTGCTCGGCAACGTCGACGTCACCCAGGTCCAGTTCGGCCTGCTCGCGGCCCTGGCCACGCTGGCCGGCGTCGTCGTGCTCACCGTGCCGTGGTGGCTGCGCCTGGTCCGCGAGCTCGGTGCCGAGCGCCGCGCGCGCATCCGGGGCCAGGAGCGCGCCGACATCGCCGCCCACCTGCACGACTCGGTGCTGCAGACGCTCGCCCTCATCCAGAAGCAGGCCGGGGAGGACCCGTCCGGCCGCGAGGTGCGCCGCCTCGCCCGCAGCCAGGAGCGCGAGCTGCGGGCCTGGCTCTACGGTCCGCCCGGCGGGGACACCGGGCGGGCGGCGGGCCCCGCGGACGGCACGTTCGCGGTCGCGCTGGCCGGCGCCGCCGGCGAGGTCGAGGACGCCTACGGCGTGCGGGTGGCCCCGGTCGTGGTGGGCGACGCCCCGGCCGACCCGGACACCACCGCGCTGGTCGCCGCCGCCCGCGAGGCCATGGTCAACGCGGCCAAGCACGCCGGGGTCGACGAGATCGACGTGTACGCCGAGGTCGAGCCCGAGACCGTCGAGGTGTTCGTCCGCGACCGCGGCTGCGGCTTCGACCCGGACGAGGTGCCCGACGACCGGCGCGGCCTCGCCGGCTCGGTGCGCGACCGCATGTCCCGCCACGGCGGCCGGGTGCGGTTGCGCACCGCGCCGGGGGAGGGCACCGAGGTGGGCCTCGTCCTGCCCCGCCGCCGGCGGGCCGGTGCCGCAGCCGGCGGCCCCGACACCAGCGAGGAGGAGGCATCGTGAGCGAGCCCGCGGACCCGGTGACCGTGGTCGTCGTCGACGACCACGCCCTGTTCCGGCGCGGCGTGCGCGCCGAGCTCGAGACGACGGGGAAGCACACCGTCTCCGTGGTGGGCGAGGCCGGCTCGGTCGACGAGGCCGTCGCCGTCATCGCGCACCGGAAGCCCGCGGTCGTGCTGCTCGACGTGCACATGCCCGACGGCGGCGGGGCCGCGGTGCTCGCGCGCACGCGCCCCGAGCACCCCGAGGTCGTGTTCCTCGCGCTGAGCGTCTCCGACGCCGCCGAGGACGTCATCTCGGTGATCCGCGCCGGCGCCCGGGGCTACGTCACCAAGACCATCTCGGGGCGCGAGCTCGCCGACGCGATCGTGCGCGTGCACGCCGGGGACGCGGTGTTCTCCCCGCGCCTCGCCGGCTTCGTGCTCGACGCCTTCGCCGACCGCCCGGGTGCCACCGGCGTCGTCGACCCCGAGCTCGACCAGCTCACCCGCCGCGAGCGCGACGTCCTGCGCCTCCTGGCGCGCGGCTGGTCGTACAAGGAGATCGCGGCCGAGCTCGTCATCTCGGTGAAGACCGTCGAGACCCACGTCTCGAGCGTGCTGCGCAAGACGCAGTCGTCGAACCGGCACGAGCTCACGCGCTGGGCGAGCGACCGCCGTCTCGTCTGAGCGAGGACGAGGCTCAGTCCTCCTCCTCGCCGCCCCCGGACCGGCGGTCGCCGCCGCCGTCGTCGTGGCCGTCGTCGCCCCCGCCGCCGTCGTCCTCACCCCCGCGGTCGTCACCACGATCGCGGCCGTCGCGGTCGTGGCGGGCGCGCTCCCCGTCGTGGGCCGAGCGGTCCTCGGCGTGGCTCGCCGCGGGCGACGGGGCCGGCGCGGGTGTCGCGGTCTCGGCGACGGGCCGCTCGAGGCTCAGCCCGGTGGCCGCGGCCCGGGGGCTGGCACCCTCGACGCTCTCGTCGGAGTCGATGAGCCACCGGCCGTCGGGGCCGCGGACCATGCCGAGCTCGTGCACCTCGACGGTGCGGTCGCGGCCCTCGGGCGCGAACTCGAGGGTGGCGCGCACCGTGTCGGCGTCGACGGCCGTGGCCTCGCTGACCTGCACCGACGTGATCGTGCTCCAGAACGCCTGGTACGCCGAGAACCCGCCCGTGCGTGCCTGCAGGTTCGGTCCGAGGCGGGCCCAGCCGGCGGCCTCGTTGCCGGTCACGACGCCGTAGTAGTCGCGGACCGCGGCCACCATCGCGGCCTGCGGGTCGCCGGCCTCGCCCTGCGCGGGCGCGCCGACCGTGGCCCCGGTCGAGCCGGTGTCCGACGACGAGAGCAGCGAGACGCCGACGATCCCGCCGGCGAGCAGCGCGACCAGCAGCACCGCGACCGCGACCGCGGCCGTCGGCCGGCGGGCGGGCCGGCGGCGAGGGACCGGCGGGGCGGGCAGGCCCTGGCGGGTGGGCGGCCCGGGCGGCGCGGGAGCACCGTCGGGCCCGGGCGACGGGGCGGCGTGGCCGCCGACCGGCGGTCCCATCCACGGGTCCGACGAGTGCCGCGCCTCGGGCACGGGGGACGCGCTCGACGGGCCCACCCCTGACGGACCCAGCGGGACGAGGTCGGCCAGCGGCGCCTCCGCCCGCCCGCCCGCGTGCGCGATCCGCCCGAGCTCCTGGCGCGCCTGGGCGGCGCTCGGGCGCTCGGCCGGGTCGTCGCGCAGCAGGCGCATGAGCAGCGCGGTCAGCGGGCCGGCCTGGCTCGGGGGGATGACCTTGCCGGCGGCGACGGCGTGCAGCAGCGCGAGGGCGTTGTCGTCGGCGCCGAACGGCGGCATGCCCTCGACCGCGGCGTAGAGCGTCGCGCCGAGCGAGAAGACGTCGGACGCGGACGTGGAGTCCTCGCCGCGGGCCACCTCGGGGGCGAGGTAGGCGGGCGTGCCCGCCAGCATCCCCGTGCGGGTCAGCGTCAGGTCGCCCGTCGCCCGTGAGATGCCGAAGTCGGTGATCTTGACGGTGCCGTCGGCGCCGAGCAGCACGTTCCCGGGCTTCACGTCCCGGTGGACGATCCCGGCCTGGTGGGCGGCGTCGAGGGCGTCGGCCACCTGGCGCCCGATGCGCGCCACCGTCCGGGGCTCGAGCGTGCCCTGCTCGGCGAGCACGCCGGAGAGGGCGCGCGAGGGCAGGTACTCCATGACCAGCCACGGCTCGTCGCCCTCGATCGAGGCGTCGAACACCGAGATGGCGTGCGGGTGCTGCAGCCGGGCGGCGATGCGGCCCTCGCGCAGCGTGCGCTGGCGGACCTCCTCGGCCTCGCGGTCGTCGAGGCCGGCGTGCAGGAACACCTGCTTGACGGCGACGACCCGGCCCAGGCGCTCGTCGGTGCCCCGCCAGACGACGCCCATGGCGCCGGCACCGATGCGCTCCTCGAGGCGGTAGCGCCCGGCGACCACGCGGGGAGAGCTCACCGGCAGCTCCCGGTCCGCGTGTGCACGAGGGTCACAGTAGAGGTCCCGACCGGGTGACGACCACGTGCCCGCGGGCGGGTGTCCGGGGTCCCCGCGCCGCTCAGGAGCCGCCCAGCAGATCGCCGACGGTGTCGCCGACGGCGTCCGTCGTGTCCTCCGCCGCGTCGCCGGCGGTGTCGGCGACGTCGCCCACGCTCTCCACGGTGTCGTCGACGGTGCGGTCGACGGTCTCGGTGGTGTCCTCGACGAGCCGCGCGGTGGTGCGGCCGACCACGGGGACGTCGTCGAGTGCCTCGCCGGCGGTCTCGCCGGCGTCGTCGACGGTGTCGGTGACCTCGTCGGTGACGGGCTCCACGACGTCGTCGGTGGTGGCCCGCAGGGTGCGGTTCGTCGTCTCGCCGACCTCGTCGACGGTGTCGGTCGCGACGTCGGCCACCGGGGCGACGACGTCCTCCTCGACGGTGCGCAGGGTCTCCCGGGCCGTGCCGCCGATGCTGCGGACGGGTGTGCGCACCGGCTCGGGCAGCTCGGGGCTCACCGTGTCCGTCGTCCCGCCGATGACGCCGCCGACGGTGCTCACCAGGCCGGGGGTGCCGGTCGACCCGCCGCCCCCGCCGGAGCCACCGCCGGACCCGGACCCCCCACCCGAGCCGCCGGTCCCGCCGCCCGAGCCCCCGGACAAGCCGGGGAGGCCGGGGAGGAGACCGCCGCCCCCGCCGCCCGTGCCGCCGGTCCCGCCGCCCGCACCGGGCGCGACGGTGCCGCCGCCGGGGCCACCCGGGGCGACCGCCCCGGGCTGCGCGACGCCCGGTCCGAACGCGCCCGCCCCGACGAGGCCGGCGAGGCCGGGCGCGCCCGGGGCGCCGACGTTCGGGACCGGGCCGAGGCCCGGACCCAGGTCGGTCACGGCGGCGCTGAGCACCACCGGCGTCGGCCCGGGCGCGCCGGCCACGGCGCCGGGAGCGGCTCCCGGGACGCCCGGCGCCAGGCCGGGGACCACGGGCGGGAGCGCCACCGGCGTGCCGGGGAGCGGGCTCTCCTGGAGGGGCAGCTGCGGCAGGGGCACGCCCGCCACGCTCGCCATCGCGCCGGCGACCAGCAGCACCCCGGTGCTCGCGCCGAGCGCGCGGCCGCGGTTGCGCCGGAAGGGGTTGGTCCGCCGCCGCGCCGAGCGTCCGGGGGTCGGCGTCGGACGGACCGGGGCGGCCGGGGCGTCGTCCTCGTCCTCGGCCTGCTCGTCCTGCACCCCGGGCACCGGCGCGGTGAGACGGGCGAGGATCTCGGTGACCGGGATGCCGTCGGTGTGGCCGGGGAGGTCGCGGTGGGTCACGGCGGTCAGGTCGTCCACGGCGCGACGCGGCGCGGGGAGGAGCGTGATCAGCGCCGGGGGCGCCGCGGCGTCCTCGCCCGCGTCCTCCGGCGGGGCGGGGGGTGGCACGGTGGGCGGCGCGAGCAGGGCGCCGGACTCCGGCTCCTCGACCCAGGCGTGCCGCCCCACACCCTCGCCCATCGTGCCGCTCCTCGCTCCCGGGCGCTCCACGCCCCGGTTCACCGGATCGTGTGTGCGCTGCCCACCACGTGTGGCGATATGGCTACTCGCACGTCATCCGGACCGGGAGCGTCCGTCCAGGGGTGTGGTGCGGCCGACCGGGTGTGGTCGCCCAGTGGGCGTGTCACCACGGGGCGCGCGCGCCGGGCGGCCCTATCAGCGACCGGTCGGTAACCGGCGCCGCTCGGCGCGCCGGGGATGCCGCTGGGCTCAGCGCGGCGGGGCGGCGAGGCGCTTGCGGGCGCCCTGTAGCTGGTTCACCGCGACGAGACCCACTCCACCGCCGACGAGCAGCGCGATGACGTCCCACGGGACGCTCTCGCCGCCGGCGATCAGCAGCGCCACGAGCGCGCCGAGGGCGAGCCCGCCGGCGGCCGGGAGGCGCTTGCGGGCGTCGGTGGCGAGGTGGGTCGCGCCCGGCCGCTTCGAGGCCACCGACGAGATCATGAGGAGGTAGCCGCCGTACCCCACCGCCGCGAGCAGGCTCAGCACGGTGACGATCGTGGCGATCAGGTCGATGACGGATCCCATGTCACCAGCGTGCCACCGCGCGCGTGTGGTCGCTGCTGGTCGAGGGCGGTCGGCGCGCGATCGTGTCCGGGGAGCGTCAGCTCCGGCCGCCGAGGCGGCCCCGGCCGAGGCGCAGCAGCAGCATCGCGAGCTCCCGGCCCTCGGTGCCGAGCTCGCGGAAACGGGCGAGGACCTGCATCTCGCGGTTGTAGACGATCCGCGGCCCGCCGGCGGCCATCCGGGCCAGGCCGATGCGCTGGGAGATCTCGGAGCGGCGCTGGATCAGGCGCAGCAGGTCCGCGTCGATCGCGTCGATCTCCTCGCGCAGCGCGGGGATCTCGTCCGCGGTCGCCGGGGAGAGCGCGCCGGTCGGGGCCGCGGACTCGGCGTCGTCACCGGACGTCGGGTCGGCGGCGGCGTCGGCGGGCGGGGTGGAGCTGGCGGTGGCACTCACGGGATCGGCCTCCTGGGGGCGTCCGGGGCGGGTCGGGGCGCCCGCGGGCCCACGACCCCGGACACGAGAACGCCCCGGGGTCCGTGGACTCCGGGGCGGCGTGGGTCGGGCGCGGCGGGCGCTCAGCTGTCCACGGGGACCGGTGTCCGGTACCCGTAGGAAAATCGAGGCGTCCGCTCGTGCACGGCGGTCATCATGCCATCGACGCCGCGCCCCGCCAACCGCTCGCCGCCGGGCGGGTGGGCGGGCGGCGGACGGGCGCGAGGTGTCCGCGCTGTCGGAGGGCCCCGGTAGCGTGGGACGACGATGAGCACCGGTCGCGCCACCCGCCCTCCCGAGTCCGCCACGGGGTCCGAGGCCCCGTCGGGCCCGCCGGTGCGGTCTGCCGCCTCCGCCCTGTCCCGGCGCCTCGCCGCGGCGGCCGCGGGGGGTGGCGACGCCGCGGCCGGCGGCGCGGTCCGCCGGGACGCCGGGCGTCCCGACCCGGCGGACGACCCGCTGCTCGAGGGCATGAACCCGCCCCAGCGCGAGGCGGTGGTGCACACCGGGTCGCCGCTGCTCATCGTCGCGGGCGCCGGGTCGGGCAAGACGCGGGTTCTCACCCACCGCATCGCCTGGCAGATGCGCCACCAGGGGGTCGGGCCCGGCCAGTTCCTGGCCATCACGTTCACCAACAAGGCCGCCGCCGAGATGCGCGAGCGCGTGGCCGGGCTGGTCGGGCGCCGCGCCAACGCGATGTGGGTCTCGACGTTCCACTCCATGTGCGTGCGCATCCTGCGCCGCGAGTACCGCCACCTCGAGCTCAGCTCGACGTTCTCCATCTACGACGCCGACGACTCGCGGCGCCTCGTCGCGTCGGTGGCCCGCGGGCTCGACCTCGACGCCAAGAAGTACTCGCCGCGCGGGGTGCTGGCGCGCATCTCGGCGTGGAAGAACGAGCTGGTGTCGCCCCTCGAGGCCGCCGACGCCGCCACCACCGAGGCCGAGAAGCGCACGGCCGAGGTCTACGCCGTCTACCAGCAGCGGCTGCAGCAGTCGAACTCGCTCGACTTCGACGACCTCATCGGCCGCACGGTCGACCTGCTCACCCGCTTCCCCGACGTCGCCGAGTACTACCGGCGCCGGTTCCGGCACATCCTGGTCGACGAGTACCAGGACACCAACCACGCGCAGTACATGCTGGTCCGCGCCCTGTCCGCGGGCAGCGAGGACGGCGCGGTGCCCCCGGCCGAGCTGTGCGTCGTCGGCGACGCCGACCAGTCGATCTACGCCTTCCGCGGCGCCACCATCCGCAACATCGTCGAGTTCGAGCGCGACTACCCCGACGCGCGCACGATCCTGCTGGAGCAGAACTACCGCTCCACCCAGCACATCCTCACCGCGGCCAACGCCGTCATCAGCCGCAACGCCGACCGCCGCGACAAGCGGCTGTGGACCGACGCGGGCGACGGCGAGAAGGTCGTCGGCTACGTCGCCGACAACGAGCACGACGAGGCCGCGTTCGTCGCCGCCGAGATCGACCGGCTGGTGGACGCGGGGGAGGTGCGCTTCGGCGAGGTCGCCGTCTTCTACCGCACCAACGGCCAGTCGCGGGTCTTCGAGGACGTGTTCGTCCGCCTCGGCCTGCCCTACAAGATCGTCGGCGGCGTGCGGTTCTACGAGCGCCGCGAGGTGCGCGACGCGCTGGCCTACCTCAAGGTGCTGTCCAACCCGGAGGACACGGTCGCGCTGCGGCGCATCCTCAACGTGCCCAAGCGCGGCATCGGCGACCGCGCCGAGTCGGTGGTGGCCGACGCCGCCGACCGCGAGCGCATCACCTTCGCGGCCGCCCTGCGCCGCGCGGCCGCCGGCGAGGTCCACGGCCTCGCGACGCGCTCGCAGCGCAACATCGCCGACTTCGTCGAGATGCTCGACGGGCTCGCGGCCACGCAGGCCGGCGGCGCGCCGGTCGACGAGGTGCTCGAGGCGATCCTCGACCGCTCGGGCTACCGCGCCGAGCTCGAGGGCTCGGAGGACCCGCAGGAGCAGTCGCGCCTCGAGAACCTCCAGGAGCTCGTCAGCGTCGCCCGCGAGTTCGTCCAGGACGCCCTGAACGCCGAGGGCCTCGACGACACGGTGGTGGCCGAGGAGCAGACCCCGGAGCAGCAGCAGGCCGCGGGCCAGGACGATGACGGTCCCGCGCCCGGCTCGCTCGAGGCCTTCCTCGAGCGGGTCTCGCTGGTCGCCGACGCCGACTCGATCCCCGACGGCGGCGACGGCGTCGTCACGCTCATGACGCTGCACACCGCCAAGGGCCTCGAGTTCCCGGTGGTGTTCACGACGGGCTGGGAGGACGGCGTCTTCCCGCACTCGCGCGCGCTGGCCGACCCCGCCGAGCTCTCCGAGGAGCGGCGGCTGGCCTACGTCGGCATCACCCGCGCCCAGCAGCGGCTCTACCTCTCGCGCGCGGTCATGCGCTCGGCGTTCGGGCAGCCGCAGGCCAACCCGCCCTCGCGCTTCCTCGACGAGGTCCCGGCCGAGGTGTGGGAGTGGCGGCGCCTCGAGCCCAGCAACGAGCGCTCCTCGCCGGTCGGCCGCACGCGCTTCGGCGCCGGCCGCTGGGCGAGCCCGGGCACCGACATCAGCGGGCGGGCCTCGCGCCCGTCACCGATGCGCCCGGACTGGAAGGAGGCGCCGACCATCTCCCTCGACGTCGGCGACCGCGTCAGCCACGACAAGTACGGCCTCGGCACCGTCACCACGGTCGACGGCGTCGGCTCGCGGGCCACGGCCACCATCGACTTCGGGTCCTCGGGCACCGTGCGGCTCATGCTCATCGGCGGCGTGCCGCTCACGAAGCTGTAGTCACGCGCTCCGCCGCGCCGGGTGAGGGGCACGTTCGGCAGCCCGGCGAGCCTGTCGGTCATGCGCACCGTGCCCGTCGCGGCGACCGGCGCGCGCCCACCCACGACGAGGGCCCCGGAGCGCGTGCTCCGGGGCCCTGGCCGTCCTGCGGGGAGCGGACTAGTCCTGTCGACCACCCAGCGAGATGCCGCGCTCGGCGAGCCACGGCAGCGGGTTGATCTTGTTCTCGCCGTTCTCCCACACCTCGAAGTGCAGGTGCGGGCCGGTGGAGCGGCCGCGGTTGCCGATCTCGGCGATCTCCTCGCCGGCCCGGACCCGCTGGCCCTCCTCCACGTAGGAGCGGTTGACGTGCCCGTACACGTTGATCGTCCCGTCCTCGAGCTGGACCTTGACCCACATGCCGAAGCCGCTGGCCGGGCCGGACTCGATGACCGTGCCGTCGCCCACCGAGACGATGGGGGTGCCGATCGGCCCGGCGATGTCGATGCCGCGGTGCGAGCTGCCCCAGCGGGCGCCGAAGCCCGAGGTGAAGCGGCCCTCGGCCGGCTTGACGAAGTCGGGGCGCGCGGCCTCCGCGGCGGCGCGGGCCTGGGCGGCGGAGCGCTCGGCGGCCTTGGCGATCGCGCTGCGCTGACCCGGTCCCTCGTCGGACGACGCCTCGGCGCTCGACGAGGAGGTCGCGGACGCGGCCCCGGCGGCGGGCGCGATGACCGGCAGCACGCCGGAGGTGGCCGCGTCGAGACCGGTGGACCCGCTGTCGCGGACCGTCGAGGTGCCGGCGCCGCGGTCGGTGCCGCGCTCCGAGGCGAGGGCGAGCTCGGCGGTGGTGGAGGACGTGTCGGACAGGGCGTCGAGCCCGCCGAGGCTGTGCCCCGCCGTCGCGAGCGCGCCGGCGGCCACCGCGGCCACGGCCAGGCGGCCGCGCAGCGGCGAGGGCCCGGTCTGGCGGCCGGTGGGGGGCGCCGGACGGCGGTCACCGCGCACGTCCCGGCGCTGGGGAGCGCGCCGGGGGTCGCGGGGATCCGGGCGAGGGCCCTGGGGGTCCTGCCGCTCCTGCCGCTCCGTGGGGTGGCCGCCGGTGCGGGGTCCCTCGGGCCGCGGAGCGCGCGGGGGAGCGGCCGGAGCCGGACCGGGCCGGACGCCGACGGGACGGGCCGGCAGCGCGCCCGGGGAGTGCCCGGGGCCGCTGACGAGGCCTGCGGCGTCGCCGCCGCGACGTCCGCCACGGGCACCGAGCCCGGGGAGGCCGCCGGCGAGACCGCCGAGGTCGGGGAAGCGCGGCGACGACGGTCCGCCCGCGACGGCGGGGCTGAGACCGAAGAAGAGGGGCGCGGACGGCGGGCGTGGGGAGCTGTGCGCCAAGACCATCCTTCCCGCGGATCGGGGCCGGTCGCGGCGGCGTGGGCCGGGGAGCCCTGACGGAACGTTCGGGGTCGTTCCGTATGCCGTTCGTGACCTGACCGTGATGAGGACGGCGGAAAGGTAGCCACGACGTCGGCGCGCGGGCAAACGACACGAGTCCCCTGAGTCGGTCGCTACGCCGTGCGTGCGGGCGTGCGCGCCGAGCGGTCATCACCGGGTCGGGTGACGGCTCCTCACTCGTCCGGCCGTGTCGGCGCCGCTCGTCGCGGGCGGCCGCCGGCCTCAGCCCGCGAGCGCGGGCCGCCGGTCGCGGACGCCGCCGACCGGTCGTCGCGCGAGCAGGCGCGTCACGAGGTGCACGACGTCGGGGTCGATGGTCATCGACAGGTGTCCGACGTGCTCGAGGACCACCTCGGACACGTCGAGGTCCGGGTGCTCGAGCCGGGCCGCCGACTGCGGGATGATCAGCTGGTCCTGCTTGCTCCACACCGCCACGACGTGCGTGCGGCAGCCCGGCGCCGGCTCGTCGAGCTCGCGCACGAGGTCCGAGCCCGGGCGCAGCTGCTGGGGCACGCGCGTCGGCGGCAGGAAGTGCGCGATGAGGCTGCCCCGGTGCGGGGTCCCGAGCGTGACCAGCGTGTCGACGCGCGCGTCGCCGCCGAGCCGCTGGACGTAGTAGCGGGCCATCAGCCCGCCCAGCGAGTGCCCGACGATGTGGACCCGGTCGGCGCCGGTGCTCGCGCAGATCCGCTCGACGTGGTGGCCGAGCTCGCGGGCGGCAACGCGGATGTCGCCGGTGAACGCGGTGAGGACGCTGAAGTTCACCGCGTGGACGACGCCGAAGCCGCGCCGGCGCAGGGCCCGCGCGAGCAGCGCGAAGATCGACCGGTTGTCGACGATGCCGTGCACCAGCAGCACCGGCGTCGTCGACGCGTCGAGGTCGGCCACGACGAGGCTGCGCTGCGACGGGCTCAGGGCCTCGGTGCGGTGGTGGACGAACGTGCCCGCCGGGCGGAGGACCTCGTCCACGAGGCCCCAGGGGTAGAGCGTCAGGTGCACGGCGGTGTACGCCAGCTCGACGGCCAGGCCCCGGGCCCCGGCGGGCACGCCGACGGTGCGGGCGGCGTAGCCGACGCCGCGCCAGACGGCGCCGGCGATCGTCGCGGCGGCGCTCGCCGGGCGCGCGTCGACCGGCGGCGGCCCCGCTGCCGCCGACATGACGCCCGTCACGTCCATGGGGTGGACGTTAGGCGTTGTTCACCTGCGGTGTCCGCCGGGGACGTGATCCAGACCGATCAAGGACACGCGCGAGGACCCGGACGACGGTCGCGGTGGAACGATCCAGACGCTCCGGGCGGCCCGCTGTGGCCGGGGTCGCCCCCGTCGCCAGGACCAGCGGCGTCCCGCGTCGATAGGGTCGCCGCGCATCCGTCGAGACGTGGGCGCCCCGCGCGCCGCGACCTCGCCCGGTCACCGTCGACCCCCGGCGGCGAGCCGGGGAGTTGGTGAGGAGAGTTCACGAGTGGACCTGTACGAGTACCAGGCGAAGGACGTCTTCGCCGCCCACGGGGTGCCGGTCCTGCCCGGTCGCACCGTCGACACCGCCGCGGAGGCCGAGCGCGCCGCGCAGGAGATCGGCCGCCGAGGAGTACTACTTCTCCTTCCTCCTCGACCGGTCCAACCGCACCTTCCTGGCCATGGCGTCGGCCGAGGGCGGCATGGAGATCGAGGAGCTCGCGGTCGAGCGGCCCGAGGCGCTGGCCCGCGTGCCGATCGACGCCATCGCCGGCGTCGACCGCGCGAAGGCCGACGAGATCGTCGCGCAGGCCAAGCTGCCCGCCGAGGTCGCCGACGAGGCCGCGCAGGTGATCGTCAAGCTCTGGGAGACGTTCGTCGGCGAGGACGCGACGCTGGTCGAGGTCAACCCGCTGGTGCGTGACCCGCAGGACCGGGTCATCGCGCTCGACGGCAAGGTCACGCTCGACGACAACGCCGACTTCCGGCACGCGGAGCACGCGCAGCTGGTCGACGAGCGCACCACCAACCCGCTCGAGGCCAAGGCCAAGGAGAAGGGCCTCAACTACGTCAAGCTCGAGGGTGGCCAGGTCGGCATCATCGGCAACGGCGCGGGCCTCGTCATGTCGACCCTCGACGTCGTGGCGTACGCGGGCGAGCAGCACGGCGGCATGAAGCCCGCCAACTTCCTGGACATCGGCGGCGGCGCATCGGCCGAGGTCATCGCCGGATCCTCGCCGAGGCGAACCACCCCCTGGTCACGGTGGTGGACACCATGGACGACGCGGCCGCGAAGGCCGCCGAGCTGGCCGCCGCCGGCGGTGCCGGCAACGTGGCGGAAGCGGGAGCCTGAGAATGTCGATCTTCCTCGATGAGAACAGCAAGGTCATCGTCCAGGGGCTCACCGGCTCCGAGGGCATGAAGCACGCCACCAAGATGATGGCGTCGGGCACGAACATCGTCGGCGGCGTGAACGCCCGCAAGGCGGGCACGTCCGTGGAGATCTCGGGGACGACCGTGCCGGTGTACAGCGGGGTCGAGGAGGCCATGAAGGAGTCCGGGGCGAACGTCTCGGTGCTCTTCGTGCCCCCGAAGTTCGCCAAGGACGCCGCCGTCGAGGCCATCGACGCGGGCATCGGGCTCGCCGTGGTCATCACCGAGGGCATCCCGGTGCACGACTCGGCCTGGTTCTGGGCGCACGCCTGCGCCAACGGCAACCGGACCCGGATCATCGGCCCGAACTGCCCGGGGATCATCAGCCCCGGCAGGTCGAACGCCGGGATCATCCCGTCGAACATCACGGGCCCCGGGAAGATGGGCCTGGTCTCCAAGTCGGGCACGCTGACCTACCAGATGATGTTCGAGCTGCGCGATCTCGGCTTCTCGTCGGCCATCGGCATCGGCGGCGACCCGGTCATCGGCACCACGCACATCGACGCGCTCGAGGCGTTCGAGGCCGACCCCGAGACCGAGGCCATCGTCATGATCGGCGAGATCGGCGGCGACGCCGAGGAGCGTGCCGCCGACTACGTGAAGGCCAACGTCACCAAGCCCGTGGTGGGCTACGTTGCGGGGTTCACGGCCCCCGAGGGCAAGACGATGGGTCACGCCGGCGCCATCGTCTCCGGCTCCGCGGGGACCGCGCAGGCCAAGAAGGAGGCGCTCGAGGCCGCGGGGGTCAAGGTGGGCAAGACGCCGACCGAGACCGCCGACCTCGCGCGCTCGCTCGCCTCGCGGGGCTGACCGGCCGCGAGCCGGTCGAGAACGCCCCACCGCCGACGCCGCCGTCCCGGGAGGACACCTCATGAGCTCACCGAATCAGGGCCAGCCCGGACAGCGCGGGTCCGGGCCCGGCGGATGGGGTCCGGGAGGTGGCTCGCCGTACGGCTCGCCCTACGGCGGGTCCTCCTGGGCCGGCGCCGGCCAGGGTCAGCAGGGCCAGCCGGGTCAGCCCTACGGCGCGCCCGGACCGGGCGCGCCCGGTGCCGGGCAGGGCTACGCGGGCCAGGGCGGCCAGGGCTACGGCGGCGGCCAGGGCGCGGGCCCGGGGTACGGGCAGGGCTACGGCCAGGGGCCCGGCGGGCCCGGATCGGGCAGCTTCCCCGCACCCGCGACGACGATCGCCACCTCCACCCCGGACACCGGGGCGGGCGCGCCGGGCAGCACCGGTCCGTCGCGCGCGGGTGGCGCGTCCGGGGCCTCGGGCGCCGAGCGCGGGGTCGCGCTGGCCGCCGGTGTCCTCGCGCTGCTGGCCTACGTCCTGACCTTCTTCGGGTCGGCGGAGCCCTCGGGCGCCGCGTCGGACCTCAGCGCGGCCTTCGGCGCGCTGTTCTACCTGCCGCTGGTGCTGGCCGGCGGCCTGCTCACCGCGGCCTCGCTGCTGCCGCGCACCACGCAGACGCTGGTGCCGGGCGCCGTCGTCGGGGTCACCGGCGCGCTGGCGATGCTGCCGCTGCTCGCCTACGCCGACGGCCTGCTGATCGTGCAGGTGGTGCTCGCGGTGCTGGCGGCCGCGGCCGCGGTCGTCGCCGCCCTCTTCGCCACCGGCGTCCTCAACGCGCCGGCGTCGAACCGCTCCGCGGCGTCCGGCTTCGGCGCCCCGGGCGGGGCCGGCGCGTCCGCCGGCCCGTGGGGCGGTCCCCCGCAGGGACCGCCCACCGGCGGCCAGCCCGGGTACGGCGCCCACAGCGGCCCCGGCTCCGGTCAGTTCGCCGCTCCGCGCGGCCCGGGGGGACCGGGCGGTCAGGGCACCACCGTGGGCCCGCCCTCCGGTGCGATGGGCGGCTACGGCGGCCCGGGCTCGTCGGCGGGGGCGGGATCCGGCAGCGCGGCCGCCACCACCCAGGTCGTCCCGGGCGCCGCGGCGACCGGCGGCCCCGGCCGTGGTGGCGAGTCCGGCGACGCGGGGCGTCCCGACCGCGACGACGCGGGCGCGGCGAGCACCACGGTGTCCCCCACCGCCGGCGCGGGCGGCGGGTTCGGGTCGTACGGCGCGGGTGACGACGCCGGGCGGAGCCCGGGCGGGTCGGACACCCCGCCCCAGGGCACGCCGCAGTCCGGCGGGTCCGCGGGCGCGGGTGCCGGCACCACGCCCGGCTACGGCACGCCCTCGTCCGGAGCCGGAGCCGGAGCCGGAGCCGGAGCCGGAGCCGGAGCCGGAGCCGGCAGCGGTGGCGGTGGCTGGGGCGCCCCGTCGACCGCGGTCGGGCCCTCGCCGGTCGCGCCGCCGCCGCCCGGCGAGCACCGCGGCGCCCACGAGTCCGGGGAGGACCCCGGGCGCCCGCAGGGCGCCAACGGCGACGAGCGTCGCGGCGGCGAGTGGGGCTCCCCGCCGCGCTGAGACGGAGGCGACGGTCCCGGAGCACCGGACACCGTCCCGCCCCGCGCGGCGTGGCGGCCACGGAGAGCCGTCGTCCCCTGACACCCTCGGGTCGTGACGGTGCCGACCAGCGACCGCCCGCGGCGCGCCCGTCGCGCGGCTCCGGCGGACGCGGCCTCATCGGGCTCATCGGGTTCGCACGGCGCGCCGGCCTGGCTCCCGGTGCTCGCGCGCGTGGCGCTGCTGCCGCCGGCGGTCTGCTACGCCGTCGCGGTCGTGCTCGCCGGTGTCGTCGCCGCGCTCGCGTCCGGCACCACGCCGGGCGGCGAGCCCGGGCTCGGCCAGGCGCTCGCCGTCGGCGTCCCGTTGTGGCTGGTCGCGCACCTCGTCCCCCTGCAGGTCACCGGGGCACCGCTCGGCGTGCTGCCTCTCGCACCCGCCCTGGTGCTCGCGGTGCTGATCGCGGGGGTCGCGCGCGGCGCGGTCCGTCGCCTGGGGGCGGGTGGGGACGGGCGCGCGGCGTGCGGCCAGCACGGGGTCCTCGTGCCCGTGGTGGCCACCGCCGCCGCGGCGCACGCCGTGATCGGCGTCCTCGCCGCGGCGCTGCTGACCCCGGAGGCCGTCGTCGACGCCTCGCCGGGGCTCGCGGCGGGTGTCTGCGGCCTGCTGGCGGGGCTCGCCGCGTTCGCCGGCGCCGCGGGTCCGTGCGGGATGGCGATCCTCCCGCAGCGCCTGCCCGCGTGGGCACGGCACGGGCTGCACGGCGCGGTCCTCGCGGGCGCGGCGCTGCTGACGGCGGGGGCCGGGCTGCTGCTGGCGGGGCTGATCGCGGACGGGGCCGCGGTGCACGCCGTGTTCGCCGACGTCGCGCCCGAGGCCGGCAGCGGCGCGGGCCTCGCCCTGCTGTGCGTCGCCTACCTGCCCAACGCGGTCGTCGCGGCCGTGGGCTGGCTGCTCGGGCCGGGCGTGTCGGTCGGTCTCGCCTCGGCGACGCCGATGGGGATCTCCTCGGGCTTGCTACCCCCGATCCCGCTGGCCGCGCTCCTGCCGCAGAGCCCGCCGCCGACTTGGGCGGGTCTCGCCTTCGCGGTCCCGCTCGCCGTCGGCAGTCTCGTGGGGTGGCGGCTCGCCCCCACCGCGCGCGACGCGGCCACCCGCGTCCGGGCGACGGCGACCGCGGCCGGGGGCGCCGCCGTCCTCCTGGGTCTCGCGGCCGCACTGTCCGGCGGGCGGCTCGGCGCGGGCCCGTTCGACCCCGTGACGATCCCGGCCGTCCCTGTGGCGCTCGCGACGCTCGGGTGGGTGCTCGTCCCCGGCCTCGTGGTCGCCCTGCTCGCCGTGCCCCTCGGCGACCCGGGCAGCACGCTCCGGCGTCCCGGCCGCGCGAGCCGCACGGCCCCTTCCCCGGAGCCCGCGGCCGATCCCGAGGAGGACGCCGAGGCGGACGGCGCCGACGCCGCCGCCGAGGGCGGGCCGGGGCCTGCGGCGTCCGGCGCAGCGGGCCCCTAACCTGGTGCGGACATCCGCGGCGGCCCAGGAGCAGCGCTGACCACCACCGAGCAGCACCGGTTGCGACTGCCGTCGCCCGCGCGCGTCACCGTCCTGGCGTCGGGCTCGGGGAGTCTGCTGCAGGCGCTCCTCGACGCCGGCGACGACGAGTCGCACCCGGCGCGCGTGGTCGCGGTGGTCTCCGACCGGGCCGGGGTCGGCGCCCTCGACCGGGCGACGGCCGCGGGCGTGAGCACCGCGGTCGTGCGCCCCGGCGACCACGCCGACCGCGCCGACTGGGACAGCGCCCTCGCCGAGACAGTCGCCGGCACCGAGCCGGACCTCGTGGTCTCCGCGGGGTTCGCCCGCCTGCTCGGCCCGGCGTTCCTCGCCGCGTTCGGCGGCCGCACGATCAACACCCACCCCGCCCTGCTGCCCGCGTTCCCGGGGGCGCACCCGGTGCGCGACACCCTCGCCTACGGGGTGAAGGTCACCGGCGCGACGGTGCACCTGGTCGACGCGGGGGTGGACACCGGTCCGGTGCTGGCGCAGGAGGCCGTCACCGTCGACCCCGACGACACCGAGGACACGCTGCACGAGCGCATCAAGGTGGTGGAGCGGCGCGTGCTCGTCGAGACCGTCGCGGCCCTGGTCCGCCACGGCGCCACCGTCACCGGACGAGGAGTGAGGATCCCGTGACCGCCACCGAACCGCAGACCAGCACGCACACCGACGGCCGGCGGCCGATCCGCCGCGCGCTGGTCAGCGTGTTCGACAAGGCGGGCCTGCTCGACCTCGCCACCGGGCTGCACGCGGCCGGCGTCGAGATCGTCTCCACGGGGTCGACCGCATCCCGCATCGCCGACGCGGGCGTCCCGGTGACGCGCGTGGAGGAGGTCACCGGATTCCCCGAGTGCCTCGACGGGCGGGTCAAGACGCTGCACCCGCGGGTGCACGCCGGGCTGCTCGCCGACACGCGCCTGCCCACGCACACCGAGGCGCTCGAGTCGCTGGACATCGCGCCGTTCGACCTGCTGGTCGTGAACCTCTACCCGTTCACCCAGACCGTGGCGTCGGGCGCGTCCCCGGACGACTGCGTCGAGCAGATCGACATCGGCGGCCCGGCCATGATCCGCGCCGCGGCGAAGAACCACGAGTCCGTCGCCGTCGTCACCGACCCCACGCGCTACGTCTGGGTGCTCGAGCAGGCCCACCAGGGCGGCGTGGCGCTCGCGGACCGGCGCCTGCTGGCGGCCGACGCGTTCCGGCACACCGCGTCCTACGACGTCGCCGTCGCGTCGTGGATGGGCAACGTGCTCGCCCCCGATGCAGACGAGCACGCCGACAGGGGCTCGCCGTTCCCCGGGTGGGTGGGGGTCACGGCGCGGCGCCGCGCGGTGCTGCGCTACGGCGAGAACCCGCACCAGGCCGCCGCGCTCTACGGCGACCCCGAGAACACCAGCGGGATCGCCGGCGCGACGCAGCTCCACGGCAAGGAGATGTCGTACAACAACTACGTCGACACCGACGCGGCGTGGCGCGCGGCGCACGACCACGACGGCGTCTGCGTGGCGATCATCAAGCACGCCAACCCCTGCGGGATCGCGGTGGCCACGGGCGACGACCCCGCTGACGATGTGGTGGCCGCGGTGCACCGCAAGGCCCACGCGTGCGACCCGACCAGCGCGTTCGGCGGGGTGATCGCGGCCAACACCGAGGTCTCGACGGCCATGGCCGAGACGGTGTCGGAGATCTTCACCGAGGTGATCGTCGCCCCGTCCTACGCCGAGGGCGCGGTGGAGATCCTGGCGCGCAAGAAGAACATCCGGGTGCTCACCGCGACCTGGGTGCCGGCGCCGGCCGAGCAGCGGCCGATCTCCGGCGGGCTGCTCCTCCAGCAGCGCGACGCGATCGACGCCCCGGGGGACGACCCCGCGTCCTGGACCCTGGCCTGCGGCGACGCCGCGTCGCCCGAGCAGCTCGCCGACCTCGCGTTCGCCTGGCGCGCCTGCCGCGCGGTGAAGTCCAACGCGATCCTGCTCGCCCGCGGTGGCTCGACGATCGGCGTGGGCATGGGCCAGGTCAACCGCGTCGACGCGGCCAAGCTCGCGGTCGCCCGCGGCGGCGACCGGGTCGCCGGCTCCGTCGCCGCCTCGGACGCGTTCTTCCCGTTCCCGGACGGCTTCGAGGTGCTCGCCGACGCGGGCGTCGCGGCCGTCGTCCAGCCGGGCGGGTCGGTGCGCGACGAGCAGGTGATCGAGGCCGCGCAGCGGGCGGGCGTGACGATGTACCTCACGGGCACCCGCCACTTCGCGCATTAGCGCTTGTGCGCGCGTCTCCGTGTCCTGACACGGGCGAGCGCGCACACCTCAGGTGGTGTCACGTCGGGACGGGGGCGGCGGCGGTGACGCGCTCGAGGAAGGCGGGCACGCGCTCGGTCACGTCGTGCTGGGCCGCGGCCAGGCCGGCGCGGGTGCCGCCGAAGGCGATGCCACCGTTCCACGCGGCGTCGGTCGGGAGCGTGCCGAGGCGGATGAGGTGGCCGGCGCCGGCGTAGTGCCGGTGCTGGTCGTCGGCCCGGGCGCGCCGCGCGAGCAGCGCGTCGGCCATCGGCCCGGAGGGCCACAGCTGGTCGTCGTCACCCGTGACGCACAGGAGCGGGCACGGGACGTCCTCGGACGGGATGACCGCGGTGCCGGGGTCGCGGGCGAGCCCGGCCTCGTAGGCGGGGCGCAGGCGCAGCAGCGAGGGCCGGTGGGCCGCGACGTCGCGGTGGACGTGCCAGTCGTTGCGGATCAGCTGGGGCACGAGTACCCCGGTCGGCAGCCGCGTCCAGGGCAGCGGGGTGCCGGCGCGGGTCCACGACGCGGTGTCGGGCACCTCGCCGCCCCCGCCGACGGCCTGCCACGTCACGCTGCTGGGGCTCACGAGGACCATGCCGGCGAGGCGGGGGCCGAGCCCGGCGGCGACCGCGGCCAGCAGGCCCTCCGCGCCACGCGACACCGCCATCGCCGCGAGCCGGGTGGGGGCCACGGCGGCGTGGCCGGCGAGCAGCTCGAGGGCGATCGCGAAGCGTTCCAGCGGGACGTCGCTGATCGCGGGCGCGGCCTCGGGGATCCAGGGTGCGGCGAGCGCCACGAAGCCCCGCGAGGCGAGCAGCGCGGCGTGCGCGAGCTGCGAGTCCGACCCGCCCTCGGAGCCGCCGAAGCACGCGACCGCCGGGAGCCCGCTCCCGCCGTCCGGGGGCAGGGCCAGCGTCCCCGGGAGGCCGCCGACGTCGACCCGGGTGAGCGCCACGCCGTCCGCGGCCGCCCGCCGGGCCACGGTGCGTCGGGCCGAGCGCCCGCCGGCGCGTGCGGTCAGGGTCACCCGCCACGGCTCGCCCGCGAGGAACAGGTCCGGCGTCGTGTCGCCGGGCGCGCGCATCGCCCACAGCGGGGCGCCCGCGTCGGCGGCGTCCCAGTCGCCCGTGCTCGGCGCGGTGGTGCCGACGTCGACCGCGTCGGCGCCGGGGAACACGGCGGTCGCGCGCCAGGTGCGGCCGACCAGGTCGACGCCCTCGGTCGTGAGCTCCACCTCCCGCTCCGCGCCCCGGACGACGACGCCGAACGGCTCGTCATGGCGGGAGTCGGCCGGCGCCTCGATCGCCAGCCCGTCGGCCTCGTCCGGGGCGGGCGCGGGCGGCGTGGCGACCGTGGGCGGGGTGGCGGTGCGCGCGTCGACCTGCGCCGAGCGCGCGGCGAACCAGGGCGGGAACGCCCCGGAGATCGTGCCGCCGATCCCCATCAGCGCGAACGGGGCCACCCAGTAGCAGAGGATCGAGAGGGTGTCGTCGGCGTCGAGCAGGGTCGCGTCGCCGTCGACGAGCGGCGGGATCGCCGACAGCAGCGTCATGGCGGCGAAGAGGCCGGCCCACAGCCAGGTCATCGCGGTCGTGATGGCCCGGAAGCCGTCGGTGCGGGCGGTGACGGCGTCCACCGAGGCGGTGGCGTAGTCGAGGACGAACGGGCGCCGCACCGCGAGCCCGCCGAGTACGACGAGGAGCAGCCCGGCGTTGCCCAGCGGCTGGATCCAGCGCTCGAGGACGTCGTCGGGGACGACGAACGCCACGACCGCGAGCACCACGAACACCGCGAGGGTGCCGACGTCGAGGGTCTTCGGGGGCGCGTGCCGGAGGCGGCCGACGAGCAGGCCGACCGCGGACACGACGACCGCGACGAGGATCGCCAGCTCGAAGGCGACGTTGCCCACGAGGATCCAGTAGACGATCCACGGGAGGAAGCCGAGCACGTAGCCCATCGGGTCATCCTGGCCGGTCAGGAGTCCGAACGCGAGGATCTTCTCCGCCGGGTGGGCGTCAGTGGTGGGCGTCGTACCCCGGCCCGCAGAACTCCCCGCCGACGAACCCGTCGGTGTCGGCGACGCGGTGGCCGACCTCGGCGGCGAACACCTCGGCGTCGTCGCGCGGGCGGTAGCCGATCTCGTGGGCGCCGGCGAGCGCCCAGCGCCGGCGGGTGTTGGCCGAGACGCCCCAGACGGTGCGGAAGCCGGGCGACGGGCAGGTCAGCGCGGCCTCGACGAGCCGCCCGCAGTCGTCGGGGGAGAGCCAGGTGGCGAGGCTGCGCGCGTCGGGTGGGGTGTCGCTGCACGTGCCGATCCGCAGGCAGACGACGTCGAGGCCGTAGCGGTCGTGGTACAGGCTGCCCAGCGCCTCGCCGGCGGCCTTGCCGACGCCGTAGTACGTGTCGGGGCGCGTCGGCAGGTCGTCGGGCACGGGGTCGAGCGCCGGGTGGAAACCCGCGGCGTGGTTGCTGCTGGCGAACACCACGCGGGGCACCCCGGCGCGGCGGGCGGCCTCGAACACGACGTAGGTGCCGTGGATGTTCACGGCCAGGACGTCCTCCCAGGCCTCCTCGCCGGCGTACCCGCCGAGGTGCACGACGGCGTCGACGTCCGCACAGGCCGTGGTGACCGTGTCGAGGTCGGTGACCGAGGCGGTGACGGCCTCCTCGTCCGGCCCGGCGTCGACCGGGGTGACGTCGAGCAGCCGCAGCGTGCGGCCGGGACCCGGGAGGCGGGCGCGCACGTAGCCCCCGATCCGGCCCGCGGCACCGGTGACGAGGACGCGCTCGGTCATGACGTCACCCTCTCCCGGTCCACCGCCGTCCGCCGGGTGCGGCGCGGCCACTCGACCGCGAGGGCGACGAGACCGGCGAGGAGCAGGGCGGCCGCGGTGCCCAGCAGGGTGACGGCCACGCCGTCGGTGGTCGGCGGTCGCGGACCCACGGCCTCGATGGCCGCGCTGGCCGCCACGATCCCGAGACCGCCGACGCTGATGAGCGCGGTCAGCATCACCCCGCTGCCCTCGGCCGAGCGCTCCGCGGGCAGCACGTTCTGGACCGCGACCTGGCCCAGGGAGAAGCCCATGCCCGTCGTCAGCCCGCAGAGCCCGAGCGCGAGGACGTAGAGGGGGAGCGGTCCGGCGAGGGCCAGCAGCGCGAGCGCCGGGGCGGCGGCCAGGACCGCCACGGCCATGACGAGGCCCGCGGGTGCCCGGGTCGTCAACCAGCCGGACAGCGGACCGCACGCGGCCAGCCCGATCGACGACACGCAGAACGCCACGCCGGCGGCGGCCGCGGACAGGCCGCGCAGGGTCTGCAGCTCGATGGTGGCGGCGACGACGAACACCACCGTGCCGATGTTGGCCAGCGTCCCGGCCACGAGCAGCACGACGAACAGGCGGTCGCGCACCAGCGAGGGCCGGACGAGGGGTTCGGCGGCGCGGGTCTCCCGGACGGCGAACGCCCCCAGGAGCAGCACACCGAGCAGCAGCGGCACCCAGGTCTCCGGCGCGGTCCAGCCCTCCGCGGCGACGTCGTCGACCGCGACGCTGACGGCGACCAGGCCACCGACCACGGTGAGCGCGCCCGCCCAGTCGAGCCGCCGGAGGTCGCGGCCGGCCGTCTCGTCCCGGGAGGTGCGCAGCCGCCGGCCGCCCCAGAGCGCGAGCAGCGCGACCGGCACGTTGACGAGGAACACCCACCGCCAGCCCGCGGTCGAGGACAGGACGCCGCCGACCACCGGGCCCAGCGCGGTGCCGATCCCGGCCACCCCGAGCATCATCCCGGTGATCCGGGGGCGCTCCTGCTCGGTCGTCGCGTTGGTGACCAGCGCGAAGCTCGACGGCATGATCAGGGCCGCGCCGACGCCCTGGACGACCCGCGCGCCCACGAGCAGCGGCACTGTGGACGCGAGGCCGCAGACCAGCGAGCTCAGGCCGAACACCGCGATCCCGGCGAGGACCACCTCGCGGCGCCCGAGGACGTCGCCGAGCCGTCCGGCCGGGATCAGCAGGGCGCCGAGGGCGATCATGTAGCCGCTCAGCGCCCACTGCAGGTCGGTGACCGTGGTGCCCAGGTCGAGGGCGATCGTGGGCAGGGCCAGGCCCAGCGAGAAGAAGTCGAGCTGGATGCAGAACAGCCCCGCCGCCACGGGCAGGAACGGCGCGAAGCCACGCCACGTGACGCTCGGCGAGGCCATACGGGGAGCGTAGGGTGTCGACCTCGCGTCGTCATCACTCTCGGTGAGATCGCTCGCCGGGCAGGAGGGGCATGAGCACACCGGAGCCCGAGCTCGAGGCCCTGCGGTCGGAGCTCGACGGCATCGACGAGGCCCTGTTCGCCCTGGTGCGCGACCGGGTGCGGTGCATCGAGCGGGTCGCGGCGGTGAAGGCCCGGGCGGGGCTGGCGGCGTTCCAGCCCGACCGGGCGGGCGAGGTGGAGGGGCGGGCCGCGGCCTACGCCCGCGAGCACGGGCTCGACGAGGCCTTCCTGGTGCGGCTGTCCGACCTGCTGATGGAGGAGGCCTGCCGGGTCGAGGACGCGGTCCTCGCCGGCCGGCGCTGAGCCGCACGGTCGGGACGGATCCCGTCCCGCGGGTCCTCGCCCCTCCCGACCCGCCGCCCTGCCCGTCGCTACGCTGCGCCGATCTTGGCTGGTGAGAGGAGCGCGGGTGGGCAGCGTCGATTGGGCCGCCGAGTGGCTGTCGAGCCTGATCTGGATCGTGGTCACGTTCGTGGCGACCGTCGTGGTGGTCGCGCTCGTGGGGCTGCTCCTCGCGCGGTCCACCACCTGGGGTCGGCAGGTCCGGCGCCTCGTGGGGCCCTGGTTGCACCCGAGGGGTGACGAGGGGTGGCGGCCCCTGCTGTTCGTCCTCGCCCTCCTGGCCCTGGTCGTCGTCGCCGTGCGGCTCAACGTCCTGCTCTCCTACAACAGCAACGCCCTCTACACCGCTCTCCAGGAGCTCGACGCCGGCGCGTTCTGGTCCGCCGTCGGCATCTTCGCGGTCCTCGCGACGCTGTACGTGGCGGAGGTGCTGGTGGCCTACTACGTGGGCCAGGCCTTCGTGATCCGCCTGCGGGAGTGGCTCAACGAGCGACTGCTCGGCGACTGGCTGGGCGGCCGGGCCTACCACCGGGCGCGCTTCGCGCCCCGGCAGGTCGACAACCCCGACCAGCGCATCCAGGAGGACATCACCGCGTTCGCCGGGACCTCGCACGACCTCTCGGTCGGGCCCTCGGGCGCGGTGAACGCGGTGCTCTCCGTCGTCTCGTTCACCTACGTGCTCTGGCTGCTCTCGGGTCCCCTGTCGATCGCGGGGGTCGAGATCCCGCGGGCGATGACCTTCCTCGCGTTCCTCTACGTCATCGTCGTGACGGTCATCGCCTTCCGGATCGGCCGCCCGCTCATCCGGCTCAACTTCCTCAACGAGGGTCTGAGCGCGACCTACCGGTACGGGCTCGTGCGCGTGCGCGACAACGCCGAGAACATCGCCTTCCTGCGCGGTGAGCCGCTGGAGAAGCGCACGCTCGACTCCCGCTTCGCCGCGGTCATCGCCAACTACTGGCGGATCGTGCGGCGGAACCTGGGGTTCCAGGGCTTCAACCTGGCCGCCACCCAGATCTCGGTGGTGTTCCCGGTGATCATCCAGGCACCGCGCTTCTTCGCCCAGGCGATCACCCTCGGCGACGTCCAGCAGACCGCGAGCGCGTTCTCGCAGGTGCACGACGGGCTGTCGTTCTTCCGCAACGCCTACGACCAGTTCGCCGCCTACCGGGCGGTGCTCGACCGTCTCACCGGCCTGCTCGACGCGGACGAGGAGGCGCGCCGGCTCCCCGAGGTCGGCGTGTCCGAGCGCGAGGACGGGGTGACCGTCCGCGACCTCACCGTGCGCCGGCCCGACGGCGAGGTCCTCGTCTCCGACCTGGACCTCGACCTCGGGCCGGGGGACGGTCTCCTCGTCACCGGGCGCTCGGGGTACGGCAAGACCACGTTGCTGCGGAGCCTCGCCGACCTGTGGCCGTTCGCCGAGGGCGAGGTCGCCCGGCCGGGCGGGCCGCGCGCGGTGTTCCTCTCCCAGCAGCCCTACGTGCCCCTCGGCACGCTGCGCACCGCGTTGGCCTACCCGGGAGGCCCCGAGGAGGTCGACGACGAGCGGGCCGCCGAGGTGCTGCGCTCCGTCGCCCTGGGGCAGCTGGTCGACCGGCTCGACGAGGAGCGGGTCTGGTGGCGGGAGCTCTCGCCCGGCGAGCAGCAGCGCCTCGGGTTCGGCCGCCTGTTGCTCGCACGCCCGGACGTCGTCTTCCTCGACGAGGCCACCGCGGCGCTCGACGAGGGGCTGGAGCACGAGCTCTACACGCTGCTGCGGCGCGAGCTGCCGGAGATGATCCTGGTCAGCGTCGGGCACCGCAGCAGTCTCGAGGCGTTCCACGACACGCGCCTGGAGCTGCAGGGTGAGGGGCGGTGGGACCTCGGGTCGCTGCCGTCGCCGTCGCGGGTCTGACACCGGGGGGAGCGGCCCGGTGCTCCGGCGGCGCCCCGTCGGGGTGACCTCCGGCGTTCCTTGGCGCGTTGTCGGTGGGGTGGGTTAGCGTTCTCCTCGTTCGAACATGTGTTCGACCGAGGAGGGGTCGTGGGCGCTGCACCGTTGCCGTCGTCGGTCTCGTCGCTGCTCGACGAGCAGGGTTCCCCGGCACGCCGCTGGGCCGACCTGGGGGTGGTGCGGGCCTCCGAACTGACGGGGCTGGCGGGCCGACGCGGGGGCCGCCGGGCGGCGGTCCCGCCCGATCCGGGGGCGGCGACGCCGGAGCCCGAGCCGGAGCCCGTGCCGCCCCCTCCCGCCGATCGTGAGGGCGGCCCGGTGCTGCCCGTGGCCGGTCCGCTCGCCGGGCTCCTGCCCGACGGGGGGCTGCGGCGCGGGTCGACGGTCGCGGTGTACGGGTCGACGTCGCTGCTGCTCGCGGTGCTGGCCGAGGCGTCGCGGGCCGGGTCGTGGTGCGCGCTGGTCGGCCTGCCCGACCTGGGGGTCCAGGCCGCGGCCGAGGCGGGGCTCGACCTCGCCCGCACGGCGCTGGTGCCCCGCCCCGGGCCGCGCCCGGCGGCGGTGGTCGCGGCGTTGGTCGACGGGGTCGACGTGGTCGTGCTCGACACCACGCTGCCCGGCGTGCGGTGGTCGGCGGGCGACCGGCAGCGGCTCGGCGCCCGGGTGCGCCAGCGCGGGGCGGTGCTGGTCCCGGTCGCGGCCGAGGGGTCCGGGCCGGGCGCGTGGCCGGGCGCCGAGGTGGAGCTGCGGGCCGAGGGCAGCGCGTGGGCCGGGCTCGGCGGCGACGGCGCGGGCCGCCTGCGCTCGCGCCGGGTCCGCGTGCGCTGCGCGGCCCGCGGGCGCCCGGGCGAGCAGGAGGTCCCGGTCCTGCTGCCGGGTCCGGCGGGCGGGTGCGCCCCGGACGGGGAGCTGCCGGTCGGGGCGCCGCTCACCGGCCCGCCGGTGCCGCGGGAGCGCCCGGGCGAGTCGCCGGCACGCATCGGGGTGGCGGGGTGAGCTCGCCGGTGCGGGTGCTGGCCCTGTGGTGTCCCGACTGGCCGGTGGTGGCGGGCGCGGCCGAGGCGGGCCTGCCCGCGGCCCGTCCGGCCGCGGTCCTGGCGTCGCACCGGGTGGTGGCCTGCTCGGCGACGGCGCGCGCGCAGGGCGTGCGCCGGGGGCTGCGCCGCCGCGAGGCCCAGGCGCGCTGCCCCGACCTCGCGGTGCTCGCCCGCGATCCCGAGCGCGATGCCCGCTGCTTCGAGCCGGTCGCGGCGGCGGTGGAGGAGCTGGCGCCGGGGGTGGAGGTGGTGCGCCCCGGGCTGGTGGCGCTGTCGGCCCGCGGGCCCGCGCGCTACTTCGGCGGGGAGGAGGTCGTGGCCGAGCGCCTGGTCGACCACGTCGCGGCGCGCGCCCGCGTCGAGTGCCAGGTGGGGGTGGCCGACGGGCTGTTCGCCGCCGGGCTCGCCGCGCGCCGGTCGCTGCTGGTGCCGCCGGGGGAGAGCCCGGCGTTCCTCGCGCCGCTGCCGGTCGCCGAGCTCGAGCTCGAGCCGGGCGTCGAGCCCGACACCGCCGGGGCCGACGACGACGCCAGCGCCGCGCGCGCGGAGCTCATCGGCCTGCTGCGCCGGCTCGGGCTCACCACGCTGGGCTCCTTCGCCGCCCTGTCGGCCACCGACGTGGCGTCGCGCTTCGACGCGGCCGCCGTCCGGGCGCACCGGCTGGCCCGCGGGCTCGACGAGCGCCCGCCCTCGCGGCGCCGCATCCCCGACGAGCTCACCGCGGAGCTGCCGCTCGACCCGCCGGTCGACCGGGTCGATGCCGCCGCCTTCGCCGCCCGCTCGCTGTCCGAGCGGCTGCACGAGGCCCTGGGCCGGGCGGGCCTGGCGTGCACGCGGCTCGGCGTGCAGGCCCGCACCACCGCCGGCGACGAGCTGGCCCGCGTGTGGCGCTGCGCCGAGCCCCTGACCCCGGCGGGCACGGCCGACCGCGTGCGCTGGCAGCTCGAGGGGTGGCTGTCGCGCCGCGGCCCCGGCGACCCCGACGGGGGCCTGACCGTCCTGCGCCTGGTGCCCGAGGAGGTGGTCGACGCCGGCCGGCTGCAGCTCGGGCTGTGGGGCGAGGTCGGGGTGGCCGACGAGCGGGCGGGGCGCGCGCTGGTGCGGGTCCAGGGCCTGCTCGGGCCCGAGGAGGTGCTCACCGCGGTGCCCGGTGGCGGGCGCGGGCCGGGCGAGCGGATCCGGCTGGTGCCCTGGGGCGACGAGCGGGAGCCGGCGCTCGACCCGTCCGCGCCCTGGCCCGGGGCGCTGCCCGCGCCCTCGCCCGCCCGGGTGCCGCCCGAGCCGCTGCCGGTGCGGGTGCTCGACGCCGACGGCGCGCCGGTGCGCCGCGCGTCCCGCGGCCGGCTCACCGCGCCGCCCGCGCACGTGGCGCTGGGCACCGACCCGGCGGCGCCCACCGCGCCGGTCCGGGCGTGGGGCGGCCCGTGGCCCGACCCCGGCCGCTGGTGGGACCCACGGTCGGCCGCCGGCGGCGGTGTGCGCATCCAGGTCGTGTGCGCCACCGCCGCCGACGAGATCGACGCCGGCCGCGTCCCCGAGCCCGACCCGGCCGCCGACCTCGCGCCCGACCCGGTCGCCTCCGGCGCCGACGCGGTCGGCCGCGCGCTGCTGCTGGTCCACCGCGACGGCCGCTGGACGGTGGAGGGGATCTACGACTGATGGGGTGGAACAACCCGCCGGTGGACTGGTCGGAGATGGAGCGCGTGCTGTCCGGGCGCCCGGCCGACAACCCGAGCCTGCAGGGGCGGGGCAACGGGACGCGGAAGGCCGTGCAGCCCGGGCCGCGCGAGGGCGAGCCGCACGGGGGCCACGTCGGGCCCTGGCCCCCCGACGACGGCGACGCCCCGGACGACGTCGTCCGCGACCCCTTGGCCTTCGACGACAGCGAGCGGATCGACGGCCCGGGCCGCATCCGCCTGCCGCGCGACGAGCAGTTCCCCGGCGACGGGGGCGACAGCCCGGCGTGGTCGCGGCACCGCACGCCCTACCGGCCGCCGACGGGGACGCGGGCCACCGGGCTCACCGTCCCGTACGCCGAGCTGCACGCGCACTCCAACTTCAGCTTCCTCGACGGCGCCTCGCACCCCGAGGAGCTGGTCGAGGAGGCCGCGCGGCTGGGGCTCGAGGCGATCGCGCTGACCGACCACGACGGCGTGTACGGCGTGGTGCGCTTCGCCGAGGCCGCGCAGGAGCTGGGGGTGCCGACGGTCTACGGCGCCGAGCTGTCCCTGGGCCTGACCGCACCGCAGAACGGGGTGCCCGACCCCGAGGGCGACCACCTGCTCGTCCTGGCCCGCGACCCCGACGGCTACCGGGCGATCTCGCGGGCGATCACCGAGGGGCAGATGCACACCCACGGCGAGAAGGGGCGCCCGGTGTACGACCCCGAACGGGTCGCGTCGACGCTCGGCGGGCACGTCCAGGTGCTCACCGGCTGCCGCAAGGGCTCGGTGCGCCGGGCGCTGGCCGCCGGTGGCGCCGACGCGGCCGCCCGCGAGCTCGACCGCCTGGTCGCGCTGTTCGGGGCGGGCAACGTCGCGGTCGAGCTCACCGACCAGGGCCTGCCCGACGACACCGAGCGCAACGCCGCCCTGGCCGAGCTCGCGGCCCGCGCCGACCGCGGGCGGGGCCTGCACACGGTGGCCACCACCGGCGCGCACTACGCCACCCCCGACCGCGCGCGGCTCGCGGCCGCGCTGGGCGCCGTGCGCGCCCGCCGCAGCCTCGACGACGCCGAGGGCTGGCTGCCGCCGGGCCCGGCGCACCTGCGTTCGGGCGCGGAGATGGCCGAGCGCTTCGCCCGCCACCCCGAGGCCGTCGCCCACGCGGCGCGGCTGGGGCGCGAGTGCGCCTTCCCGCTCGAGCTGCTCGCCCCCGAGCTGCCGCCGTTCGCGGTGCCCGAGGGCGAGACCGAGGCGAGCTGGCTGCGGCGGCTGACCTGGATGGGCGCGGCGGTGCGCTACGGCGACCGGTTGCGCTCGCCGCGCGCGTTCGAGGTGATCGACCACGAGCTCGACGTCATCGAACAGCAGGGCTTCCCCGGCTACTTCCTCATCGTCGCCGACATCGTGAAGTTCTGCGACGACCACGACATCTACTGCCAGGGCCGGGGGTCGGCGGCCAACTCGGCGGTGTGCTTCGCGCTCGGCATCACCCACGTCGACGCGGTGCAGATGAACCTGCTGTTCGAGCGCTTCCTCTCCCCGGAGCGCGACGGCTACCCCGACATCGACCTCGACATCGAGTCCGACCGCCGCGAGGAGGCCATCCAGTACGTCTACGCCCGCTACGGGCGCGACCGCGCCGCCCAGGTCGCCAACGTCATCACCTACCGGCCGCGGTCGGCGGTGCGCGACGCCGCCCGGGCGCTGGGGTTCGCCCAGGGCCAGCAGGACGCGTGGAGCAAGCAGATCGACCGGTGGGGTGGGCCGGGGGGAGCGGCAGCGGAGCTGGCGGGACAGGTGCCGGAGATGCCGGCCGCGGTGGCGAGCCTGGCCGAGCAGATCGCGGGCTTCCCGCGCCACCTCGGCATCCACTCCGGCGGCATGGTCATCTGCGACCGCCCCGTCGACCAGGTGGTGCCCGTCGAGTGGGGGCGCATGCCCGGGCGCAGCGTCATCCAGTGGGACAAGGACGACGCGGCGGCGGTGGGACTGGTCAAGTTCGACCTGCTCGGGCTCGGGATGCTCTCGGTGCTGCACTACGCCGCCGACCTCGTCGCGGCGCACCACGGCGTGCACGTGCGCCTGCACGACCTGCAGGCCACCGACGAGAAGGTGTTCGCGATGCTCGCCGAGGGCGACTCGGTGGGCGTGTTCCAGGTCGAGTCCCGGGCGCAGATGGCGACGCTGCCGCGGCTGCGGCCGCGCGAGTTCTACGACCTGGTCGTCGAGGTCGCGCTCATCCGCCCCGGGCCGATCCAGGGCGGCTCGGTGCACCCCTACATCCGGCGGCGCAACGGGCTCGAGCGCATCGTCTACGACCACCCGCTCTGCGAGCCGGCGCTGGAGAAGACGCTGGGGGTGCCGCTGTTCCAGGAGCAGCTCATGCAGCTCGCGGTGGACGTGGCGGGCTTCTCCGCCGCCGAGGCCGACGAGCTGCGCCGCGCCCTGTCGGCCAAGCGCTCCACCGAGCGGATCGAGCGGCTGCGCGAGCGGTTCTACGCGGGCATGGCGGCCAACGGGATCACCGGCGAGCTCGCGGACACGATCTTCGGAAAGACCAAGGCGTTCGCCAACTTCGGCTTCCCCGAGAGCCACTCGATCAGCTTCGCGTCGCTGGTCTACGTCAGCGCCTGGTACAAGTTCTACTACCCGGCGGCCTTCTGCGCGGCGCTGCTGCGCGCCCAGCCGATGGGTTTCTACTCGCCCCAGTCGCTCACCGCCGACGCCCGGCGCCACGGGGTGGTCGTGCTGGGGCCCGACGTCCAGGTCGCCGCGGACACCCCGGGACTCGAGCCGCACCCGGACAGCACCGGCGGGGTCGCCGTGCGGCTCGGGCTCGCGGGCGTCCGCGGGCTCGGCGACGAGGTGGCCGCCCGGATCGTGGCCGAGCGCACGGCGCGGGGCGCCTACCGCGACGTGGCCGACCTCGCCCGGCGCGCCGAGCTGACCACCGCGCAGGTCGAGGGGCTGGCCACGGCCGGGGCGCTGGGCTGCTTCGGGCTCGCGCGCCGCGAGGCGCTGTGGGCGGCCGGGGCCGCGGCCGCAGGGGTCGGCGTGGTGCGCGACGGCGTGCGCCACGACCGATTGCCCGACACCGCGGTCGGTCTCGAGGCCCCGGCGCTGCCGGGGATGAGCGCGGTCGAGCTCACCGTCGCCGACGTGTGGGCCACCGGCGTCACCCCCGACAGCCACCCGGTGACCCACCTGCGGGCGTCGCTGGACGAGCGCGGGGCGTACGCGGTGGCCGCGGTCGCCGACGTCGGAGAGGGCGAGCGCATCGAGGTCGGCGGGGTGGTCACCCACCGCCAGCGGCCGGCGACCGCGGGCGGCACGACGTTCCTCAACCTCGAGGACGAGACCGGGATGCTCAACGTCGTCTGCTCGGAGGGGCTCTGGGCGCGGCACCGGGTGGTGGCGCGCACCAGCGCCGCCCTGGTCATCCGCGGCCGGGTCGAGCGGGCCCCCGACGCGCCGACGGTGGTCAACCTGATCGCCGACCGCGTCGAGCGCCTGGAGCTGCGGGTCCCCTCGAGCTCGCGGGACTTCCGGTGAACCGAGGGACGAGACCCAGTGCGAGGCTCAGTGCGAGGCCACCGCCACCGGTGCCCGGCCCGGGGACGCGGTCGGGAGCACCAGCCTCTTGATGTTGAGGAGGTGTCGGTAGGTGATGTTGTCGGTGGTGGACGTCCCGCCGTAGGTCCCGCAGCCGAGGGTCAGCGACGGGGACAGGCCGTTGCCGTGCCCGATGCACCCGAGGGCGCCGGAGCTGTTGACCAGGGTGCGGCTGGTCGGCATGGCCCGGGCGAACGCGGCGTGGCGGCGCGGGTCGCCCGAGTGGACCACCGCGGTGTGGCCACGCCCGCCGTTGTCCAGCAGGCGCCGGCACAGCTCCAAGGCGGCGTCGTCCCCGGCCACGGTGAACATCGACAGCAGGGGTGCCAGCTTCTCCCGCCCGTACGGCCCGCCCGCGGCCGACTCCGGCACCGGGGCGACGAGGACGCGGATGCCGGCGGGGGCCTCGATGCCGGCCTCCCGGGCCAGGCTCTGGGGGGAGCGACCGACCAGGGCCGGCCGCAACCGGCCGTCGTCGTCGAACGCGGCTCGCCGAAGGCGCCGGCACTGGGCCCCGGTGAGGACGAGCGCGCCCTGCTCGGCGAGAGCGCCGAGGAACGGCCGGCGGACCGCCGCGTCGACGACCAGGTGGTTCTCCGACCCGCAGATGACGCCGTGATCGAAGGCCTTGCCCGTCACCACCAGCTCGGCCGCGTGACCGACGTCCGCGTCGCGGGCGACCCACACGGGCGCGTTTCCCGCGCCGACGCCGATGGCCGGCGTGCCGGAACTGTAGGCGGCGCGGACCAGCGCGGGACCCCCGGTGGCCAGCACCAGGTCGACCCCGGAGTGCGCCATCAACACCGCGGTCGTGGCCCGGTCGCTGCGCTTGCGCAGCACCTGGACGAGGTCCGGCGGCGCCCCGTGGCGCCCCAGGACCTCGCGCACCAGGTCGACGGTGGCGATGGTGACCCGCCGGGCGGCCCGGTGCGGGCTCACGACGAGCGCGTTGCGGGACTTCAGACAGATCAGCGCCTTGAACACCGTGGTGGCGACCGGGTTGGTCACCGGCACCAACCCGGCCACCACACCCATCGGGTCGGCGATCCGCAGGATGCCCGTCTCGTCGTCCCGACCCCAGACCCCGACGCCCGGCTCGCCGAGCAGGGACGCCGACACCTCGGCGCTGGCGAACCGGTTCTTGATGATCTTGTCCTCGACCCGACCGACCCCGGTCTCGGCCACCGTCGCCACCGCCAGCTGCTCCGACCGTGCGGCCACGGCCCGCGCCACCGCGCCGATCAGGTCGTCGACGTCCCGCTCCGTCCAGGACGAGAACGTGCGGTGCGCCCGCGTCGCCCCGGCGACCACACCGTCGAGGTCGGGTGCCTCCGCCCGGGCCGGCCGCTCGGAGGCGACCGGCCCGGGCGCGGTTCCTCGCCGCCCCCCACCGCGCCGCGTGATCACGGTGCGGGCGAGGAAGTCCATCGCGTTCACCAGAGCCCCCCGGAGGTGCGTTCTCAGATGGTCAGGCCGCCGTCGACCGCGACCGTGGCCCCGGTCATGAAGGCGCTGTCGTCGGAGGCGAGGTAGACCACGGTGCGGGCGATCTCGTCCGGCGTGGCGTGTCGGCCCAGCGGGATGAGCTCGTCGAACACGGCGGCCGCCTCCTGCTGGGAGGCGCCGGTGGCCCGCATCTCGATGCTGTCCTGGAACGGCGTGGACGTCGGCCCGGGGTGGAGCGAGTTGACCCGGATCCGGCGGGGAGCGAACTCCTTCGCCGCCGCCCGCATCATCCCGACCTGCGCGTGCTTGGCGGCGATGTAGCCGCTGAGCCCCCCGAACCCCATCAGCCCGACCACGCTCGAGGTGATGATGACGCTGGCGCCGGCGCCGAGGTGGGGGCTCGCGTGCTTGACGACGTGGAACGCCCCGAGAGCGTGGACGGCGAGCGTCCGGGAGAACTCGTCCGAGGGGTAGTCCTCGATCGGGGCGACAGCACCGGAGACGCCGGCGTTGCTGAACACCACGTCCAGCCGCCCGAAACGCTCGACCGCCTCACCGATCGCCGTGCGCACGGCGTCCTCGTCGGTGACATCGGCGACGGTGTGGCCCGCACGGTCCTCGCCGAGTTCGGCGGCGGCCTGCTTCAGGGCGTCGGCGTCGAGGCCGACGAGGTGCACGCACGCTCCTTCGTCGACCATCGCCGCGGCGGAGGCACGCCCGATGCCGCTCTCGCCGCCGGTGACGAGGGCGATCTTGCCGGTCAGTCGATCCATGGTTCTTCCTCTCGGTGGTTCCGGGGTGGGTGGGGCGGCCGCGGACGGGCGGGGAGCCCCGACGTCGGGGCGACGCGCGGCGGGACCTCGTCCGCCGACGGGCCCGGACGCGGTGGCGGCGGCGGGACGTCCGTCCGACCCCGCCGGCGTGGCGCGGGCTCCCTCATCAGACGCATCTCGAGATCGACGCGGGGCATGGCGTGGGGGTCGGCGTCAGCCGGCCACGATGTCCTTCACCGCGCCGCCGAGGTCGGGCTGGGCGAAGGCGAAGCCGAGCTCGAGGGCTCTGGCCGGTACGAGTCGGTGGCTGTGCAGCAGGAGCTCGCTGGCCCCTCCCCAGGTGCGCGCGACCCGTGCGGCCGGGACGTGGTGCTGCCAGGACACCCCGAGGACCTCGCCGAGGGCCCGAGCCAGGTCGACGTGTCGGGCGGGCTGCGGGGCCACCGCGTTGACGACACCGCGGTAGCCGGGGTCGGCCAGGACCTCCGTCAGCAGCGCCACCACGTCGAGGAGGTGGATCCAGGGGACCCACTGACGACCGCTGCCCAGGACCACTCCCCGGCCGGCGTCGAAGGGCCGGCGGAGGGCCGGGAAGGCGCCCCCGTCGGGGCCCAGGACCAGGCCGATCCGCATGACGGCCACGCGGATCCGGTCGGCGGCGCGGAGGGCTGCGTCCTCCCGTTCGGCGTCGATGCTCCCCAGGACGAGCTCGTGGCGGGCGGGCGCGTCGTCGGCGAGCTCGCGATCCCCGCCGTCACCGCACGCGGGGTAACCACTGGCGGTGATCAGCACGGGGTCCCGGACCCGTGTCCGGGCCAGGGCGTCGACGATGCGCACGGTCGGATCGATCCGGCTCGAGCGCAGTGCCTCCACGAAGTCGGAGGTCCAGGGCTGCTCGAACGCGTTGCGGCCCGCCAGGTCGAGCACACGGCCGGCGTGCTGGACGGCCGTCTCGAGCTCGCTCCCGATCCCGATCCACGGCCGGTCCGGGTGCTTCTCGCGCGCGACCTCGGGGCTCCGGGAGACCCCGACGACGTCCCAGCCGAGCCGCCGCAGCACCCGGCACACGTGGCCGCCGATCCACCCGGCCGCCCCCGTCACCACGATCTGGTTGCTCATCGTCGCCCCCCGGAATCCCGGCCTCGATCGCCGTGGGGAGAGCGTGGGCCGGAGCGGAGCCGGCGACATCGCGGAAACCATGTAGGGCCGCTGGTCAATCGCTACCCCTGGTGAGCACGCCGTGATCGATGCACCACCACGGGTGATGGACCCGTTTGCCGTGGGGGACAACGGTTACTCGACGTCACTGCCGCCCTAGGGTGGTCACCGTGGTGGGGGGCGAGGCGCTCATCGGGCGCAAGCGGGAGACGGAACGGCTCCGGCAGCACATCGGCGGGGTCGTCGAGGGGCGCGGTGGGCTCGTCCTGGTCTCCGGGGAGCCGGGCGTGGGCAAGAGCCGGCTCGTCCAGGTCGCCGTCGGCCACGGGCGGTGCACCGGGTTCACCACCGCGTGGGGTCGTTGTCTCGAGACCGAGGGCGCGCCCCCGTTCTGGCCCTGGATCCAGGTCCTGCGGGCGTTGTCGAGCCGTCCGGGAGGGGAGGCGTGCGCCGCCGTGCTTCCGGCGCTGACCGGGGCGTCTCCCGACGGCGACCGCTTCCGACTGTTCGACACCATCACCCGGGCCCTCGTGGACGCGACCGCGCCAGGTCCGCTGCTGCTGGCGTTCGACGATCTCCACCGCGCCGACGAGGCGTCGTTGGCGCTGCTGCGGTTCACCGTCAGCACCGCGCAGGACGAGCCGTTGATGTGCCTGGGCACTTACCGCGCCACGGAGGTGCCGACGGACCACCCGCTGGCGTCGCTGCTGGGGGACGTCGCCGGCGAGGCCGTGTTCGACCTGATCGAGCTGACCGGACTGAGCCGGGACGAGACCGAGGAGTTCGTGCGGCGGTTCGCCGACGTCGACGCCGGTCTCGACGTCGGCCTGCTCCACACCCGGACCTCGGGCAACCCGTTCTACCTCGGCGAGCTGGTGCGCCTGGGCGCCGATCCCGAGGTGGTGCCCGCCTCGGTCGACGCCGCGACGTGGGCCCGGGTGCGACGGCTGCCCGCGCGGACCCGGGTGGTGCTCACCGACGCCGCGGTCCTCGGCCGTGACGTGGACCCGGCGCTGCTCGCGAGCATCCGGAGCACGACACCGGAGGAGGTGGCGTCGGCCCTCGTCCCCGCCGTCCGCAGCGGGCTGATCACCGGGCCGGCGCCCTCGACCGGCCAGTACCGCTTCGAGCACGTGCTCGTCCAGCAGGCGCTCTACCAGCGGCTCGACGCCGCGGACCGGGTCGTCCTCCACGGGCGTGCGCTCGCCGCGCTGGAGGACCGCATCGACGATCCCGCCTTCGCCGCCGCGGTCGCCCACCACGCCGTCGAGGCCGCCGACTCGGCCGCGGGCCGCGCACGCGCCCGCGCCCTCGCCGAGCACGCGGCCGACCGGGCCATGGCCGGCTCCGGTGACGACACCGCCGCCGACTGGTACCGCCGGGCCCTCGCGCTCACCGACCCCGACGACCCCACCCGGCCGGGGTTGCTGGTGAAGCTGGGTCGCGCGGCCGGACGGGCCGGACACACCGCGGCGGCCCGCCGCTCCTTCGAGCAGGCCTGGGAGCTCGCGGCTCGCGGCGGGTCGGCGCCGGCGGCGGCCGAGGCCGCGATCGGCCTCGGCGAGGTGGTGCTCTCCGCCGGCACCCTCGACGTCGGGCTCGTCCGGACGATCGAGCGGACGCTCGCCCGTCTCCCCGACGACGGGCCGACCGTGTTCGACGTCCGCCTGCGGGCGCGCCTCGCCACCGAGCTGTACTGGGGTGCCGGCCTCGTCCGCTCGCGGACCCTCGCCCGCAGCACCGTCGGCGATGCGCGCACACTGGACGATCCGCGCTGCCTGGCCGCCGCGCTGGCCGCCCAGCTGTTCGTCCTGCGCGGGCCCGACGGCCCCGAGGAGCGCCTCGCCGTGGGGCGGGAGTTGCTCGACCTCGCCGTGGGTCTCGAGGACGAGGAGCTCGAGCTCACCGCGCGCCGGCTCCTCGTCCCGGAGCGTCTCCAGCGCGACCTCGCCGAGGCGGACGCCGAGCTCGACGGACTCGCCCTGCTCGCCCAGCGCAGCGGGCGCCCCCTCGCGCGCTGGTACCTGGAGCTCTACCGCGCAGTCCGGGCCACCATGCACGGGCGCCTGGACGAGGCGCTGGGGCAGGTCGACCACGCCGAGGCCGAGGGGCTCCGGCTGCGGGTGCAGCCGGCATCGCTCTACGCCACCGGACAGCGCTTCCTGCTGCTGCGCCAGACCGGTCGGGTCGCCGAGGCCGAGATCGCTCTCCGCGACCAGGCCGCCCGGTGGCCGATCCTGGTCACGTTCCGGTGCCAGCTCGCGCTCCTGCTGGCCGACACCGGGCGGGACACCGAGGCGCTCGCCCTGCTCGACGGCCTCGTCGCGGACCGGTGCGCGGTGCTCCCGCGGGACTCGCTGTGGCTCGCCAGCGTCGCCATCCTGGCCGAGGCGGCATCCCGCCTCGGCCACCGTGGCCACTGCGCCGTACTGCACGACCTCCTCGCCCCCTACCGCGGCCGGATCGCGTTCCTGGGTGCCGTGGCCTGGTGGGGAGCGGTCGACCACTACCTGGGTCTCACCGCGGCCGCCCGGGGTGACGTCGAGCGGGCCGAGGCCTACTACCGCGACGCACTGCGCCTGCACGAGGCCTGGCAGGCGACGCCGTTCGTCGCCGCGACGCTGGACGCACAGGCGGCCCTCCCGGCGTCGTGCGCCGACGGTCTGCTCCCCATCCCCGCGCCGCGGGACGGGGAGCACCGGACGGTCGCCTCGACCCCGGCCGGCGCCCCCGACGCCGAGTCCGGGCTCACCCGGCGGGAGGAGGAGGTGCTCGACCACCTCGCCGACGGCGCCAGCAACAAGGAGATCGCCCGGGCCCTGGCGCTCAGCGTCCACACCGTGGAGCGCCACGTCGCGAACGTCTATCGCAAGATCGGCGCTCGCAACCGCGCCGACGCCACGAGCTACGCGCTGCGCCGGAGCCGGACGCGTCGCTGAGCCGCTCGCGCAGCAAGCCCCACGGGCCGCGTCTCCGACCGCGCCGGTGCGGGATCCAGGGCATGCTGCGGCCATGGCCGCACGGGAACGGGCGACGACGCTGCTGCGCGAGGGCGCCCGCGGCGTGGCCGGCGGCGCCGTCGGCACCGGGGCGATGGCGCTCGCCGCGCGGTTCCGGCGCGAGGCGTACGCGCGCCGGCAGGGCATCACGGTGCCCGAGATCGACGAGATCCTCGACTACGACGACAGCGAGCACGTGGTCATCGCCGCCTCGACGCTGCTGTACGCCGTCGTCGGGTGGGCGCCCCGCACCCAGCGCGGGCGGCGCGCCCTGTTCTGGGTCGTGCACTGGGGCTACGGGTCGTTCGTCGGCGCCGGGCACCTCGTGCTGCAGCGGGCGCTCGGCCGGGAGCCCCTGCCCGCCCTGGTGTTCTTCGGCGCCACCCAGACGATGGCGCTCGGCCTGTTCCCCGTCCTCGGCGACACCCCGCCGCCGTGGCGCTGGCGCCGCGACCTGCTGCGCACGAGCTTCGTCCAGCACGGCATCTACGCGGGCGGGGTCGCCGCCGCCACCACGCTCACCGCCCGCGCGGTGTGACCGGGCGATCACTCTGCGCGGGCCTCCGCCCGGCGTAGGTTCGCCCGACGTGGCACCACCACCTGCGCGCACCGCGCTCGGCCTCGCCGCCGCGTTCGTCACCGGCGGGTTCATGGTCGGGCAGGCCCGCACCAACGCCGAGCTGGGCGCGGAGCTGGGCGACGGGGTGCTCGCCGCGGTGATCTCGTTCGGCACGGGGCTCGTGCTGCTGCTGGTGCTCGTGGCGCTGGTCCCCGCGGGCCGGCGGGGTCTGCGGCGCGTCGGCGCCGCCCGGCGTCGCGGCGCCCTGCGGCCGTGGCAGCTGCTCGGCGGGCTCGGGGGCGCGACGCTCGTCGCCAGCCAGGGGCTCACCGCGCACGTCCTCGGCACCGCGCTGTTCACCATCGCCGTGGTCGCGGGCCAGTCCAGCGGCGGGCTCGTCGTCGACCGCGTCGGGCTGGGGCCCGCGGGACCGCAGGCCACGACCCTCCCGCGCGTCGTGGGGGCGGTGCTCATGCTCGGCGCGGTCGTGCTCTCGGTGGCGCCCTCGCTGAGCACCGAGGCCCCGGTCGCGCTGGCCCTGCTGCCGCTGCTCGCGGGCGTCGCCATCGCCACCCAGCAGGGCCTCAACGGCCTGGTGGCCGCAGCGGCCGGCGGGGACCCCGAGGACCTCGGCGGGCGCGACCGGTCCGTGCTCACGGCGGTGCTGCCCGCCGCCACGGTCAACTTCGTCGTCGGTCTCGCCGCGCTCGTGGTCGTCGGCCTCGTGGCCGTCGCGCTGCTCGGCCCGCCGCAGCCGCTGCCGTCCGCCTGGTATCTCTACCTCGGCGGGCCGCTCGGCGCGGTCTTCATCGGGCTCAGCGCCTGGATCGTCGGCCAGATCGGGGTGCTGCTGCTCGCGCTCGGCGCCGTCGCCGGGCAGGTCGTCGTCGCCCTCGTGCTCGACGTCGTGCTGCCCTCGGCCGCCGGCGCCCCGTCGGTGAGCACGGTGCTCGGGGCCGCGCTGACCCTCGTGGCCGCGGGCGTCGCCGCGACGCCGTGGCGGTCCCGGCGGTCCGCGGCACGCCGCCCCGCCGACCGGTGAGCCGCCGGGGACCTCACCCCGCACCTGCCATCATGAGGTCGTGACCGCGACCAAGCTGGACGGCAAGGCCACGCTCGCGTCGATCCTCGACGACCTGCGCACGCGGGTGGAGGCGCTCACCGCGGCGGGGCGGACGCCGGGCCTCGGCACCGTCCTCGTCGGGGACGACCCGGGCTCGCACTCCTACGTGCGCGGCAAGCACAACGACTGCGCCAAGGTCGGCATCACCTCGATCCGCCGCGACCTGCCCGCCGACGCCACGCAAGCCGACGTCGAGGCCGCGATCGACGAGCTCAACGCGGACCCGGCGTGCACCGGCTACATCGTGCAGCTGCCGCTGCCGAAGGGTCTCGACGGGGGTGCGGCGCTGGAGCGCATCGACCCGGACAAGGACGCCGACGGCCTGCACCCGATGAACCTCGGCCGCCTCGTGCTCCAGGAGCCGGGCCCGCTGCCGTGCACCCCCCGCGGGGTGGTCGAGCTGCTGCGCCGCTACGACGTGCCGCTCGACGGCGCCAAGGTCACCGTCCTGGGCCGCGGCGTCACCGTCGGACGCCCGCTGGGCCTGCTGCTGACGCTGCGCTCGGTCAACGCCACGGTCACCCTGTGCCACACCGGCACCAAGGACGTCGCCGCCGAGCTGCGTGCCGCCGACGTCATCGTCGCCGCGGCCGGGGTGCCGGGGCTCGTCACCGCGGACATGGTCAAGCCCGGCGCCGCGGTCCTCGACGTCGGCATCACCCGCGGCGAGCACGGCCTGGTCGGCGACGTCGCGCCCGAGGTGGCCGAGGTGGCGTCGTACCTCGCGCCCGTGCCCGGCGGCGTGGGCCCGATGACCCGCGGGATGCTGCTGACCAACGTGGTCGAGCGGGCGGAGCGGCTCGGGTGAGCGGCCGGTGACCACCGTGACCCCCCGGCCGACGCCCCCGCCCCGCCCGGAGCCCACCCCGGAGCCGACCCCGGAGCTGACGCCGGAGCGGACCCCGCGGCCCGGCCGCCCGTCGGTGGTGCCGGTCCCGCCGCCGGACGAGAGCCCCACCGAGATGCTGCCGTCGGCCGCGGGCCGCCACGCCCGCCCGGCGCGCACGCGCGAGGAGCGTCGCGCCGAGCTGCTCCGCAAGGTCCGCGCGCACCTGCCGTTCCTCGTCGTGATGCTGGTCGTGGCCGTCGCGTTCGGCCGCATCGCCCTGCAGCACTGGCGCGAGGGGACCACCGAGCTCGGCGTCGCGCTGCTGCTCGCGGGGGTCCTGCGTGCGAGCCTCACGCGCACCGCGGCGGGCCTGCTCGCGGTGCGCAGCCGGCGCGTCGACATCGTCACCTACACGCTGTTCGGCCTCGTCGTCATCGCCGTCTCGCTGACGATCACGGGTGGCCCACTCGCGACGCGCTGACGTCCGGGGTCACACCGCTCGCCCGTTCTGGGTACCAGTCCCGTTGATAGCGTGCGGGCAGGTCGGACGGCGCCGGTCGTCGGCGCCCGTGAGGAGGGCTTTCGAGACGTGGCGAAGATCAAGGTAGAGGGCACCGTCGTCGAGCTCGACGGTGACGAGATGACACGGATCATCTGGCAGTTCATCAAGGACAAGCTGATCCACCCGTACCTCGACATCGACCTCGAGTACTACGACCTGGGCATCGAGCACCGCGACGAGACCGACGACCAGGTCACGGTCGACGCGGCCAACGCCATCAAGAAGCACGGTGTCGGGGTCAAGTGCGCGACGATCACGCCGGACGAGGCGCGGGTCGAGGAGTTCGGGCTCAAGCGGATGTACCGCTCGCCCAACGGGACGATCCGCAACATCCTCGGCGGCGTCATCTTCCGTGAGCCGATCGTCTGTCAGAACATCCCGCGCTACGTCCCGCACTGGACCAAGCCGATCGTCGTCGGGCGTCACGCCCACGGCGACCAGTACCTCGCCCAGGACTTCAAGGTCCCGGGCCCGGGCACGGTCACCATCAGCTACACGCCCGACGGTGAGGGCGAGCCGATGGAGTTCCAGGTCGCGAAGTTCCCGGAGAACGGCGGCGTCGCGCTGGGCATGTACAACTTCAAGGACTCGATCGTCGACTTCGCCCGCGCCTCGCTGCGCTACGGGCTGGACCGCAACTACCCGGTCTACATGTCGACCAAGAACACCATCCTCAAGGCCTACGACGGCATGTTCCGCGACACCTTCGAGGAGATCTTCGAGTCCGAGTTCAAGGCGGACTTCGAGAAGGCCGGCCTGACCTACGAGCACCGCCTCATCGACGACATGGTCGCCGCGGCGCTCAAGTGGGAGGGCGGCTACGTCTGGGCCTGCAAGAACTACGACGGCGACGTCCAGTCCGACATCGTCGCGCAGGGGTTCGGCTCGCTGGGCCTCATGACCTCGGTGCTCATGACGCCCGACGGCACCGTCGAGGCCGAGGCCGCCCACGGCACGGTGACCCGGCACTTCCGCCAGCACCAGGAGGGCAAGGAGACCTCGACCAACCCGGTCGCGTCGATCTTCGCCTGGAGCCGCGGCCTGTCGCAGCGGGGCAAGCTCGACGGCAACGACGCCCTCGTCGACTTCGCGCAGAAGATGGAGGACGTCTGCGTGAACACGATCGAGAGCGGCAAGATGACCAAGGACCTGGCGCTGCTGATCGGCAAGGACGCCGACTACCTCAACACCCAGGACTTCCTCGACGCGATCGACGAGGGCCTGCAGAAGGCCGTCGCCGGTTAGTCGTCACGGCACGCCCCCTCGGGCCCCTTCCCCGGACCATCCGGGGGAGGGGCCCGCGTGTGTCCGGGGGATAGCAGATCGCCCGGCCGGGAACCCGCGCAGCACCGCACCGCACCTGCTCCTGAGGACCCGCCATCGCTGACAGACTCTCGACCATGGACGAGGCCCCCGCGTCCCGGGACATCGCGCGCGGGCACGCGCCCACGCGCGGTCACCTCATCGGCGAGGGCCTGGCGTGGACCGCCCGCTGGAGCCTGCGCTTCCTGCTCGTCGCCGCCGGCCTGACCCTGTTCGGCCTGCTCGTCATCGCGCTGTGGTCCGTGGTGTTCCCGGTGTTCCTCGGCCTGGTCATCGCCACGGTGGTCGAGCCGCCGGTCACGTGGCTGCGCAACCGGCGGGTGCCCGGCGGGCTCGCGACGGCGCTGGTCCTCGTCGTGGCGCTCGCGCTCTTCGGCGGGATCGTCGCGCTCATCGCGCCGGCGGTGGCCGGGCAGGCCCCCGCGATCGCGCAGGGGGCCGTCGGCGGCATCCAGCAGATCCAGAACCTGCTCCAGGGGCCGCCGTTCAACCTGGGCGCGAGCCAGATCGGCCAGTACGTCCAGGCCGCCACGGAGCGGCTGCAGCAGAGCGCGGGGCAGATCGCGAGCGGCGTCGTCACCGGCCTCACGGCCGTCGCCAACGGGGTCATCAACGCCGTCCTCGCCCTGGTCCTCGCGTTCCTGTTCGTCAAGGACGGCCCGAAGTTCCTGCCCTGGCTGCGCCGCACGGCGGGCCCGACGTCGGGCGACCACCTCGCCGAGGTCGGCGCGCGCGCGTGGCTGCGCCTCGGGGGGTTCATCCGCAGCCAGGCGCTCATCGGCTTCGTGGACGCGGTGTTGATCGGGATCGGCCTGGTGATCTTCGGGGTGCCACTGGCCCTGCCCCTGGCCGTGCTGACGTTCTTCGGCGCCTTCATCCCGATCATCGGGGCGCTCGTCGCCGGGACGCTCGCGGTGCTCATCGCCCTCGTGGTGCAGGGGCCGGCCACGGCGCTCGGGGTGCTGATCCTCATCATCGTCGTGCAGCAGGTCGAGGGGAACCTGCTCCAGCCGCTGGTCCAGGGCCGCGGGCTGGGTCTCAACGCGGCGCTGGTGATCCTCGCCGTGACCGCCGGGTCGAGCCTCGCCGGCATCGCCGGGGCGTTCCTCGCCGTGCCGGTGGCCGCGGTGCTGGCGGAGATCCTCCGCTACCTCGGGGAGCGGATCGACGCCCACGCGGGGGAGTCGCCCGATCCCGACACCGGCGCCGAGGCCGACGACCTGGCGGCCGACGGCGCGTCGACGGTGCCGACCGGTGGCCGGCCGTCCGACGTCACGGGCTCCGCTCCCGGCGCCACCCACGCCGACGGCGCCCCCGACGCGAACGCCGACACCCGCGCCGCCCGGGCGACGGGCGCGGCGGGCGCGGCGGTGCCCGGCGTCGAGGACCACTCCGTCGGGGGCGGGTAGCGCGTCACGCGCGGCGCGGGGCGGCGAGGACCCGGCGGGGGTCGCGCAGCAGCGCGGCGGTCTCGTGACGGCGCACCCAGGCCACGACGGCGACGAGCACGAGCACGACGGCCGGCGTCACGATCATGCCCACGCCGAGCGTGGCGGCGGTGATGCCCACCGCGCCGATCATCAGGGCGACGAACGCGGCGGCGGCGAGCCCGGCGATGCGGGGGATGAGCAGGCCGACCGCGCCGAGCAGCTCGAGCACGCCGATCGTCATCGTCAGGCCGGTCCCGATCCCCATCGCGGTGAACCCGGCGACGACCGTCGCCTCGAGGGTGACCTTGCCCAGCCCCGACGCCACGTACAGCGCGGCGAGCAGGACCTGGAGGACCACCAGGGCCCATCGGCCGGCGCGGGAGCGGCCGGTCCTCGTGGCGGTGGCGGCGGTGGTCGCGGTCATGGTACTCATCCCCTCGGTTGTCCAATCCTTTGGTTGAGTATCAGAGCAGGACCAAGGGATAGCGTCAAGGACTTGTCAGCGAAGTGGCGTCGCTGACGTTGAGCGTCCGGATATCGCCGTCGATCACCGGACGGCGGCGAGGTCGAGCGCGTACGACTGGCCGTGGAGCTCGTCGCCGAACTCGGTGTGCCGCTCCTCGCCGGTGAGTACGAAGCCGGCGTCGAGGTAGAGGTGGCGGGCCGCGGCGAGGGGCTCGTTCGTCCACAGCACGAGCCGCTCGTGGCCCGCCGCCCGGGCGGCGTCCACGCAGCACGTCACGAGCCGGCGGCCGACGCCGTGCCCGCGAGCGGCGGGGTCGACGAGCAGCAGGCGCAGGCGGGCGGTGCACTCGTCCTCGTGGACGCACAGGACGCTACCCACCCGCACGCCGTCGAGCTCGGCGATCCAGCCCGCGTCGCGGCCGTGGCGCCGGGCGGCGGCGTGGTCGGCGACGATCCGCGAGGTCACCTCCTCGACGTCCCACCCGTACTCCGCGGCGTAGCGCTCGCCGTGGGCCATGAGCACCCAGCCCAGGTCCCCGGGGCGGTCCATCGCCCGGATCGTCACCTCGCCCATCACGCCCTCCTCGCTGAAACGACTGTTTCAGTGAAGCACACTGGCCGGGTGACGAGCACGGCTCCCGACGGCGGATCGGCGCGGCAGCAGGAGCTGCTCGAGGCGGCGTACGCCTGGGTCCTCGAGCACGGGTGGGCGGGCATGTCGTTGCGCCCGCTCGCCGAGGCGATCGGGTCGAGCCCGCGGGTCCTGCTGTTCCTGTTCGGCAGCAAGGACGGGTTGGTGCGCGCGCTGCTCGCCCGTAGCCGCGCCGACCAGCTCGCCGTGCTCGAGGACCTGCGCGCCGACGGCCCCGCCGGCCTCGCCGTCGTCGGCCAGCGCGTCTGGGCCTGGCTCGCCGGCCCGGGACACCGCGCGCTGCTGCGGCTGTGGCTCGAGGCCTACACGCGCTCGATCGGCGACCCCGGCGACGGGCCGTGGGCGGGGTTCGCGGCGCGCACGGTCGAGGACTGGGACACGCTGCTCGCCCACCACCAGCCGCCCGCGCGCCGCGACGCGCCCGAGGGCGTGGCCGAGCGCGCGCTGCTGCTCGCGGTGCTGCGCGGGGCGCTGCTCGACCTCCTCGCGACCGGCGACACCGCCCGCGTCGACGCCGCCGTCGCCGCGCACCTCGTCACGCTCTGAATCAGGCGACGAGGCCGACGAGCGCGGCGAGCACCGTGCCCAGCCCGAGGACGAGGAACGCCGCCGGGAACCCGCCCACGACCGAGGCGACGGCGACGCCCCCGGCCGGGGCGAGCGCCACCGCCAGGGTCACAGGCGCTGAGAACACCCCGTTGATCCGCCCGAAGGCCCGGGTGCCCCAGCGGTCGGCGACGGTCGAGGCCTGCAGCAGCGTGTGCAGCCCGCGCCCGGCGCCCGCGACGACCGCCAGGGCGATCAACAGCGCCGCCGGCCCGGGCACGAGCGCCAGCGCGACCACGCCGCTCCCGCCGAGCATGAGCACCAGGGCGATCCGGGCCCGCGGGCCCGTCCGGCGCACCAGCGGCACGAACCCGAGCCGCCCCAGCACCTGGCCCGCCCCGGTCAGGCCGAGCGCCAGGGCCGCGAGGCCGAGGTCGAGGCCCCGGCCGAGGAGCAGCGGGACGAGGTTGATCGTCGTCGCGTAGAGCCCGAAGGCGCCGACGGTCAGGACGGCGGTGACGAGGGCGAAGCGGGGGCTGCGCAGGACGGCGCGGGCGTGGTCCGCGTCGGCACCGTCGGACTCCGCCGTGCGCTCGTGCGGGCGCCACGGCGGCGTCAGCAGCAGCGCGTGCAGCGGCACGGTCACGACGGCGAGGACGCCGGCCAGGACGAGGAACGTCCCGCGCCAGCCCAGCGGGCCGAGCAGGGCGGCGGTGAGCGGGGCGAACACGGTGCTGGAGAACCCGGCGACGAGGGTGAGCGTGGTCAGGGCGCGGACGCGCTCCGCGCCGAACCATCCGGTCAGCGCGGCGAACGCCGGCGGGTAGAACGTCGCGGCCTGCCCGAGCCCGGCGAACGCCCAGGCGGCGTAGAACAGCGGCAGCGTCGGGGCCGTCGCGATCGCGACGGTGGCGAGGACGCCGAGCACCGAGCCCGTGGTCATCACCACACGCGGGCCGCGGCGGTCGATCAGCCGGCCGACGACGATGCCGGCGCCGGCGGAGACCAGCGCGCCGACGGAGAACGCCCCGGTGGCCGCGCCGATCGACCACCCGGTGTCGGCGCTGATCGCGCCCACGAGCACGGGGAACGCGTAGTACAGGACGCCCCAGCTGACGACCTCGGTGACGCACAGCGCGGCGAGCGCGCGGGTCCGGGCGTCCACCCGGTCACCCTGGACCACGCCGCCCCGCGGCGGTGATCGTGGGGGCTTTCCTGGCGTTGGGCGCCAGCGTGGCCCCCACGCTGGCACACCACGGGGCCGTGCCGCCCGTGGCCCCCACGCTGGCACACCCCCCCGCGCCGGGCGTGGGCGGGTGGGGACGTCGCGGCGTACGTTCGGGACGTGGCCGATCTCCCCGATCCC
>JAQSWW010000014.1 GCA_029266415.1 Actinomycetospora sp. | reverse complement strand
GCGCCGCCGTCCGCACCATCAACACCCACATCGACGCACGACTCGCCCACGAACGGCTCCCGTCGGCGGCCGCCTGAAACTCTGACCAACCCTCAAAGCCCTAGCGACCAAGGATCGCTAGGGCGCGAGGGCGCCGCGCTCCCGGGCCCGGGCGTCGACGTCGGCCTGCGAGCAGAACCCCCGCCCGCTGCGCTTGAGGCAGAGCAGGCCGAGCAGTGCGCCCTGCTCGTCGACGACGGCGAGGCGGCGCCGACCGTCGGCGAGCATCGCCGTCCAGGTCGCCAGCATGTCCTCGTGCGGACCCACGACGCGGTCGCCGAGCCGGCCGTGATGACGGGCCGCGTCCTCGGCCGGCGCGCCCGCGAGGTCGGCCTGTTCGACCACCGCGAGCAGCACGCCCGCGCCCACCACCAGCAGCGCGTGCACGTGGTCGTCGCCGAAGAGCTCGTGGGCCGCGCCGACGGAGAGGTCCGCGGCGCACACCTTCGGGTGCAGCAGCATCGCGTCGGCGACGACCGACCCCGGCGCCACACCGTCTCCGCCACACCTCACACGCTGAGGGTAGGCGCGGACGGGCCGGCGGGGCAGCGTCAGACCCCCCGCTACGACGGGTCGGGCCGGCGGAGCGCGACGACGGCGGCCAGGCCGAGCAGCGCGAGCACGAACGCCACGGTCGCGGGCCACCCGGCGAGGCCGAAGGCGACGCCGCCGAGGGTCCCGCCCTCCGACGAGCCCACGTAGTAGGCGCCGAGGTAGAGCCCGGAGGCGACCGCCCGGCCGTGCTGGGCGCGGCGGCCGACCTCGGCGCTGGCGACGGTGTGCGCGGCGAAGAACCCGACGGTCAGCAGGGCCAGGCCCGCGACGACCAGCCACAGCAGCGACGCCAGCGTCGCCACCGCGCCGATCGCGGCGACCCCGACCGCGCCGAGCAGCACCGCGCGGGTGCCGACGCGGTCGGCGAGCCGGCCGGTGCGCGTCGAGGTGGCGGTTCCCAGCGCGTAGAGCACGAAGACGAACCCGACCACGAGGGCGGGCAGGCGGAACGGCGGGCCGAGCAGCAGGAAGGTCACGTAGTTGTAGGCGCAGACGAACACGCCCATGACGAGCAGACCGACCGCGAAGAGGCGGCGCAGGACGGGGTCGGCGAGGTGGGAGCGGACCTCGCCGAGCAGCGCCCGCCGGCCCACGGGAGCCGGGCGGAAGCGGCGCGAGGCGGGCAGGACGGCGGCGAAGGCGACGAGGCAGGCCGCCGAGAGCAGCGCGACGCCGGCGAGCGCCCAGCGCCACGAGCCGGTGAGGTCGGCGACGGCGCTGACCACCAGGCGCCCGCCGAACCCGCCGACCGAGTTGCCCGCGACGTAGAGCCCCATCGCCGCGCCCAGGTGCTCGCCGTGGACCTCGTCGGCGAGGTAGGCCATGCCGACCGCGGGCAGCCCGGCCAGCGCCAGGCCCTCGAGGGCGCGCAGCACCAGCAGCAGCTCGAGACCCGGCGCCAGCGCCGCGGCGAGGCCCAGCACGACGGCGGCGGACAGCGACCACACCATGACGGGCCGGCGGCCCCACCGCTCGGACAGCGCGCCGGCGGGAATGACGCCCAGCGCCAGCGCCGCGGTGGTCACCGAGACCGACAGCGACGCCGTGCCGGGCGTGGTGCCGTACGCCCCGACCAGCGCCGGCAGCAGCGGCTGCGTCGCGTAGAGGAGCGCGAACGTCGTGACGCCGGCGAAGAAGAGCCCGACCGCGACGGGCCGGAAGCCCGGGTCACCCCGGCGCAGCGCCGCCGGCGGCTGCAGAGCGACCACCGGCGACGACATCGTTGCCGAGGCTAACCGTCTCCCGGACCCGTGACCTCCGACGTCACCCACGTCACGTACGGCCCGTGCCCGGAGACGACGGGCAGGACGAGCACCTCCGGCACGTCGTAGGTGTGCTCGGCGACGAGGCGGGCGGTCAGGTCGTCGACGCGCGAGGCGTCCGTCTTGAGCCACAGCTGCCACTCCGGCTCCACCGACACCGCGCCCTCCCACCGGAAGACACTGCGCACCGGCCCCCCGATCTGGACGCACGCCGCGAGCCGCGCGTCGACCAGGGCCCGCGCGAGGCGCTCGGCCTCGTCGGCGGAGTCGGTGGTGGTGAGGACGACGCGGATGCTGGTCGCGTCTGCGCTCCCTGGGGTCATCGCCAGGCCTCCCGATGGGACGTTCCGTGCCACGATCCGCCGATGTTCCTCGTCACGGGTGCCACGGGATTCGTCGGGTCGGCCGTGGTGGCCCTGCTGCACGAGCGGGGGCACGCGGTGCGCGCCGTCGTCCGCGACCCGGCACGGGCCGACGTCCTGCCCGCCGGCGTCGAGCGGGTGCCCGCCGACCTGGCCGACGGCGAGGCCCTGGCTCGGGCGATGGACGGCTGCGAGGGCGTCTTCCACCTCGCCGCGGCGGTCGGAGCACCCGGGCCGGAGGCGCACGAGCTCAACGTCGGCGGCACCCGCCGGGTCGTCGAGGCGGCGCGGCGCGCCGGCGTGCGCCGCCTGGTGCACACCTCGACCAGCGCCGCGATCTGCGTCCCCGACCCGTCGGGCCCCGGCTGCCTGGTCGACGAGGACGCGGCGGGCGGGACCGCGCTCACCGACACCTACTCGACGACGAAGGCCGAGGCCGAGGCGGTGGTGCTCGACGCGGTCGCCGCGGGCGAGGTCGACGCGGTCGTCGCCACCGTGGTCAACGCCTACGGGCCGTCGCCGCGCGGGCCGTGGAGCTACGACCGTCTGCTGGCTGCGGCGGCACGCGGCGAGGTCGGCGACATCGTCGACACCCGCGTCGGGTGGGTGCTCGCCGAGGACGTCGCGGCCGGCCAGCTGCTGGCCCTCGAGCACGGTCGGGCGGGGCGGCGCTACGTGCTCTGCGGCGAGGTCGCCTCCTTCCCCACCGTCCTCGACACCTACTGCGCGCTGGCCGGTAGCCCCCACCGCGTGCGGGTCCTGCCGGAGGGCAGCGAGCTCGCCGGGGAGGTGCCGCCCTTCGCCGACCGCTCGGTCGTCTACGGCCACCTCGGGGGCTACCGGGTGCGCGACGACGGCGCCCGCGCGCTCGGTTTCACCGCCCGCGGGATCGAGGAGGGACTGGCCCTGACGGCCCGCTGGATGCCCCGGACGTGACACGTGCGGACGACAGACCGGGCGGTCGGTGGGAGATGCGCCACCACCCCCGACGTCCCGCTCGTCGTGGTGCCAGAGTGGATCGCACGGCGGTGACCGAACACGGCCGGGAAGGAAGAGCAGATGACCGACACCCAGGCCGTCGCGGCCGCCTCCGGCACGCTCACGCTGGGCGGCACCCTCACCGTGCACCGGCTCGGCTACGGCGCCATGCGGCTGACCGGCGAGGGCATCTGGGGCCCGCCGAAGGACCCGGACAACGCGATCGCCGTGCTGCGGCGGGCGGTGGACCTCGGCGTCGACTTCGTCGACACCGCCGACTCCTACGGCCCGTACGTCAGCGAGGAGCTCGTCCGCGAGGCGCTGTACCCCTACCGCGGCGTCACCGTGGCCACCAAGGCCGGCCTGCTGCGCACCGGGCCCAACCGCTGGATCCCGTGCGGGCGCCCCGACTACCTGCGCCAGGAGGCCGAGATGAGCCTGCGCCGCCTCGGCGTGGAGACCCTCGACCTCTTCCAGCTCCACCGCGTCGACCCGCACGTCGCCGCCGACGAGCAGTTCGGCCTGCTCGCCGACCTGCAGCGCGAGGGCAAGGTCCGCGAGGTCGGCCTGAGCCAGGTCTCGGTCGCCGAGATCGAGGCCGCCGGGCGGATCGTCGACGTCGCCTCGGTGCAGAACCGCTACAACCTCGTCGACCGCTCCTCCGACGACGTCCTGCGCCACTGCACGGCGCACGGCATCGGCTTCATCCCGTGGGCGCCCGCCGACGCCGGAAAGCTCGCCGAGCCCGGCAACGCCGCGGCCCGCGCGGCCGACGCGCTGGGCGCCACCGCGGCCCAGATCGCGCTGGCGTGGCTGCTGCAGCGCAGCTCGGTGATGCTCCCGATTCCGGGCACCAGCTCGCTGGAGCACCTCGAGGAGAACTGCGCGGCCGCGTCGATCGAGCTCGACCGCGAGACCGTCGCGACGCTGGACGCCGCGGCCTGACCCCCTCGTGAGCGGGATTCGCGGTCATGACCGCGGATCCGCTCACGAGCCGGTGCGCACCACCGAGGGCCGGGCGCGGAACGCGTCGCGGCGCGTGCGGCGGTCGCGCAGACGCGCCAGCGGGCCCGTCGGCGGCTCCGGGTCCTCGCCGCGCTCGGCCCGCTCGGCGGCGGCGACGATGCGCCGCTCCATCCCGCCGAACACCAGCACGTGGAACGGCGCGATCACCCACCAGTACGCGTGCCCCGCCAACCCGTGCGGGAAGAAGATGGCCCGCTGCCGGTAGCGCGAGCCGGTGCCGTCGGGCGCGACGCGCAGCTCGAGCCACGCGAGCCCCGGCGCCTTCATCTCCGCGCGCAGCCGCAGCAGCCGCTCGCCCTCGGCGAGGTCGAGCCCCGCGCGGACGTCCTCGTCGGCGCCGGAGTCGACGCACTCCTCCACCCGCCACCAGTCCAGCGCGTCGCCGACCTTGAGGAAGTCCGCGTCGCGCCGCCCCCGGCGCAGCCCGACGCCGCCGGCCAGCCGGTCCAGGACGCCGCGCGCCCACCACCCGAGCGGGAACGAGTACCAGCCCCGCTCGCCGCCGATGCCGGTGACGACGTGCCAGACGTGCTCCGCGGAGGCGGACGACGCCCGCTCGCGGATGTCGCTGTAGACGCTCCCGCCCGCCCACGACGGGTCCGACGGCAGCGGGTCGGACGGCGCGTAGCTCGCGTTCGCGCCGGACCAGCGCGTCTCGACCTGGCCGCTGCTGATGCGCTGCAGGGCCAGCTGGACGGCGCGGTGGAACCCGGTGAGCCCGCCCTCGGGCTGCGCGACGAACCGGTCGATGTCGTGCTCGCGCGCCACGACCTCGTGGATGAGCGAGTCGATCAGCGGCACCGCGGTCGAGCGCGGCACCGGGGTGACGAGGTTGACCCAGTGCGAGGACAGCCGGGGCGTCAGCACGGGCACCGGCAGCATCGTGCGGCGCGGCAGCTCGGCGACCTCGGCGAAGCCCTCCATCATCTGCAGGTAGGTCAGGACGTCGGGGCCGCCGATGTCGAAGGTGCGGTTGACCTCGGTCGGCACGGTGACGACGCGGACCAGGTAGTGCAGCACGTCGCGGATGGCGATCGGTTGGACGCGGTGGTGCACCCACGACGGCGTCAGCATCACCGGCAGCCGCTCGGTGAGGTAGCGCAGCATCTCGAAGCTCGCCGACCCCGACCCGAGGATCACCGCGGCCTGCAGCACGACCGTCGGGACCCCGGAGCGCAGGAAGATCTCGCCGACCTCGGCGCGCGAGGCGAGGTGCTCGGAGAGCTCGACCCCCTCGGGGTGCATGCCGCCCAGGTAGACGATGCGGGAGACGCCGGCCTCGCGCGCCGCCTGGGCACTGATCATCGCGGCCTTGCGGTCCACGGCGGCGAAGCCGCTCTCCGAGAGCGAGTGCACGAGGTAGTAGAGGACGTCGGCGCCCCGGCAGGCGGCGCGCATCGACTCCTCGTCGAGCACGTCGCCGCGCACGATCTCGACCTGCCGCGCCCACGGGACGTCGCGCATCTTCTCCGGCGTACGGACCACGCACCGCACCTCGTGGCCCTCCGCGGCCAGTCGCGGCGCGAGGCGCCCGCCGATGTAGCCCGTCGCCCCGGTCACCACGCATCGCACAGCGACGATCGTGGCCCCCGGCGGGCGGCGGCGCAGTACCGGGCGCCCGCACCGGGGCCCGCGGCACGTCGCAAACCTCCTGGACCCCCTGCGCACCCCCTCGGGGTGACACCCGGCCGGGGGATCCGTCGGCGTGTCGCGCCGAAAAGGCCGTGTCGCGGAAATCGGGGCCCCAAGTCCCCTCAGGTCGCTGCCGTTGAGAGGACCAGACGTTCCACGTGGTTGCGCCGTTCGACGGCAGCGACGGCGCGGGGCTGAAGGATCAGCAGTCGGGGAGGTCAAAGGATCATGTGGGTGTGGCGAGAGGACCAGGGGTCCGGTGGCGTCGGCGGCGGCGGGTGGCGCCTCGACGCGTACGGCACGTGGGTGTGGGACGAGGCCTCGCCGCTGGACCGGCCGGGCGCGGGGATCGGAGCGCTGCGCGGGCGCGTCGGCGACGACCGCCGTCCGGAGCGGCCGACGATCGGTGACCGGGCCCTGGCGACCCTCGACCGGGATGCCCGGGACCGGACCGCCGAGCCCACGCCGATCTTCCACGAGCTGACCGTCGACCGGTCGCGCAGCGTGCCGCGGCGGCGCCCCGCCCGGCGCGACGCGGTCCACGTCCCCGAGCCCCACCCGGGCTCCGGGGCGTTGCCGGTGCAGGACGGCTCGGCGGGGTACGGCGCGCGCCGCGGCCTGCAGGACGTCCCGACGGTGCCGCCGCCCGCGTGGCCGGAGCTCGGCTGTGCCCCGGAGTCCCCGGAGGACGAGCTGCGCCGGCGCGCCGAGCGCCGCCGCCGTCCGCTGACCGGCTCCGGCGCCGACGCCCCGTCCGAGGGCGGCCGGCACACCTGGCGCCGCGAGGAGGTCCGCACCGGACGGCACGCGCTGCGTCGCTGAGCCGCCGGTCGGGTATGTATCGACGGGCCGCCCCACCCGGGGCGGCCCGCGCTCCGGGCGAGCGCGACCCCGGGGGCACACAGTGCGAGAGCTATGCTGCGGCCTTCGCGCGGCCCCGACGGTGCCCCCAGACGGGCGCCGCGGGATCCGGGTCCGCCGCCGTCGTCAGTCGCGCCCGTGGAGGTCGCCCTCGTGCTCATCCGCCGTCTCGCCCGGCCCATGCTGGCCGCCATCTTCATCAAGGGCGGGGTCGACACCCTGCTGAACCCCGAGCCGCGCGTCGCGAAGGCCTCGCCGCTGCTGGAGAAGGCGGCCCCGCAGCTGCCGGACCAGGTGCCGACGGAGCCCGACCAGCTGGTGCGCATCGACGCGGGCGTGAAGATCGCGGCCGGCACGCTGCTGGCCATCAACAAGTTCCCGCGCATCGCGTCGCTGGCCCTCGCCGCCAGCATCATCCCGACCACGATCGCCGGGCACCCGTTCTGGGAGAAGTCCGACCCGACCGAGAAGACCGGCGAGCAGCAGCAGTTCCTCAAGAACGTCAGCATCCTCGGCGGCCTGATCCTCGCCGCCGTCGACACCGAGGGGAAGCCGTCGCTGGGCTGGCGCGGGCGCCGCGCCGCCCGCAAGCTCGCCGAGCGCACGAGCGAGCTCACCGGCTCCACCGACGACGCCGGCGACCGGCTGCGCGAAGTGGGCGACCGTGTCCGCCGCAACGTCGTCGACGGCGTCGACGTGGCCATCGGCTCGCTGGCCTCCTGACGCGGGATCGGCTGACCGCCCGCCGCGATCCGCGGCGGGCGGTCACCGCGCGCGGGACGACGCCGACCGAGCACAAACCCTAGGGTGGCCGCCGTGTGGACGAACTGGTCCGGAGGCCAGCAGTGCCGGCCGACCGCGACGGTGCGCCCGCTGGACGACAGCGGGGTGTCGGGCGTGGTGCGACGCGCCGCCGATCGCGGCCAGTCCGTCCGCCCCGTCGGCGCCGGACACTCCTTCAGTGCCCTGGCCGTCACCGACGGCGTCCACGTCGACCTCTCCGCGTTCCGCGGGGTCACCGGCATCGGCGGGAGCGAGGACCGGCCCACCGTCCGCGTCCGCGCCGGCACCACCCTGGGCGAGCTGCACGAGGAGCTCACCGCCCGCGACCTGGCCCTCGAGGCGCCGCTGGAGCTGGCCGCGCCGACCCTCGGGGGCGCGCTCGCCGTCGGCATGCACGGCAGCGGCGCGGGCCTCGCCTCGCTGTCGGCCGCCGTGGTCGGCCTGCGCCTCGTCGACGGCCGCGGGCGCCTGCGCGACGTCGCCCCCGCCGACCTCGACGCCGCACGCACCTCGCTCGGCGCCCTCGGCGTCGTGCTCGAGGCCGAGCTGGCCGTCGTCCCGGCCGGACGCGCACGGGTCACCCGCGCTCCCCGCCCGGTGGACGAGGTGCTCGACGACGGGTTCTGGTCGGCCCACCCCGTGGCCGAGGCCGCCGTCTTCCCCTCCGCCCCCACCGCCCTGACCCGGTGGGCCCACCCGCTGCGGGTGCAGGACCCCGACGACGACACGGACGACGCCGGCGAGACCGAGGAGCGCGAGCGCAGCCTCGGGGTCACGGTCGCCGGCGCCACCGGCCGCACCGCCCTGGGCGGCGCCGTCGTCGTCGAGCGCGCCCTGCCGGGCCTGGTCCCCCGCTTCAACCGCGCGGTGTCCCGGCTCGCGCGCACCGTCTCGGCGACGGGCCCGATGCACCGGGTGCTGTCCAGCCCGCCGGCGGTGCGCTACGAGCAGACCGAGTGGGCGCTGCCCCGGTACGCCCTGGCCGCCGCCACGCGGGAACTGCTCGCCGCGCTCGCCGACGACCACCTCGAGGTCGGCCTGCCGGTGCGCCTGCGCGTCGGCGCGCCCGAGTCCGGCTGGCTGCACCCCGCCCACGCCCGGGCGACGGGCTGGGTGGCCGTGCGGGTGCCCCGCGGCACCGACCACGCCCCGGTCCTGGAGCGGGCCTGGCGGGTGCTGCGCGACCACGGCGGGCGCCCGCACTGGGCGTCGCGCTCGGACTGGACGGTCGAGGACACCGCGGCCGCCTACCCCCGCCTGCCGGACTTCCGCCGGGTACGCGACGACTACGACCCCGATCGGGTGTTCGCCACCCCGGCGCTGGCCGCGGTGCTCGGCGACTGACCCTCGTCGTCGAGGTCGTCGGCCGCCCCCAGGTCGATGGCGAGCCCGACCACGGCCTGGTCGATCCGCCGCAGCAGGCGCGCGGCCGCGAGCATCGTGCTGCGGCGGTGCGGGTCGTCGGCGGTGCGCGCGGCGTGCTCCTCGGCCGCGTCGACGAGGTGCTCCGCGGAGTGCGCGCGCACCTGCCCGCCGTCGGACGCCCGCCTGCCGCGCACCAGCACGTCGCGCAGCGCGTCGAGGTTGGCGCGCACCTGCGCCGCCGCCGGGTCGAGGGTCGCGGCCCAAGTGGGGTCGCTGACCTGGTCGGCGACGCGGGCCAGCGAGCGGGCATAGACGTCGCACACGACGAGCACCCGCAGGCCGCGCTGGTGGCTCGAGCGGGCCCGCCGGCGCGCGAGGGGCTCGGCGAGCGGCCGGGCGCGCTGGCGCAGGGTGGCCAGGGCGTCGTCCATCGCCCGCACGCCCTCGCGCGGCGCCGGCGCCGGACGGCCCGCGAGGCGGTCGGTGGCCTCGCGCAGGACGCGGTCGACGGCGTCGACCAGCTCGCCGACCGCCTCGCCGAAGGCCTCGCGGGTGCCGCGCGGGAGGACGAGGAACGCGGCCACGACGGCCGCGAGCGCGCCGATGATCGTCTCCTCGACGCGCAGCACCAGCACCTCCACGCTGAACTGGCCGATGAGCCCGTAGACCAGCGCCAGCACGGCGGTGATCCCGAAGGCCAGCAGCGCGGGCGAGATGCGCACGAGGTAGAGCGCCAGGAAGATGCAGGCGGCGAGCAGCACGATCGAGAGCACGCGGTCGTCGCCGACCAGCGCGGCGAGGCCCATGCCCGCCACGACGCCCGCCACCGTGCCGACGATGCGGCCCCAGCCGCGGGAGAGCAGGTCGCCGCGGCTGTTCGTGCCGGCGAAGACGACGAACGCCGTGATCACCGCCCAGTACCACCGCGACGGGGCGACGATCTCGCCGGCGACGATGGCGAGCGTCGCCGCCACCCCCACCTGCGCGGCCTGCCGCGTGCTCAGCGCGATCCCCCCGGGCTCCGGGCGCTCGGGCTCGTCCCGGGGGCGCACGTCGTCCTCGGCGGGCTCGCCGGCGGCGAGGGGGGCGGGCGGCGGGGACGGAGGCCGCTCCTGCGCGACGTCGGGCCCGGTGACCTGCCCGCCCCGCGCCGGGGCGTCGAGCTGGGCGTGGTGGATCGCGTCGGCGACGCGGCGCAGCGCGAACGCCGTGCGCTGCACCCGCTCGCCGCCCGCGCGGGTGTCGGCCACCAGCCCGGCCACCGCGGCGCGGGCGTCGGCCGTCGCCCCGAGGATCTCCGGGTGACCGCGCCCGGACTCGAGCGCGACCAGCAGGTGGCGCAGCCCGGTGCGCAGGGCGGCGACGACGCCCGGGGCCGGCGTCTCGGGCGGGCCGTCGGCGGGCGGCAGCGCGAGACGCCGCGCCGCGACCGACAGCCGCTCGAGCGCGAGCTCGGCGTCGGCGATGCGCAGGGCCAGCACGTCGTCGTCGAGACCGGGCCAGACGCGCCCGGCGGTGGTCTGCTCGAGGGTGTCCTCGACGAGCAGGGCGACCTCCTGCAGGCGGGCCCGGGCGCGCCGCCCGGACTCGAGGGTGCGCTCGTCGGGGCCGCCGTGCTGCAGGGCGGCGAGCAGGTCGTCGGTGGACTCGACGAGGGCGTGGGCCCGCGCGCGGAACGCCGCGACGAGCCGGCGCAGGGTGCGCGCGGGGCGTTCGGCGAAGACCACACCGCGCAGCAGCAGCGTCGCGCCGATGCCCACCACCACGGCGACGAGGAGCCACGGCACCTGGGCGGGCGTGGCGCGCAGGAACTGGGTGAAGAAGAACGGCATGAACCCGGCCATGCCGAGCGCGAAGCCGCGCGGGCCGTACCGGCGCACCCACACCGCGACCACGATGACCAGCACGAACACGATCGCCGAGGGGATGCGGTAGGGCGCGAGGACGGCGCCGGCCACCGTGCTCGCGGCCGCGGGCAGGACCATCAGCGCCGTGGTGACGCGCCGGCGCGGGAGGTCCGGCTCGTTGACCGCGAGGTTGGACACCATCGCCAGCGCGCCCGCGAACAGCAGGACCGTCACGGGTTCGTCGGGTGCGAAGGCCGCGCGGGCGGCGGCGACGACCGTGACGGCCAGCGCGATGGCGGCCACCGCGATCGAGGCCAGGCGCAGCCGGACCAGGCCCGGGTCGATCTCGGCGAGGCGCGTGCGCAGGTCGGTCCGCCGCCCCGCCCGCCGCGCGCCTGCCACCGGAGCACCCTCCTGAAGACGCGCGCGAGTGTCCCACGGGGGATCCGGCCACGAACCGACCTCGACACGGTTACCCTCGAGTAATACTCTCCGGTTACTGGTCGGTAGAGGTTTCCGACCGCGCCGTGGTGAACAGGAGCGAGGCGGCATGGGCCACTACCGGGCGAACGTCCGCGACATCGAGTTCAACCTCTTCGAGGTCTTCCGCGTGCAGGACCGCTTCGGGTCCGGCCCCTTCACGGACGCCGACGAGGAGACCGCGCGCGCCCTGCTGGGCGAGGTGGCGGCGATGGCCGAGGGACCGCTGGGCGAGTCCTACGAGTCCGGCGACCGCAACCCGGTGCGCTTCGACCCGCAGACGCACAGCGCCTACCTCGACGAGGGCATCAAGAAGTCGTTCCACGCGATGTGGGACGGCGAGTGGTGGCGCCTCGCGGCCGACAACGAGATCGGCGGCATGGGCGTCCCCCCGTCGGTGCAGTGGGCGGCCGGCGAGATGATCCTCGGCGCCAACGCGCCGGTCTTCATGTACATGGCGGGCCCCAACTTCGCCTCGGTCGTCTACCGCAACGGCAACGCCCAGCAGAAGCACTGGGCGCAGCTCATGGTCGACCGCAAGTGGGGAGCGACCATGGTGCTCACCGAGCCCGACGCGGGCTCCGACGTGGGCGCCGGGCGCACCAAGGCCCACGACAACGGCGACGGCACGTGGTCGATCGAGGGCGTGAAGCGCTTCATCACCTCGGGCGACTCCGACCTCTTCGAGAACATCGTGCACCTGGTGCTGGCCCGCCCCGAGGGCGCGAAGCCGGGCACCAAGGGCCTGTCGCTGTTCCTCGTACCGAAGTTCCACTTCGACCCCGAGACCGGCGAGCCGGGCGAGCGCAACGGCGCCTTCGTCACAGGAGTCGAGCACAAGATGGGCCTCAACGCGTCGGCCACCTGCGAGGTGACCTTCGGGGCCCACGGCGTCCCGGCCACGGGCTGGCTGCTCGGCGACGTGCACGACGGCATCGCGCAGATGTTCCAGGTCATCGAGTACGCGCGGATGATGGTCGGCACCAAGGCCATCGGGACCCTGTCGACGGGCTACCTGCGGGCGCTGGAGTACGCCAAGGAGCGCATCCAGGGCGCCGACCTCACCCGGCAGACCGACAAGACCGCCCCGCGGGTCCCGATCACCAACCACCCCGACGTGCGCCGCAGCCTCATGCTGCAGAAGGCGTACGCCGAGGGCCTGCGGGCGACGTACACGTTCACGTCGACCTACCAGGACCTCATCCGCTTCGGCGAGGCAGCCGGACGCGGGACCCCGGAATCCGGCGTCGGCGCGGTGTCGCCGGAGGACATCGCGATGGCCGAGCGAGTCAACGACCTGCTGCTGCCCATCGTCAAGGGTGTCGGGTCGGAGCGGGCCAGCGAGCAGCTGATCCACAGCCTGCAGACCCTGGGCGGCTCGGGCTACCTGCAGGACTACCCGCTCGAGCAGTACATCCGCGACGCCAAGATCGACTCGCTGTACGAGGGCACCACGGCGATCCAGGCCCAGGACTTCTTCTTCCGCAAGATCGTCCGGGACAACGGCCAGGCGCTCATGCACGTCGCCGGGCAGGTCCAGGCGTTCCTCGACGCCGAGGGCGGCAACGGGCGGCTCAAGGAGGAGCGGGCGCTGCTGGCCACCGCGCTGAGCGACGTCCAGGCGATGCTCGGCACGATGGTCGGCTACCTGACCTCGTCGCAGGAGGACGTCACCAACCTCTACAAGGTCGGCCAGCACGCGGTCCGCTTCCTCATGAGCATGGGCGACCTGGTCATCGGGTGGCTGCTGCTGCGCCAGGCCGAGGTCGCGGGCGAGGTCCTGGACGCCGGCACCGCGGGCCGCGACCAGCACTTCTACGAGGGCAAGATCGCCGTCGCGCGCTTCTTCGCCCGCTCGGTGCTCCCCGAGCTCACGTCCCGCCGGGCGATCGTCGAGGCCGCCGAGAACTCGATCATGGAGCTGGACGTCGCCGCGTTTTGAGCTTCGCTCTCGTGAGTGCTTTCCCGTGTCCCGACACGGGAAAGCACTCACGTGCCGCAGGCAAGGATCGGGACGTCGGGGTGGATCTATCCGCCCTGGCGGCGCGTGTTCTACCCCGAGGGCCTGGTCCAGCGCCGTGAGCTGACCTACCTCGCGGAGCGTCTCGACACCGTCGAGATCAACGGCTCCTTCTACTCGCTGCAGCGGGCGTCGAGTTACCGCTCGTGGGCCGAGCGCACGCCCGACGACTTCGTCTTCGCGGTCAAGGGCGGGCGCTTCGTCACCCACATGAAGAAGCTGCGCGGCGTGGAGGAGGCGCTGGCCAACTTCTTCGCGTCCGGCCTGCTCGCCCTGGGCCCCAAGCTGGGCCCGGTGCTCTGGCAGCTCCCGCCGAACCTGCGCTACGACCCCGAGCGGCTCGAGGGCTTCCTCGACCAGCTCCCGCACACCACCACCGCGGCCGCCGCGCTGGCCGGCGGGCACACCGACAAGGTGCCCGAGCCCTGGACCGAGACCGACGCCGAGCGCCCCCTGCGCCACGCGATGGAGGTGCGGCACCCGAGCTTCCGCGACCCGGCGTTCGTCGCCCAGCTGCGCCGGCACGGGGTGGCGACGGTCGTGGCCGACACGGCGGGCACGTTCCCGCGCCTCGACGACGTCACCGCCGACCTCGTCTACGTCCGCCTGCACGGCGACACCGAGCTCTACGCCAGCGGCTACTCCCCGGCGGCGCTCGACGCCTGGGCCGCGCGCATCCGCGCCTGGACCGCGGGCGAGGCCCCGGTCACGGCGGACACGGCGGCACCCGACGACCCCCCACCGCAGGCCCCGCGCGGCCGCGACGTCGTCGTCTACTTCGACAACGACGTCAAGGTGCACGCGCCGTTCGACGCGATGGCACTACGGGATCGTTGCAACGGGTGACACGGGACACAGGTGCGCCCAGACTCGGACGGTCGCCAACCCAGGGAGTGCCATGAAGGCCGTCGCCTACATCGAGCCCATGAAGGTCGAGATCCAGGACATCGAGTACCCGAGCCTGGAGCTGCGGGACGGGCCGGGGGTGAACCCCGCCAACGTCGGGCGGCAGTGCCCGCACGGGGTGATCCTCAAGCTCGTCGCCACGAACATCTGCGGCTCGGACCAGCACATGGTCCGCGGCCGCACCACCGCCCCGGCGGGGCTGATCCTCGGCCACGAGATCACCGGCGAGGTCGTCGAGGTGGGCCGTGACGTCGAGTTCATCCAGCAGGGCGACCTCGTCTCCGCGCCCTTCAACATCGCCTGCGGGCGCTGCCGCATGTGCAAGGAGGGCCACACCGGGGTCTGCCTCAACGTCAACCCCGAGCGCCCCGGGTCGGCCTACGGCTACGTCGACATGGGCGGCTGGCAGGGTGGGCAGGCGGAGTACGTCATGGTCCCGTACGCCGACTGGAACCTGCTGAAGTTCCCCGACCGCGACCAGGCGATGGAGAAGATCCTCGACCTGACGATGCTCTCGGACATCTTCCCCACCGGCTACCACGGCTGCGTCTCCGCCGGCGTGACCACGGGATCGACGGTCTACATCGCCGGCGCGGGGCCCGTCGGGCTCGCCGCCGCGGCGGCGGCGCAGCTGCTCGGGGCGGCCGCGGTGATCGTCGGCGACATGAACGCCGAGCGCCTGCAGCACGCCCGCGACGTGATCGGGGCCGAGACGATCGACCTCACCGAGGAGGGCACGCTGCCGGACAAGATCGAGCAGATCGTCGGCGAGCCGGTGGTCGACGCCTCGGTGGACGCGGTCGGCTTCGAGGCCCGCGGCCACGGCAAGGACGCCGGCGAGGCGCCGGCCACCGTGCTCAACTCGATCATGGAGGTGACGCGGGCGGCCGGGAAGCTGGGCATCCCGGGCCTCTACGTCACCGGCGACCCGGGGGCTGCCGACGACGCCGCCAAGGAGGGCAGCCTCTCGATCCGCATCGGGCTGGGCTGGGCCAAGTCGCACTCGTTCTCCACCGGCCAGTGCCCGGTGATGCGCTACCACCGGCAGCTGATGAACGCGATCCTGCGCGACAAGGTCGACATCGCGCGGGCGGTCAACGCCACCGTCATCTCGCTCGACCAGGCGCCCGAGGGCTACGCCCAGTTCGACTCCGGCGTGGCGAAGAAGTTCGTCATCGACCCCCACGGGTCGATCAAGGTCTGACCGACCAGGGGTGTGCGTGCCTTCCCGTGCTCCAGCACGGGAAGGCACGCACGGGACCGGAGGTCAAAGGCGGCGGGCCCAGGCGTCCGCGCCGCAGTAGAGGCCGTAGGACACGAAGCCGAGGGCGACCACCACCAGGAGCACGGCGCCGAAGGGCTGCGCGGCCAGGGCCTTGAGGGCGGCGTCGAGCCCGCCCGCCTGGCCCGGGTCGGAACGCGCGGCGGCCACCCCGAACAGCACGCCCATCACGGCGAACGCCACGGCGCGCAGCACGTGGCCCGCGATCCCGAGCCAGTACACCGGCCGGCGCAGGGTTGCCCGGGAGGCGGGACCAGGCGAGGTCCTCGGCGAACGAGCCGCGGATGCCCGTCCACGCCGTCGCGCCCGCGATGACCAGCACCACCAGCGCGACGACCCCGACGATGACCTGGCCGCCGGGCAGCGCGAGCAGCCCGGCCGTCGTCTGCTGCGACCCGGCGCTGCTCGACCCGGACGACCCGGTGACGAGGAGCTGGACGCCGATGAGCGCCACGAAGAGCACGCCGACCGCGGTGGCGCCGGCGGCGATGCGGCGCTGGGTGCGCGCCCAGCCCGAGGCCCAGCGGAACCCGGTGGCGGCGGCCAGGCCCTGCCAGACGCCGAAGGCCACCAGGCCGATGACGATCACGACGATGAGGGCGAACCCGAAGGGCTCGGCGGCGAGGGTGGACAGGGCGCCCTGCTGGTCGGCCTGCCCGCCGCCGCGCAGCGCGATCTGCAGCGCGATCACGCCGATGAGCAGGTGCACCAGCCCGTAGCCGGCCATGCCGACGCGACCGAGGATCTCGACGGCGCGGTGCGGGGCCTCGCCCTCGCCGTTCCCGCTGACGGCGTCGGCGGCGGAGTCGGACCACGAACCGGACGGGGAGCTGGACGAGGGGGACGACGACGCGGCACCCGCCGCGGACCCGCCGCTCACGGACCGTTGCAGGTGACGGTGGGCTGGGGCTCGTAGCGCACGGTCCGTGGTTCCCGCCGGACCTCGCCGGTACGCACGTCGCGCAGCACCCGCGTGTCCGTGATGGTGAAGCCCTCGGAGCCCTGCGACGCCGTGCACTCCGGTTCGCCGCCGAGGTCCCGGACCCCGGGCGGGGTCAGGTTGGTCCGCGGGCCCGGCTCGGAGGTGACCTCGAAGCGCTTGATGCCGTAGAGCTGCACCGTGATCGACGACGGGGTCCACTGGGTCCGGATGTAGATCGGGGTGGGCCCGTCGTTGCCGAGACGCAGGTCGATCGAGCCCTCGAACACCGTCGCCTCGCGGCCCGCCGGGTAGCGGCTGATGTAGTAGCTGTGCTCCTTGTGCTCGACGTCGTCGAGCCCGGCGAAGTAGCCGGCGTTGAACAGCGTGGTGGCGAACTGCGAGACACCGCCGCCGACGCCCCGGCTCGGGGCGCCGTCGTCGATGATCCCGGCGGGGACGAAGCCGTTGGCCTCGTTGCGGGGGCTCGACGCCTCGTTGAGGCTGAACACCGAGTTCGGCGCGATGACCTGCCCGTTGACGATCTCGGCGACCCGCCGGATGTTCTGGCCCGAGTCGGGCTTGAAGCCGCGGGTCGTGAACTCCCCGATCAGCTCGGCCGGGCCCAGGGCCTGCAGCGACTCGGTGGTCACCTCGGGCTGCGTGGTGGTGTACACGGCGTTGATCGCCCGTCCCGTGGTGGGCGGCGGGGCGGCGGGCTCGGCGCCGGGCGCCGTCGGCGGCGGGGTGAACACGGGCGGGGCGGACTGGCCCGCGGGGCGCCCGAGCACCTCGACGAGCCCGGCGAAGGTGCGCGGCCAGTCGATCTCGCGGCCGACGACCGCGGGCACGACGGTGGTCTGGGTGCCCGCGAACGTGAGGGTCGCGTCCTTGGGCTCGGCCTCGGTGGTGGCGAGCTGGGGCTCGACGGCGCGGATCGCCGCGGGCTCGTCGATCGCGGGCACGAGTCCGCCGCTGCCGTCGGGGCGGAACACCAGCAGCGTCGTGATCGCCTGCGTGGTGATCGTGGCGTTCTTCGCGTCCCCGACGACGGTCACCGGGCCGGCGACGGCCGGGCGGGCCACCTCGTCGATGGCCTGCTGGATGCCCGCCGGCGTGACCGTCACGGGTGCCTCGGTGAGCGGCAAGGCGACCGGGGTCGGGTCGAGCCAGTGCTCGGTGATGGCGCGCGCCGCGCCCGGGCCCTCGACGGCCTGGCCGGGCACCGACGGGACGGCGACGGGCTGGATGCCCTCGAAGCGGACGGTGCCCTCGGTGGCGGGCCGGTCGAGCTGGGGGCGGACCCGGTCGAGAGCCTGATCCAGCGCGAAGCCGTTGACGCGGGTCACGGGCGCGACGTCGCGGGTGGTGAAGAGCGAACTCACCCGTGTCCACGGGTTGAACGGCTGTTCGCCGGCCTCGGCGATGGTGCTCTCGACGTCGAGCTCGAGGCCCGCCTCGCGGGGGTCGAGGGTGGCGGCGCCCTGGCCGGCCTGGAGGCTCACCGGCCGGCTGGTGCGGCCCGCCAGCTGGGTGCGCAGCTCCTGCTCGGCCTCGGGCTTGCCCATCCCGCCGATGTCGACCCCGGCGACGGCGACCCCGCGGGGGACGTCGGTGGAGGACAACAGCAGGTCGCCGACGTAGAGCACCACGAGCAGGCCGACCACGGCGGCGGCGATCAGCAGGGGGCGCGGGCGTCCACCGTCCGGGGCGCCGTGCCCGGCCGGGGGCCGGGCGCCGTCGTCCGGGCCACCGGTCGCCGGGATCCACTCGGTGCGCTCGATGTCCCTCTCGGGCCGTGCCTCGTGGCGGGCCTCGTGCCGTGATTCGTGGCGGGCCTCGTGCCGGGCGTCGCCGGTCATGGTCCGGATCGGCTCGTCGAGGGCGCCCAGGTCGTCGGTCCTGCCCGTGTCGACGGTGGTCTCCTCGGGCGTCGGCCCGCCAGGTGAGGTCACAGGTACAGCCCCGTCCCGCTCGAACTGCGCGTCGACTCGGTGGTCGCGGTCGCGACCGCGTGCAGGTCGCGCTCGCGGAGCACGACGAAGGTGCGCCCGGTGACGTCGACCTCGAAGTGGTCGTCCTGGCCGTAGAGCACCCGGTCCCCCACCGCGACGCTGCGGACGTGCTGCCCGGTGCCGAAGACCTCGCCCCACACCAGCCGCTTGGCGGGCTGGGCGGTCGCCGGGATGACGATGCCTCCGCTGCTGCGTCGTTCGCCCTCGCCCTGGACGGGGGCGACCATGACGCGGTCGTGGAGCATCTGGATCTCCAGCCTGGGATCCGACACGCCGGGATCGTACGGGGAGGTGGGATCCGGCCCCGGTGGCGGGCCGGGGAGCTCCACCCGACGCTGACGGGCGGGAAACGGCCCGGAACGTGGAACGCCCCGTGGCCCTGCCAGGTCGGGGGTCCGGCAGCGCCACGGGGCTCGCCGGGGATGTCGCCGGTATCGGGGAGGGCGTTACCGACCTTCCCGGAATTCACTCGTCCGGCCTACTGAGGATTCATTCAGTCGCGGCCGAGCAGGAAACGGCCGAAGTGCGGCACGGTGAAGGCGATCCACCCGCGCTCCGCGGAGAACACCAGACCCTTGCGCAGGAGGCTGTCGCGCGCCGGCGAGAGCGAGGAGGGCTTGCGGCCGAGGTGCTGGGCCAGGGCGGCGGTGGTCACCGGCTCGTCGCGGCCCTCGGCCAGCTCGGCCATGCCCTGCAGGTACTCGCGCTCGGCCGGCGTCGCCCGCTCGTAGCGCGAGCCGAAGAACCCGACGGCCAGCTCGGCGCCGGCCTCGGGGGCGGCCATGCGCACGTCGTCGGCGTCGATCGGGCTCTGGACGGCGGCGTCCCAGGCGGCCTTGCCGTAGGCCTGGACGAAGTAGGGGTAGCCGCCGGAGACCTCGTAGAGGGCGTCGAGCGCGTCGCCCGTGAGCTCGGCGTCCTCGCGCTTGGCGGGCACGGTGAGGGCGAGGTCGGCGTCGGTGCGGTCGAGCTGGCCGATCATGGCGTAGCGGAACAGACGTTCGGAGTAGGACTTCGAGGCGCTCAGCACCGCGGGCAGGTGCGGGAGCCCCGCGCCGACCACCACGAGCGGCGCCCCGGACTGCGAGAGCTCGTGGCACGCCGCGCAGAGCGCCGAGATGTCGTCGAGCTGCAGGTCCTGCATCTCGTCGATGAGCAGTGCGATGCCCACGCCGACGTCGGCGGCGAGCTCGGCGCACACCCCGAACAGCTCGACGAGGTCGATCTCGATGTCGCCCGAGTCGGCCCGACCGTTCCTGACGGGCACGTCGATGCCGGGCTGCCACCGGTCCTTGATCTTCGCGTCGGACGGCGTGGCCTTGAGCGCGAACGCCTTGAGCACCCCGAGGGTCTCCTCGACGCGGTCGGGCGCCCGGTGGTGGACGGCGAGGTCGCGCACCGCGCGGTGCAACGCGGCCGACAGGGGCCGGCGCAGGTCGGCGTCCGGGCGGGCCTCGATCTTGCCGGCGCCCCAGCCCGCGCGGACCGCCATCGAGCGCAGCTCACCGAGCAGCACGGTCTTGCCCACCCCGCGCAGGCCGGTCAGCACGAGGCTGCGTTCGGGACGCCCGCGCGCGACCCGCTCGAGCACGATGTCGAACGCCTGCAGCTCGCGGTCGCGGCCGGCGAGCTCCGGCGGGCGCTGGCCCGCGCCGGGCGCGTACGGGTTGCGTACGGGGTCCATGCCCACCTCCGTCGGCTCGATCGCAGCGTATGGGCCTCTCTAGCGCGCACCCGAGAAGCGGCGAGAAAGCGGCATCGGCGTGTCGCCGATCGAGTTGTCTACGCGTCTCTAGAGAGCGCGCGAGATCGGCGGATACGTCCCGATCGACCACCGGGAGGCCACGATCGCGGCGTATCCCGGTCTCTAGCGCTCGTCCGAGACGGCCCCAGACGGTGCGATCGTCGCGAGGCCCGGGCCGACGACCGCGACGAGCATGTCGGCGAGGACGTCGGCGGGGTCGCCCGGGCCGGTCGTGGCGGCGGCCTCGGGGTCGGTGAGCCACCAGTGGGCCAGGCCCTCGGCCGCCCCGACCAGGGTGTGGGCGTAGGGCAGGACGCGGGTGCGGGGCACGCCCAGCCCGCCCGCCATGAGGTCGGCCGCCTGCTCGACGATCCGCCGGCGCAGCGCGTCGACCTCGCCGGCGAAGGGGCCGGTGGAGGCCTGGCGCCAGAGCACCGTCCAGCCCTGGCGGCGGGTGGTCAGGGCGTGGAAGAACGCGCGCAGGGCGCGGCGCAGGCGCGCCGGCGGCTCCTCGTCGGGCGCCCCGGCCGCCGACTGCACCGAGCGCAGCAGCCGGTCGGCCTCGCGGTGCAGGCACGCGGCGAAGAGCTCGTCCTTGCTGCCGCCGTGGACGTACACGAGGGGCTTGCTGACCCCGGCCCGCACGGCGACCGCGTCCATCGACGCGCCGTGGAAGCCCTCCTCGGAGAACACCGCCACCGCCGCGTCGAGGACCTGCAGACGCCGTACCTCGGGCGCGAGCCGGCGACGCGGCGCCTCGGAGGTCACGCTTGCACCTTATCTACCGATGCGTAAAGTAACCCGCGTCGGCGGGACCGCCAGTACCTGACACATCTGCGACGACGCCGGAGTGAGCCCGTGCCCGAGAAGATCGACGTCAACGAGCTGGGTCGCAGCGTCGACCCGAAGTCGTTGTCCGAGGAGCAGCTGGTGGACGCGCTGCGCGCGGGCCTGGCCGACGGCGGGGGGAAGACCATCGACCCCTCCCTCTTCGCGTGCCTGGTCAAGAGCACCGGCAAAGGCCAGCTCGAGGCGGTCATGTCCTCCGACGTCCGTCGTCCCGTCCTCGACGCCATCTTCGGGCGGATGGCCGAGTTCTACTCCTCGAAGGGCGCAGGCTCCAAGCGCCAGGTCGTGCACTGGCACGTCACCGGCGCGCCGGACGGCGGCGGCGACGATTACCAGACCGCGATGCAGCACGGTGTGTGCGAGGTGTCCGACACGCCCACCGAGGAGCCGCGTACCGAGCTGTTCATGGACGGCGTGCAGTTCCTCAAGATCGTCACGAACAACGCCTCGCCGATCACGCTGTTCATGACCCGCAAGATCAAGGTGCAGGGTGACCTCGGGTTCGCCACCGCGCTGCAGAAGATGTTCACGATCCCGACCGCCTGACGAGCCTGAGGACGCGGCGATGACCTTCTCCATGGAACTGTCCGAGGAGCACACCGACCTGCGCGACTGGGCCCACGGGTTCGCCGCCGAGGTCATCCGCCCGGCCGCCGCCGAGTGGGACGAGCGCGAGGAGACGCCCTGGCCCGTCCTCCAGGAGGCGGCCAAGATCGAGCTCTACAACTTCGAGACCCTGGCCAGCTTCTGGGGCGACGAGACCGGCCTGAGCCTGCCGATCGTCAACGAGGAGCTGTTCTGGGGCGACGGCGGCATCGGGATGGCGATCTTCGGCACCACCCTCGCCGTCGCCGGCATCTTCTCCTCGGGCACGCCCGAGCAGATGGTCGAGTTCATCCCGCAGTGCTACGGCGACGCCGGCGACGTGAAGGTGGCCGCGTTCTGCTCCTCGGAGCCGGAGTCGGGCTCCGACGTCTCGGCGATGCGCACCCGCGCGACCTACGACGAGGCGAAGGACGAGTGGACCTTGACCGGCTCGAAGGCGTGGGCGACCAACGGCGGCATCGCCAACATCCACGTCGTGCAGGCCGTGGTCGACTCGTCGCTGGGCTCCCGGGGCCAGGCCGCGTTCGTGGTGCCGCCGGGCACGCCGGGGCTCGAGACCGCGCGCAAGATCAAGAAGATGGGCCTGCGGGCCTCGCACACCGCCGACGTCTTCCTCGACGACGTCAAGATCCCCGGCTCCTGCCTGCTGGGCGGCAAGGAGAAGCTCGACGAGCGCCTCGCCCGGGCCCGCGAGGGCGTGAAGTCCAAGGGCTCGGCGGCCATGCAGACCTTCGAGCTCTCGCGGCCCACGGTCGGCGCCCAGGCCATCGGCATCGCCCGCGCCGCCTACGAGTACGCCCTCGAGTACGCCAAGGGCCGCGAGACCTTCGGCCGCCCGATCATCGACAACCAGTCGATCGCGTTCACGCTCGCGGACATGAAGACCGAGATCGACGCCGCCCGCATGCTCGTGTGGCGCGCGGCGTGGATGGGCCGCAACGGCGTGGCGTTCGAGGCCGGCGAGGGCTCGATGTCCAAGCTCAAGGCCGGTCGCGTCGCGGTGTGGGCCACCGAGCGGGCCATCCAGATCCTCGGCGGTGCCGGCTACTCCCGCGAGCACCCCGTCGAGCGGATGCACCGCGACTCGAAGATCTACGACATCTTCGAGGGCACCGAGCAGATCCAGCAGCTCGTCATCGCCCGCGCCATCAGCGGGCGCCACATCGCCTGACCCCCCCAGCGGCGGCGGCGCTGGTCACGGGGACTGTCCTCGTGGCCGGCGCCGTCGTGCGCCCGAACCAGACGTGGGCTCTCGGCGCGTGGTCCTCGCCGCTGTCGTACGACGAGCAGCTCCGGACTGGTAGGAGGCCTGCAGGGGCTAGAACACGCAGGTGCCGTACGACGCCAGCACATCCACGAGATCTTCGAGGGTACCGAGCAGATTCAACAGCTCGTCGCCGCACCGTCAGGCCGTCGTCGGACCTCCTCCGTGACGAGGGGCCAAGCTGAGGCTGGTCGTCGGCGGGACCTGGCCGTGGCCTCGTTGCGGGGGTGGGCTGCCGTTGCGGCGGAACCGGTCATCCGGACGAGATCCGCGCGTGCGGCTCGCTGAGCGCCTGCCGGTACAGACCGTGCGCCCACACCTGCAGGCCGAGCGCGGCCCCGACGTACTCACGAGCCCGAGGCACGCTCTCCCCGGCCCGCTCCTTGAGCGCGATCGCCCGACCGTGTCGACTCCGGAGCTGGTCGCGCACGACTCCGCACAACAGCTCGCCGAGCTGATCGGGCGTTCCCGACTCGAGGGCGTCCTCCGCGGCCGGGATCACCGGACCGACGTCCAGGCCGGCTGGCTTGAGTCCGGTGAACGGTGCCCCCTCTCCTGCCCGATGCAGGCGCACGGTCGTCTCGAAGAACCAGCGGTCGGCCACCTCGCGGGCTGCCGACCCGAGCGCCCGCGCAGCGACGGAGAGATCGAAGGTCCGGCGCAGCTCCGCTTCATCCTCCGCCGGGACATACGGCGCGACGCGCTGCACCTCTCCGGACGTCAACGCCTCCCGAGCGGCGGTGACCACCGGCCCATCCACGGAATCGCAGTGCGGGGGCATGATGCCCACCTCCTCCTCCTCGGCGACGACGACAGGCTCAGGCTCCACCCCATGGAGGGCCAGGGCCGATCGACCTGCTCCTCCGGCACCCAGGTGCGGCAGTGCTGCCGGTGGATCCCGGACCGCTCCGACGACACGCGCGCTCCACCGAACTCGGACCTCGGGGTGTTCGACTGACGGTGCGTTCTCGGACGACGACGTGGAGATCGCGTAGGGAGCCAGAGGCATCGCGGGGGACCTTTGGTGGTCTCTCCGGCGACGGATGGCGGTCCCGGCTCCCCGCGGCGTCCGCGACCGTGACCGCGTGAACGAGGCCAGGGCCCGAGGTCGGACGGTCGACGGGGGGCACACCCATCCTGACGTGACCGGCGGTTGGCTGCGTCCTGCGGTCTTCGGGGTGATGGACGGCCTGGTGTCGAACTTCGCTCTGGTCGCGGGCGTGGCCGGCGGAGTCGCGAGTGCGGGCGGTGAGACGAGCGCGGTGGTTCTGGCAGGCATGGCGGGTCTGGCCGCCGGGTCGTTCTCGATGGCCGCGGGCGAGTACACCTCAGTCGCCTCCCAGGCAGAACTCGCTCGAGGCGAACTCGCCATCGAGCGGCGAGCCTTGGCGCGCACACCGGAGCTCGAGCAGGAGGAGCTCGCGCAGCGATACGTCGAGCGTGGGGTCGAGGTCGGGGTTGCGCGAGAGGTCGCACGCCAGCTGTCACGAGACCCGGAACAAGCGCTCGCGGTCCACGCTCGCGACGAGCTCGGTGTTGATCCGGGTGATCTTCCCTCGCCCCTGCTCGCCGCCGTCGCGTCGTTCCTGGCGTTCACCACAGGCGCCCTTCTACCGGTGCTGCCCTACCTGCTCGGCGCGACCAGCTTGCTGCCCGCACTCGTTGTGTCGGGCCTCGGCCTCTTCGGCGCCGGAGCCCTCGTTTCCCTCGTCACCGTCAATCCGTGGTGGTGGACCGGATCGCGACAACTGCTGCTCGGTGCCGCCGCCGCCGCGCTGACTTACTGGGTCGGCATGCTCGTGGGAACCGGGATCGCCTGATGGCACATTCTCTCGCTTCCACGGTTCGGGCGGACGTCCGGCGTCGAGGTCACCGCGCCGTGACGAGAGATCGATCGTCGTGCGGGCGGTCGCGGCCCGTCACGGTGCTCGACCCGTCGGCGTGCATCGGTGGAGCACCTGCCTCGATACACGTGCTCACGGCGCGGAGATATCGCACCCTGGTCGGAAGGAGTAGCGCGATGGTCCACCGGGCCGAGGTGACCTTCATGTCTGGCGGAGAGCGCTGTGCAGCCTGGCTCTATCAGCCCGATACGCCGTCGAGGACGTCGCCGTGCGTGGTCATGGCGCACGGCACGACGGGGACCCGTGATCTCGGGCTCACCCCCTACGCCGAACGATTCGCCGGGGCGGGATGCATCGTCCTCGTCTTCGACTACCGCCACTTCGGCGCCAGCTCTGGACAGCCGAGGCAGCTCGTCCACATCGGCCACCAGTTGGAGGACTGGCGCGAGGCCGTCGACTTCGCCCGCCGACTACCGGAGGTCGATCCGCAGCGTGTCGCGCTCTGGGGTACCTCACTCAGCGCAGGTCACGTCGTGGCGGTCGCGGCCGACGACCCGAGGCTCGCCGCCGTGGTGGCGCAGTTGCCCTGGATGGGCTTCACGTGGCGCCGGGGGAGCGGCGGCGCCTCCGTTGAGGGTGACCGCAGCTCTGCTGGCCGCGATCGTGTCGGACTACCTGTGCGGTCTGGTCGGCCGACCGCCGCGGATGATCCCGATGGTCGGCGCGCCCGGGGACGTCGCGGTCTTCACCGGCGCTGAAGACAACGCAGTCCTACGGGACCTCGCCGGTGACGCGCCTCGGTGGCGCAACGCGATCGCGGCTCGGTCGGTGCTCTCGTTGATGCGCTACCGTCCCGCCGCCAACGCTGCCCGGTTGACGATGCCGTTGCTCGTCTGCGTCGCCGAGAACGACACTGCCGCATCCGTGCCCATGGCCGTCGCCGCTGGCCATCGAGCACCACTGAGCGAGGTCCGCTGCTACCCAGGCGGCCATTTCGCCAGCTACGTCGGCCCGGTCTTCGAGCAGATGGTCGCCGACGAGACCGCCTTCCTCATCCGGTCCCTGTTCGATCGGTCTTCCGCACCCGCGTCCGTCTCCCGAGACCCGCAGCAGAGCAACGACCAGCGGGGAACGTCATGACGACGCCGGTAGGTCAGCCGTCGTGAGGCCGTCACCCCCACGTCGTGCTCACGGACCCCTCGCGAACCGGACGGCGAGCTCGGCCACGCGACGGGAGCGATGGTCCGGGCGCACGCGACCGGTGCGCTCCAGCAGGCCGATGCCGTGCAGGGCGCTCCAGAACACCTCGGTCGCCGTGCCGTCGCCGTCGTCGCCGATCGCCTCGGCCAGCGTGTCGAACCCCGCGCGGAGCTCGGACCGGGTGTCGTCACGGGCGAACTCGGTGTCGATGGGCTCCTGGAACATGGCTTCGTAGACCGCGGGGTGCTCGCGGCCGAAGTCCAGGTAGGCGACGGCCACGGCCTCGATCGCCGGCCGCCCGCGCCGGCGTCCGAGCGCGGCGCGACACCGCCGCGCGAGCTCGACGAAGCCCTCGAGCGCGACCGCCAACATGATCTCCGATTTGCCACCGGGGAAGTGGCTGTAGAGCACGGGCTGGGTGTAGCCGATGGCGTCGGCGAGGCGCCGGGTCGTCACGGCGGTCCACCCGTCGGCGTCGGCGCGCTCCCGAGCGGCCGTCAGGATGCGACGGCGACGTTCGTCGTAGCGCTGCTGACGCCCCGTCTCGGCCATCGATCCTCCTCAATTGCGGTGCCTGCGGTCGCGAGCCTAGCCTAGCGTTGCTAGGAATCTAGCGGTGCTAGATAGCAGAGGAGCCCGCCATGGCGTCCGTTCTCGCCGTCGTCACCGCGACCGTCGTCGGCCTCATGGTCGGCGTCGAGTTCGCGGTCGCCTTCGTCCTCAACCCGATCCTGTTGCGCCTACCGGTGGGCGCGTCGCTGACGGCACGCGCGGACGGTGGGCGCGTGCTGGGGCGTCTGATGCCGTTCTGGTACGTCGGTTCTCTGATCCTCACCGCGGCCGTCGCCGCCGTCACGTGGGGCACCTCGACCGCCGCGACGGCCCTCGTCGCGGGCGTGCTGCTGGCCATCAGCGTCGTCATGTCCGTCGCCCTGCTGGTACCGATCAACAACCGGTCGGTGACGTGGACCGCCGAGAGCCACCCCGACGACTGGCGGGAGCAGCACCAGCGCTGGGACCGGCTCCACCACGTCCGCGTCGCGATCATCGTCGCGGCCTTCGTGCTCGTCGTCGTCGCGGCGACGATGCTCTGACGTGCGGCGATCTGGCCACCGAGGCGGCTCTCTGCTACACCGGGCCGACCACCGCGGCTTGCTCGGGAGGACGCCATGACCCAGGAGCGGGTCACCTCCGCGGATGGCACGCCGATCGCCGTCTGGCGCAGCGGCGACGGACCCCCGCTGGTGCTGGTGCACGGGACGGTCGCCGACCACAGCCGGTGGGACCCCGTCCTACCGGCGTTCGAGCAGCGCCACACGGTCCACGCCGTCGACCGACGCGGCCGCGGCGCCAGCAGCGACGCGGAGGACTACGCGATCGAGCGGGAGTTCGAGGACCTGGCCGCCGTGGTGGACGCGCTCGGGGAGCCGGTGATCCTCGTCGGTCACTCGTACGGGGCGTTGTGCGGGCTCGAGGCCGCCCTGATCAGTGGCGGCTTCCGGGCGCTGGTGCTCTACGAGCCCTCGATCGAGGTGGCCGGTGCCGAGGTGTACTCGCCCGAGGTCATCGAGCGGCTGGAGGCGTTGCTGCGGGCGGGGGACCGGGACGGGGTGGTGGAGACCGTGGCGCTCCGGGTCGCCGGAGCCCGATCGGAGGTGGTGGCGGCCCTGCGGTCCCGCCCCGTGTGGCGAGCACGCGTCGCGGCCGCGCACACGGTGCCGAGGGAACTGCGTGCGTCCAAGGCATACCGATTCGATCCGGAGCGGTTCCGGGATCTCGCGGTGCCGACGCTGCTGCTGACCGGGAGCGAGAGCGCGCCCGGGTACCGCCGGGCCGTGGAGGCCGTGGACGCGGCCCTGCCGGACTCCCGGATCGTCGAGATGCCCGGACAGGGGCACGGGGCCGTCGACACCGGGACCGACCTCTTCACCACCGAGGTCCTCCGGTTCACCGCGGGTCTCTAGCTCCGGAAGGTCCGGCGGTGCTGGGTGGGCGTCGTCGCCTGGCGTGCGAAGCCGGCGCACGCCTGGCGCCGCACCTGCGCACCGACGACGCCGACATCGACCGCCTCGTCGCGGCGCTCGTGGCGGCGCTGCGGTAGGGGTCCGCCGAGCCGCGGTCGCGGGGCGCTACGTGCTCGCGGGCGAGGCCCCCTGACCGTTGGTCATTCGCCCACGGCGTACGACCCACGCTGGCGCGGGATCGCCACCGGGTGGTGCCGCGCGATCCGCACATCGACGCCGTCCTCGCCGGCCTCCCACAGCGCGTGGCGCCGGCGCGCCGCCTCCCGGCGGGCCGACGCGATCTCGTAGGGCCCGTAGGCGTCGCGGAAGCGCCCGGAGGTGTCCACGACCACGACCAGGTACTCGGCGGCCCCGTCGTGGCGGTGACCGTTCCTCGGATGTGCTCGTCGGTCCATCCCACTCCCCCCGGTGGTACGCCACGGCGGCGTGGACGTCGTCCGACCGCCTCGCCGCGGGCCGTGCGATCGTCCTCGGCACGTCCGCACGGGTGTGACGAAGGTCCAGTGATATACCCCGTCCGGAGGCTGTTCGCACCACCGACGGCCCCGACGTTGCGCTGGGCGGCCGATCGCCTACGCCCAGTGGCCGGTCGCCGAGCGATGTCGGCCCGGACCGGGTGAACGAGCGGGAACCCGTTCGGGGGACGCCCGGGCCGCGACGGCTCCCGGGTGCCCGGTCAGGCGTGCCACCGCCCGACCAGCGACGCGAGAGCGCGTCCGGTGCCACGCCTGAGGTCGGCGAGGAAGGCGCGGACCACGGCCGCGGGCTCGGTCGGGCTGGTCACGGGGACGTCTCCCGTCGGGTGGCGTGGCGATCACGGTCACGGGGAACGCAGCAGCAGTGGGCGGGACCACCCGCCCCGGCGAGGGAGTCTCCATGACCGTCGACAGCCAGGCTCCGCTCACCGAGGCGCTCGGGACCGACTTCTTCTCGGTCCGCCGGCGCTTCAACGAGACGCAGTGGAACACGTTCATGGAGGTGCGCCGCTACGTCGACCACGTCGTGTCGCCCGCGGCGCCCGAGGCGTGGGACGCCGCCGAGATGTCGTGGGACGTCATCCGCGGGCTGCCCGACCTCGGCATCGTCGGCGACGACATCACCGGGTACGGCTGTCCCGGCAACGACGTGCTGACCTGCGGTCTCGTGGCGATGGAGCTCGCGCGCGGGGACGGCAGCCTCGCCACCTTCCACGCCGTGCAGTCGGGGCTCGCCATGAAGGCGATCGACATGCTGGGCTCGGAGGAGCAGAAGCAGGAGTTCCTGCCCGCGATGGCGCGCCTGGACCTCGTCGGCGCCTTCGGCCTCACCGAGCCCGACCACGGGTCCGACTCGGTGGCCCTCGAGACGACGGCGCGCCGCGACGGTGACGACTGGGTGATCGACGGGCGCAAGCGCTGGATCGGCAACGGCAGCATCGCCGGGCGCACGGTGGTCTGGGCGCGGGACGTCGAGACCCGCGCGGTACTCGGCTTCCTCGTCGACACCACGACGCCCGGTTACGAGGGCACGATCATCCCGCGCAAGGCGTCGATGCGTTCGGTGTGGCAGGCCGACGTGCGCCTCGACGGGGTCCGGGTCCCCGAGCGCGACCGGCTGCCGGGCGCGGAGAGCTTCAAGGACGCCGGGCGGGTGCTGGCCACCACGCGCGGGACCTGCGCGTGGATGGCGCTCGGGTCGGCGACGGCGGGCTACGACGCGGCGCTGCGCTACGTCCTCGACCGCCACCAGTTCGGCCGCCCGCTGGCGCGTAACCAGATCGTCCAGGACCGGCTCGTCAAGATGCTCGCCGAGCTGACGGGCATGCAGCTCTACTGCATGCAGATCGCGCAGCTGGCCGAGGACCACGACCTCGCGCCGACCATCGCCGGGCTGGCCAAGATGAACAACACCCGCAAGGCCCGCTGGATCCTCTCCGAGGCGCGCGACCTGCTGGGCGGCAACGGCATCCTGCTCGACAACCACGTCATGCGGCACATGGCCGACATCGAGTCGATCCACACGTTCGAGGGCACCGAGACGATCCAGACGCTGATCGTCGGCCGGGAGATCACCGGGCACGGCGCCTTCTCGTGATCAGCGGACCGCCGTCACCGCCGACGTGAGGCGCACGGGCAGCTCGGCGTAGCCGCGCAGGATGCGGGTGGGGCGCCGGCGGGGCGCCCCGGCCGGGGCGAGGTGCGGGTGGCGCTCGAACAGCGCCCGCAGCGCGACCTCGCCCTCCATGCGTGCGAGCTGGGCGCCCAGGCAGAAGTGCGGGCCGCTGGAGAACGCCAGGTGCTCCCTGGCGTTGGCCCGGCCGACGTCGAACACCCCCGGGTCGGCGAACACCTGCGGGTCGCGGTTCGCGCCCGCCAGCACGGTCACCACGAGGTCGCCCGCGGGAATCGCCTCGCCGGCCACCTCGGTGTCGACCTTCGCCCGGCGCGCCGTGCGCTCCACCGGCGGGTCGAAGCGCAGCACCTCGTCCACCGCGTTCGGCCACAGGTCGGGCTCGGCGGCGAGGCGCTCGCGCTGCTCGGGGTGGGCGAAGAGCTGGCTGGTGCCGTTGCCGATGAGGTTGACGGTGGTCTCGAAGCCGGCCGCGAGCACGAGCAGGGCCGTGGACACCAGCTCCTGCTCGGTGAGCCCCGCGCCGTCCTCGTCGACCTCGCCCACGAGGCCGGAGAGCAGGTCGTCGCCCGGCTCGCGACGCAGCCGGCGCAGGTGGTCGCGCATCCAGTCGTGCAGGGCGGCGAGGTTGCGCTCCATCACCGCGTGGGCCTGGCGGGTCAGCCCCATGTCGAGCGAGGTGGCCGCGCCGTCGCCCCAGGACAGGAACTGCTCGCGCATCGAGGTCGGCACGCCGAGCATCTCGCTGATCACGGTGACGGGCAGCAGGCTCGCGTACCGGGCGACGAGGTCGACGGGCTCGCCCGCGCGCACGTCGCGCTCCATGTCGTCGAGCAGCTCGCGGGCGATCTCGGTGGTGCGCTCGCGCAGCGCGGCGACCCGGCGCGCGGTGAAGGCGCGGGTGACGAGCTTGCGGTAGCGCGGGTGGTCGGGCGCGTCCACGGCGAGCATCGACGGCGGGTCGATGGGGCCGGGGTGGCGTGTCGACCCGGCCAGCGCGAGCGCGGCGCGAGCCGGGGCCGGCACGACCTGCGTCGGGTGGGTCACCCCGAAGTCGTCGCTGCGCAGCACGGCGGTCGCGATGTCGTGGTGCACGGTGAGGCGGGCGAAGGCGCCCATGGCGAAGGGGTGGCGACCGCGCAGCCGCTCGTAGTGCGGGAACGGGTCGGCCTGCAGCACCGGGTCGAGCAGAAGGCGCGCGTCGGGGTTGCCGGCCCGGACCTGGCGCCGGATCGCCGCGCATCAACCCGTGGGTGGCGCCCCAGCGCAACGTGGTGCCCAGCGGCGAGCGCGCGACGGACGGCGGGAGCGACAGGGCCATCGACGGCCTCCCCGGATCGGTTCGGTACGCAATCGTACCGGTGAGACCATACTCGGAGTATGTGTTCGTCGTCCAGCGGCTCCGGGGGTACGTCAGCGAGGTGCAGACGACCCTCCGCGCGACCGGCCCGCTGCCTGCCGACCAGGCCTGGGAGCGCTACGCCGACCTCGACCGCTGGAGCCACTGGGCGCCCCAGATCTCCGGGGTGTCGGTGACAGACCCGGCGGGCCCCGACACCCGCCGCCTGCGGACCGGGCTGCGCGGCACGGTGCGCGCGGCCGGCGTGGTCGGCCTGCCCTTCGAGGTCACTGCGGTCGACGAGGCGGCCCGCACCTGGTCGTGGCGGGTCAGCGCCGGGCCGATCACGCTGCACCTCGACCACGGGGTCGAGGAGGCGCGCGCCGAGGACGGGCCGCGCGTGCGCTCCCGCACCTGGCTGCGCACCACCGGCCCGGCGCTCGTCGTGCTGCCCTACGCCCCGGTCGCGCTCGTCGCGCTGCACTCGCTGCTGCTGGACCGGTGAGGAGTGACCCGGCTCCTCCTCACCAGCGACACCCACCTGCCCGTCCGCCGGCCCACCCGCCGGGTGCTGCCCGACGAGCTGTGGGCGGCCGTCGACGCCGCCGACGTCGTGGTGCACGCGGGCGACTGGATGGACCCCGCGCTGCTCGACGAGCTCGAGCGCCGGACCCCGCGGCTCATCGGCTGCTGGGGCAACAACGACGGCGACGAGCTGCGCGCCCGGCTGCCCGAGACCGCGGTGGCCGAGGTCGACGGCCTGCGCCTGGCCGTCACCCACGAGACCGGCGCGGCGACCGGCCGCGAGGCGCGCTGCGACGCGCGCTTCGGGCCGGGCAGCGACACCCCGGTCGACGTCCTGGTCTTCGGGCACAGCCACATCCCCTGGGACACGACGACCCCGGGCGGCGTGCGCCTGCTCAACCCGGGCTCGCCCACCGAGCGGCGCCGCCAGCCGGCGTGCACCTACATGACCGCCGAGGTCCGCGACGGCGTCCTGGTGGCCGTGCGGCGCCACGACCTGCCACCCGGGGCCGTTCGCGGGAGGTGATCGCACTACGCTGCGTCATCGACTCCGAACGGGTGCCGTTGGGTGTGCGCCGGTCCGATCTCGCCCGTTCGGCTCAACGATGGGCAATGATCTCGGTCGTGCACGACGGCGCGGACGATCAGTCGTCCCCCTCGGCGAGCACGGTCCGTGATGCCCTTACCGTTTCCGTGGCCGTGGGACACCAACGGTCACGGATCACCGAGCGACGGGAGGACGGCACGTCGGCGGTACCGCTCGTCCTGTGTGCCCGCAGGAGGAGTGACGACGACGGGAGCTTCGTGACGTTCGCCGGTGCGGCGTCGCGAGGATCGAGACGAAACGGCCGATGACCCTTCTTGGTGAGCGACCCCCGGACGAGGTCGACGAGTCCGAACTCGTCGTCGGCCGTCGTATCCAGGAGTTCTCGCAGCTCGCGGGGCCGATCCGGGAGCCCGACCCCCGCGACGGCCCGTACCGGGTCGCCTACCGGGGTGTCGACGCCGTCCACGGTCGAGGCCGCGTCGTCCGCTCGCTGCTCGTCGCGGGGCTGAACCTCGTCTTCGAGGCGCTCTTCTTCCTCTGGCTGCTGCACCCCTCGCACCGCCCGCCGGTGTTCGGGTCGACCTTCGCGATCTACGCGAACTGGGTCGTCATCGGATCGATCGCGCTCATGGAGCTCCTGCGGCTGATCAACGTGCTGTCGCTGTCGCTCGCCTCGGTGATCGCGCGCGACCCGGTGCCCGTGCCGCCCGAGCCCGACCGCCGCGTCGCGTTCCTGACGACGATCGTGCCCAGCAAGGAGCCCATCGACGTCGTACGCGGCACGCTGCAGGCGGCGATGCGGATCCAGTACGACGGCATCCTCGACGTCTGGCTCCTCGACGAGGGCGACGATCCCGAGGTCCGGGCCATGTGCCACGAGCTCGGCGTCAACCACTTCACCCGCAAGGGCATCGAGAAGTACAACACCCGCAAGGGCGCCTTCAAGGCCAAGACGAAGCACGGCAACTACAACGCCTGGGTCGCCGAGCACGGCGGGGCCTACGAGGTCTTCCTCTCGGTCGACCCCGACCACGTGCCCTTGCCCAACTACGCCGAACGCATCCTGGGCTACTTCCGGGACCCCGACGTGGCCTTCGTCGTCGGCCCGCAGTGCTACGCCAACGACGAGACGTTCGTGACGCGCGCGGCGGAGTCCCAGCAGTTCCCGTTCCACTCGCTGATCCAGCGCGCGGCCAACCGCTACAACGCGGCGATGCTGGTGGGCACCAACAACGCCATCCGCATCAGCGCCCTGCGCGGCATCGGCGGTCTGTCCGACTCGATCACCGAGGACATGGCCACCGGCCTGAAGTTCCACACCCGTCGCAACCCCGCCTCGGGGCGGCGCTGGAAATCGGTCTACACGCCGGACGTGCTCGCCGTCGGCGAGGGCCCGTCGTCCTGGGGCGACTTCTTCTCCCAGCAGATGCGCTGGTCGCGCGGCACGTTCGAGGTGTTGCTCAAGGAGATGCTGTTCCGCCTGCCCAAGCTCTCGCCGGGCCGGGCGTTGCACTACGTCCTGATCACGACCTTCTACCCGTCGATGGCGATCGGCTGGGTGCTCGGCGCGGTCAACGCGTGCCTGTTCCTCGCCCTCGGAGTGCAGGGCGTCGTCGTGCCCGTGCAGCTCTGGCTCGCGCTCTACGTCGACGCGACGGCCTTCCAGCTCTGGGTCTACCTGCGCAACCGCCGCTACAACGTGAGCCCGTACGAGGCCGAGGGCTCCTCAGGCATCAAGGGCATGCTGATGTCGATCTTCGCATCGCCCATCTTCGCGGCGTCGCTGATCGCGACCATGCTGCGGCTGCCGGCGAGATTCGTGGTGACGCCGAAGGGTCTGTCGTCATCGGCGGACCACATCCTGACCTTCCGGCGCCACCTGCAGTGGGCCCTGCTGCTCATCGGCGCCATCGTGCTGGCGGTGCTGCAGGGCTACGCCGCCCCGGCCGTGCTGCTCTGGCCGTCGGTGGCGCTCGCCGCCTGCCTCGCGCCGCCCGTGCTCTGCCTCGTCGAGCGGATCGTCGGGCGTCGGCCCGCCATCGACGCGGCCCCGGTCCTCGCCGACGGCCGGTCCGGCATCACCACCGAGACCCTCGAGCGTGCCGCCCTGGACGCGCTGCTCGCCGCCGGGTCGACCACCCGGCGCTCGCACCACCCCGAGGGCGCCGGCGTCGCGGACCCGTCGCGGCGGCCCCGTCCGACGGCCGACCCCGCCGCGGGCGACCTGCCCGCCGGGTGGGTGCGGACGTCGTCGCTCGCCGGGCGCGAGCGTCGCCACGCCGCCGAGGACGCGCGGGGCGTGGACCCCTCGCCGTCGCCGGTGCCGCGGGTCCGGCCCCGGCCGAC
>JAQSWW010000304.1 GCA_029266415.1 Actinomycetospora sp. | reverse complement strand
GGATCGCGCTGGCGGGCCGCTCGCGCGAGCGCCTGGAGAAGGTGCGCGACCGCCTGCCCTCGCCCGGCGGGGACTGGCCCCTGATCGTCGCCGACACCACCGACCCCGACGCCCTCGCGCGCATGGCCGCCTCGACGACGGCGCTCCTCACCACGGTCGGCCCCTACGCCAAGTACGGCCTGCCCGTGGTCGAGGCCTGCGCGACGGCCGGCACGCACTACGCCGACCTCACCGGCGAGGTCCAGTTCGCCCGCGAGGCGATCGACCGCTTCGACGAGCCCGCCCGCGCGACCGGCGCGAGGATCGTGCACTCCTGCGGCTACGACTCGATCCCCTCTGACCTCTCGGTGCTGCTGCTCCACAGCCGCGTCCAGGCCGACGGCGAGGGCGAGCTCACCGACGTCACCACCGTCGCCCGCATCCGCGGCGGCGTGTCGGGCGGCACGGTCGACTCGATGCGCGGGCTGGCCGACGGGGCGCGGGCGGACCGTTCGCTCGCCAAGCTGATGCGCGATCCCTACGGCCTGAGCCCCGAGCGCGACGCCGAGCCCGACACCCGCCAGCCCAGCGACAACCCGGCGCCGCACCGCGTCGAGGGCCGCTGGGTCGCGCCGTTCGTCATGGCGTCCTACAACACCCGCATCGTGCGGCGCTCGAACGCCATCGCGGGCTACGCGTACGGCAAGGGCCTGCGCTACGGCGAGGTGATGGGCACCGGGAAGGGCCCGATCGGCGCCATCACCGCGGGCGTGGTCACGGGCGGGCTGGGCGCCCTGCTCGCCGGGTTCGTCACCCCCGGCGTCCGGCAGGTGCTCGACCGCGTCCTGCCCAAGCCGGGCGAGGGGCCGAGCGAGAAGACCCGCAACGCCGGGTGGTTCCGCCACGACATCGACGCGACGACGACCACGGGAGCGCGCTACACCGGGCGCGTCTCGGGCTCCGGCGACCCGGGCTACGCGGCCACCGCCGTCATGTTCGGCGAGACCGGGCTCTGCCTCGCCCTCGACGGTGACCGCCTGCCCGACCGCGCCGGCTCGCTCACCCCCGCCACGGCGATGGGCCCGGCGCTCGTGGAGCGCCTGCGCACCGCCGGCCACGTCTACGACGTCAGCAAGGCCTGACCCAGTGCCAGCGTGGCGTCCACGCTGACGTTCAACGTCAGCAAATCCACCTCGATCATGAGGACGAGACGCGGACCTCGGGCAGCCCGGCCGGCGCGCCCTTCGCGATGAGGGCCTCGAGGGCGTCGGTGTCGAGGTGGGTCTCGACGAGGTCGCCGAGCAGGTCGAGCTGGGCGGCGCGCGTCGCCGCGTAGGACGTGGCGGGCGCCGGGGTGAAGTCGCGGCCGGCGGCCGCCGCCGCGCGCACGAGCAGGCGCCGGCGCAGCCCGTCGTTCTCGAGCAGCCCGTGCGCGTGGGTGCCGAGCACGTGCCCGCCGTCCACCCCCTCGGGCGTCCCGTCGGCCAGCGTCACCAGCGGGGCGGCGTCCGACCGCAGCTCCCGTCCGTGGTGGATCTCGTAGAACGCCACCGGCTCCCCCAGCGCCGTGCCGGTCGGGGTGCCGAGGTGCTTGGCGACGTCGAAGGTCACCTCGACGTCGAGCAGGCCCAGCCCGTCCACCGTGCCCGGCGTGGTCTCGACGCCGTGCGGGTCGTGGATGCGGCGGGAGAGCATCTGGTAGCCGCCGCAGACCCCGAGCACCGGGCGCCCGGCGCGGGCGTGCGCGGCGACCGCGTCGGCGAGGCCCTGCGCGCGCAGCCACGCCAGGTCCGCGACGGTGGCCTTGGAGCCGGGGAGCACGACGAGGTCGGCGTCGGCCAGGCGCGACGGCTCGGTGACCCAGCGGACGGCGACGCCGGGCTCCGAGCTCAGGGCGTCGACGTCGGTGCCGTTGGACACCCGCGGCAGGCGCACGACCGCGACGCGCAGCCAGTCCCGCCCGCGGGGGACGCCCGGCCGGCCCACCACGCCGTCGGCGACGTGGCCCAGCGAGTCCTCCGCGTCGAGCCACAGCTCGGGGCTCCACGGCAGGACGCCGAGCGTCGGGCGGCCCGTCAGTGCGCGGAGCTGTTCGAGGCCGGGGGCGAGCAGGGCGGGGTCGCCGCGGAACTTGTTGACCACCCAGCCCGCGATCAGCGCCTGGTCCGCCGCCTCGAGCACCGCGAGCGTGCCGAACAGGTGCGCCAGCACCCCGCCCCGGTCGATGTCCCCGACGACGATCACCGGCAGGTCGGCGGCGCGCGCGAGGCCCATGTTGGCGATGTCGGTGGCGCGCAGGTTGATCTCGGCCGGGGACCCGGCGCCCTCGCAGACCACGACGTCGTGGTCGCGGCGCAGGTCGGCGAGGGTCTCGACGACGACACCGTGCAGCGCGGCCTTGCGCGCGCGGTAGCTCGCGGCCGACACCGTCCCGTCGACGACGCCGCGCACCACCACCTGCGAGGTGCGGTCACTGCCCGGCTTCAGCAGCACGGGGTTGAACCGCACGCTCGGCGCGAGGCCGCACGCCGCGGCCTGCAACGCCTGCGCGCGCCCGATCTCACCG
>JAQSWW010000013.1 GCA_029266415.1 Actinomycetospora sp. | reverse complement strand
GGGTGAGGCCGTTCTGCTTGCCGGCCTCCTCGGTGCCCAGCAGCACGAGCGCGGCGCCGTCGACGATGCCCGAGCTGTTGCCCGGGTGGTGGACGTGGTTGATCGCCTCGACCCAGTGGTACTTCTGCAGCGCCACCGCGTCGAAGCCGCCCATGTCACCGATGCCGGCGAACGACGGCTTGAGGCCCGAGAGCCCCTCCATCGTCGTCTCGCGGACGTGCTCGTCGTGGTCGAGCACGGTCAGGCCGTTGCGGTCGACGACGGGCACGATCGAGCGCTCGAAGGCGCCGTCGGCCCACGACTTCGCGGCGCGGGTCTGCGACTCGAGCGCGTAGGCGTCGACGTCGGAGCGGCTGAAGCCCTCGAGGGTGGCGATGAGGTCGGCGCCGATGCCCTGGGGCACGAAGGAGGTCTTGAAGTTGGTCTCCGGGTCCATCGCCCAGGCGCCGCCGTCGGAGGCCATCGGGACGCGGGACATGGACTCGACGCCGCCCGCGACGATGAGGTCCTCGAACCCGGAGCGGACGCGCTGGCCGGCCTGGTTGACGGCCTCGAGGCCGGAGGCGCAGAAGCGGTTGAGCTGGACGCCGCCGACGTGGTCCGGCAGGCCCGCGGCGATGGCCGCGGTCTTGGCGATGTCGCCGCCCTGGTCGCCGACCGGGGTGACGCAGCCGAGGACGACGTCCTCGATCTTGTCGGGGTCGAGCTCCGGGTTGCGCTTGCGCAGCTCGTCGATCAGGCCGACGACCAGCGACACCGGCTTGGTCGCGTGCAGCGAACCGCTGGCCTTGCCCCGACCGCGCGGGGTGCGGATCGCGTCGTAGATGAATGCCTCGGACGCAGAGGAGGTCACGGGTGGGGGTCCCTTCGCGCGGATGTGAGCCGACTGCTCTCAACAGTCATGATGGACTGTTTCGCGCAGGTGTCAACGTGCCCGCGACCTCCTGTTACTGACCGGTAGGGTGCTCCGACCCTCGTTGACACGCTGCCAACGACTCCGGGAGCCTGGGCGCGTGGGCGACCTCGATGACGACGTGCTCGTGGTGGGCTCGGGCTTCGGCGGGTCGGTGACCGCGCTGCGCCTGGCCGAGAAGGGCTATCGCGTGGGGGTGCTCGAGGCGGGCCGCCGCTTCGCCGACCACGAGTTCCCCGCGACCTCCTGGCAGCTGCGCGACTACCTGTGGGCGCCGTGGGCGCGCTGCTTCGGCATCTTCCGGGTGAGCCCGCTGCGCGACGTCCTCGTGCTCTCGGGCGCCGGGGTGGGCGGGGGCTCGCTGGTCTACGCCGACACGCTCTACCGCCCGCCGCGGGCCTTCTACGACGACCCGCAGTGGCGCGACATCACCGACTGAGCCGACGAGCTCGACGCCGCCTACGACCAGGCCACCCGCATGCTCGGCGCCACGACCTACCCACGGGTGTCCCCGTCGGACGCGGTGATGCGCGACGTCGCCCGCGAGATGGGCGTCGAGCACACCTACCGGCCGGCCGAGGTGGGCGTGTTCTTCGGCGCGCCCCCCGGCGAGCAGGTGCCCGACCCGTACTTCGGCGGCGCCGGGCCCGCCCGCCACGGCTGCCTCCACTGCGGGGAGTGCATGACGGGGTGCCGGCACGACGCGAAGAACACGCTGGTCAAGAACTACCTGCACCTCGCCGAGGCCGCGGGCGTCGAGGTCCACCCGCTCACGACGGCCACCCGCATCCGCCCGCGCGGCGGCGACCTCTCCGGTGCCTCGGGCTACGTCGTCGACACCCGCCGCACGGGCACTCCCGGCGGCCGGCGGACGTTCACCACGGGCCAGGTCGTCGTGTCCGCCTCGGCGCTCGGCACCCAGCGCCTGCTGCACCGGCTGCGCACCCGGGGCGACCTGCCGCGCGTGTCCCCGCGGCTCGGCGAGCTCTCGCGCACCAACTCCGAGGCCATCCTCTCGGCCCGCTCGCCGAGCCCGGACGCCGACTTCACCCGCGGGGTGTCGATCACCTCGTCGATCCACCCCGACGCCGACACCCACGTCGAGCCGGTGCGCTACGGGCGCGGGTCGAACCTCCTGGCCCTGGCAGGTCCTGCGGTCGCGCGGGACGCTGTGGGCGCTGCACCGGCCGCGCCGGTGGGCCGAGCAGTCGGTCGTGCTGCTGGTGATGCAGTCGCTGGACAACTCGCTGACGCTCACGCCGCGCCGCTTCCTCCGGGGCCTGCGCTCACGACCGGGCGCCGGCACCCCCAACCCGGCCTGGATCCCGGCGGGGCACGAGGTCTCGCGGCGGGTGGCGCGGCGCCTCGGCGGTGTTCCGGTCGGCGCCGGCTCGACGCTGGTCGACGTCCCGGTCACCGGGCACTTCCTCGGTGGCGCGGTGATCTCCGAGAGCCCGGAGACCGGCGTCGTCGACCCCTACCACCGCCTGCACGGTCACCCCGGCGTCCACGTCGTCGACGGGTCGACGATCCCGGCGAACCTGGGCGTGAACCCGTCGCTGACGATCACCGCGCTGGCCGAGGGGGCGATGGCGCTGTGGCCCAACCGCGGCGAGCCCGACCCCCGACCGGCACCCGGCGCGCCCTACCGTCGCGTCGAGCCGGTCGCCCCGCACCACCCCGTCGTGCCCGCGGACGCGCCGGGTGCGCTGCGCACGACCGTCGACCTGCCCGCGCCGAGGATCGGAGCCCCGACGTGACCGCCTACCCGCCGGAGCCCTGGACCCTGGTCGGACGGATGGACCTGTCGACGTTCCTCGTCCCCACCGAGGAGCTGCCCACCGCGACCTGGCCCGACGGCTGGCGCCCCCTCGCGCTGGGTGGCCGCACGCCCGTGGGCGCGGCGTGGGTCGACTACGCCGAGGGCGGGGTGCTGAGCTACCACGAGCTGCTCGTCGCGGTCGCCGGCCGCGTGGGCGCGCGGGTGCGCCCGCACATCGTCCGGATCTGGGTCGACAGCCCCGCGTCCCGCGACGGCGGGCGCGAGCTGTGGGGGATCCCCAAGGGCCTCGCGACGTTCGAGGGGCTCGCGGCGGGGCGGCCGTCGATGACCCTCGAGGGCGCCGGGCGGCCCGCGGCGAGCGCGATGCTGCGCCGCGGGAGTCGCCTGCCCGGGCGCCCGCGCGTCGGCTTCACGCTCGCCCAGGACCGGCACGGCGGGCTGCTCGAGAGCCCGGTGGTGAGCCGCAACGGCCTCGGACTGCTGCGTGCGGACTGGACGTTCGACGCCGACGGGCCGCTGGGCTTCCTCGCCGGTCGCCGCCCCGTCCTGTCGGCGACCCTGCACGACTTCGCCATGCTCTTCGGGATGACGCCGCACGACCGCACCCATCAGCGTGGGGGCCACGCTGGCGTTCAACGCCAGGAAAGCCCCCACCTCGGAGCGGCGAGGTGAGCACGCCGCTGCGGGGCCGGCGCCTCGACCCCGACGCGCGGCGCGAGGAGATCGTCGAGGGCGCTCTGCGGCTGTTCGCCGAGCACCCGTACGCGGCGGTCTCGACCACCGACCTCGCACAGGAGGCGGGCGTCGCGCGCGGGCTCATCAACCACTACTTCGGCACCAAGCGAGCCCTCTACCTCGAGGTCGTGCGCCGGCTGACGACGATCCCCGAGGTCGCGGTCGACGAGCTCCCGCCGGGCCCGGTCGACGTGCGCGCCGGCGCGGCCGTGGACTGGTGGCTCGACGCGGTCGACCGTCACCGCGGGCTGTGGATCTCGGTCGGCACGGGCGCGGCCGGCGACATCGACGTCGACGCCATCCTCGCCGAGGCCGACGAGATCGCCGCCGACCGCGTGCTCGCCGCCCTGGCTCCCGACGCGCCGGACGACCCGTACCGCGCGCGGGTCCGGTCGTTCTTCGGTCTGGTGCGGTCGGCGTCCCGGGAGTGGCTCGTCCGCGGCACGCTCGACCGCGCCGGCACCCGCGCGCTGCTCGTCGACGTGCTCCTGACCGTGCTGCGGCGCGACAGTCAGGTTTGACCGTTCGCCCCTGCGGCGGCACGATCGTCACCGGACGGAGATCGGCAGGGGGACGGGGAGGTGGCGGGAGCGTGAGCACCCGGTCGGCCGCCGAGCCCGAGCGGCGGTCCCGCGAGCAGCGGACCTCGGACAGCCGCACGCGCATCCTCGACGCGGCCGTGGCCTGCCTCGTGGAGTCGGGTTACGCGGGCACCACGACGCTGACGATCCAGAACCGCGCCGGCGTCTCGCGCGGGCGCCTGCTGCACCACTTCCCGTCGAAGGAGAACCTGCTCGTCGCCGCCGCCCAGCACCTCGCGACCAGCCGGTTCGCCGAGGACGGGCTCGCGCACGCGGACCTGCCCGACGCCGACGTCGACCCGGGCACGCGCCTCGACCGCGCCGTCGACGTCATGTGGTTCACCTACCAGCAGGCCTACTTCTGGGCCTCGGTCGAGCTGTGGACCGCCGCGCGCACCGACCCCGCGCTCGCCGCGGCCCTGCTGCCGGCCGAGCGGCGCCTGGGCGCGGCGATCCGCCAGACCGTCGACGCCTTCTTCGAGGACTTCGGCACCCCACAGCAGGCCGCCCTCGTGCGGGAGATGCTGCTGACCAGCATGCGCGGCGTCGCCCTGACCTACGGGTTCGACCCGCGCGACCCGTCCACCGACCCGCACCTCGAGCAGTGGAAGCAGCTCGTCCGGGCCCTCCTCATGCCCGCTCCGAGGCAGAGCAGGGACTAGAGCAGGGACTTCAACGTCTCCAGCGACGACGTCACGGTGTCGTGGTCGGGGTCCAGGGGCTGGACGTTGAGCTGGGTGACTCCAGCCGCGGCGAACGCGCGGACCTGCTCGGCGACCTCGTCCTCGCTCCCGATGAGCGACACGGCGTGGACCAGCTCCTCGGGCACCTTCTCGGCCGCCTCCTCCTTGCGGCCGGAGAGGTAGAGGTCCTGGATCTCCGAGGCCTCGTCGGCGAAGCCGTAGCGGGCGGCGAGCTTGGCGTAGAAGTTCTGGTCCTTGGCGCCCATGCCGCCGACGTAGAGCGCGAGCTGCGGGCGGACGCGCTCGCGCAGCTCGCCGGCGCCGGGCCCGACCGCGAAGGGGACGCCGACCGCGACCTCGAGCTCGCCCAGCGCCGGGTCCCGCTTCGCCTTCCCGGCCGCGAGGGGCCCGCCCCAGACGTCCTGCGCCTTGCCGGGGTGGAACCAGATCGGCTCCCACACCTCGGCCAGCTCGGCGGCGAGCTCGACGTTCTTCGGGCCGATCGCGGCGAGCATGACCGGGATGCGGTCGCGCACCGGGTGGTTGATCAGCTTGAGCGGCTTGCCGAGGCCCGTGCCCTGGTCCGCGGGCAGCGGCACCGTGTAGTGCTTGCCGGCGTACTCGAGCTTCTCGCGGCGCCAGACCTTGCGGCAGATCTCGACGATCTCGCGGGTCCGGCCCACCGGCGCGTCGTACCTGAGCCCGTGGAAGCCCTCGATGACCTGGGGACCCGAGGCGCCCATGCCCAGCACGAAGCGGCCGTCGGACACGTAGTCCAGGCCCGCCGCGGTCATCGCCGTGAGCGCCGGGGTCCGTGTGTAGATCTGGACGATCCCGGACTCGATGGTGAGCCGCGACGTCTTGGCCGCGATGTAGCCGAGCTGGCTGACCGCGTCGAAGCTGTAGAGCTCGGCGACGCCCACGGCGTCGAGTCCGGCGGCCTCGAGCACGACGAGCTTGTCGACCGTCTCCCGGAACCCGCCGGCGGCGTACGCCAGCGTCATGCCGATCCTCATCCGAGGACCACCCGCCCGATGATCTCCTTCATGATCTCGGTCGTGCCGCCGTAGATCGTCTGGACGCGGGTGTCGAGGTACGCCTTGGCCACCGGGTACTCCTTCATGTACCCGTAGCCGCCGTGGAGCTGGAGGCATCCGTCGATGACCTCCTTGGCCGTCTCGCTGGCCCAGTACTTGGCCATCGAGGCGTCCGACGGCCCGAGCTTGCCTTCGTCTAGCTCGGTGATGCAGCGGTCGACGAAGCTGCGGGTGACGGCGAGCTTGGTGGCCATCTCCGCCACCGAGAAGCGGATCGTCTGGAGCTTCGCGAGCGGCTTGCCGAACGCCGTGCGCTCCTTGACATAGCTGATCGTGTCCTCGAGGACCTTCTCGGCACCGGCGACGGCGGCCACGGCGATCGAGAGCCGCTCGCGGGGCAGGTTCTGCATCAGGTAGATGAAGCCCTTGCCCTCCTCGCCGAGCAGGTTCGAGGCGGGGACGCGGACGTCGGTGAACGACAGCTCCGCGGTGTCCTGGGCCGACATGCCGATCTTCTCGAGGTTGCGGCCCCGCTCGAAGCCGGGGGTGTCGCGCTCGACGGCGATGAGGCTGAATCCGTGGGCGCCGGCGTCCGGGTCGGTCTTGGCGACGACGATCACGAGGTCGCTGAGGATGCCGTTGGTGATGAAGGTCTTCTGTCCGTTGATCACCCACTCGTCGCCCTCGCGGACGGCGCGCGTCTGGATCCCCTGCAGGTCCGAGCCGGTGCCGGGCTCGGTCATGGCGATCGCCGAGATCAGCTCACCGGTGCAGAAGCGCGGCAGCCAGCGCTGCTTCTGCTCCTCGGTGGTCAGCTCGATGAGGTAGGGCGCGACGACGTCGTTGTGCAGCGTGAAGCCCAGGCCGCTGGTGCCGGCGCGCGCGACCTCCTCGGTGACGATCCACTGGAAGCGCAGGTCCGACGACCCGCCACCGCCGTACTCCTCGGGGACGTCCATCGCGAGCAGCCCCGTCTTGCCCGCGGCGAGCCAGACGTCGCGGCTGACGTGTCCCTGCTTCTCCCAGTCGGGGTGGTGCGGGACCGCCTCCTTCTCCAGGAAGTCCCGGACCATCTGCCGGAAGTCGGTGTGCTCGTCGGAGAAGATCTGGCGCTCCACCGGTGGCCACTCCTCGTGGGACGTCGGGCTGGTGCCCTCAGCCTGACCGCACCGCCCGGTAACAGTCAAGCCTGACTCTTCCGCCGTTCCGTATGGGTGGTTACGGTCGCGTCGTCCCTGTGGTCCCCATCACCGCAGGCCCATCCGGCCCCCTGGAGGTCCCCCGTGCCGTTCCGGCTGACCGACGTCGTCCGCCAGCACGTCAGCGACACCGACCTGGTGGCGCTGACGTTCGAGGGGCGGAACACGACGTACGCCGAGCTCGACCGGCGCGCCGGCCTCGCCGCCCGCGCGATGGCCGGCGACGGTCTGGGCGCCGGGGCTCGGGTGGTCTGGCTGGGCAAGAACCGCACCGAGTTCTTCGACCTGCTCTTCGGCGCGCCTCGGGTGCGGGCCGGGACGGCGCCGCTGAACAACCGCCTCACCCCGGACGAGCTGCTCGCGATCATCGAGGACGCCGCCGCACCGCTCGTGGTGCTCGGTCCCGACTTCGCCGGCATGCGCGACGACGTCGGCAAGATCGACGCGGTGCAGCGCGTGCTCGTCGTCGACGAGGACTACGAGGCCTGGCTGACCGCCTCCGACGAGGTGCTCGACCCGCCCGCGGACGCGCAGGACGACGACTGCGTGCTGCAGCTCTACACCTCGGGCACGACGGGTCTGCCCAAGGGTGTGGTGCTCACCCACACCCAGTTCGCGGCGCTGCTCTCGGTCGGCGACCACTGGGGCTTCGACACCGAGTCGGTCGGCCTGGTCGCGATGCCGCTGTTCCACATCGGCGGCTCCGGCTTCGCGCTCGTGTGCCTGTCGTTCGGGGCGCGGGTCGTGCTCGTCGCCGACATCGTTCCCGACCAGCTGCTCGCCACGATGGCCGACGAGGGCGTCACCAACGCCTTCCTCGTCCCGGCGGTCCTACAGTTCCTCGTCCAGGTGCCCGGTGCCGCCGACCGCGACTGGTCGAAGCTGCGGGCCGTGGCCTACGGCGCCTCGCCGATCACCTCGACCGTGCTCAACCGCGTCCTGACCACCTTCCGGGCCCCGCTGTTCCAGGTCTACGGCTCCACCGAGACCACCGGCGCGATCACCCAGCTCGACCCCGAGGACCACGACCCGGACGGCCCGCGCGCCCACCTCATGCGCTCGGCCGGCAAGCCGTACCCGTGGGTCGAGCTCAAGACCGTCGACCCCGCGACCGGGGAGGACGCAGCGACCGGCGAGGTCGGCGAGGTCTGGATCCGGTCGAGCCAGAACACCCCCGGGTACTGGGCCCGCCCCGAGGAGACCGCGCAGGCCATCACCGAGGACGGCTGGTTCCGCACCGGCGACGCGGGCTACCTCGACGAGGAGGGCTACCTCTTCCTCACCGACCGGATCAAGGACATGATCGTCACCGGGGCCGAGAACGTGTACCCCATCGAGGTCGAGAACGTCATCTCCGGCCACCCCGACGTCGCCGACGTCGCCGTGATCGGGGTCCCCGACGAGCGCTGGGGCGAGACGGTCAAGGCCGTCGTCGTGCCCAACGAGGGCGCGACGATCGACGCCGACGCGTTCCTCGAGTGGTGCAAGGAGCGCATGGCCGGCTTCAAGCGCCCGCGGTCGGTCGACGTCATCGACGCCCTGCCGCGCAACCCGTCGGGGAAGATCCTCAAGAAGGACCTCCGCAAGCCCTACTGGGAGAACGCCGAAGGCCGCCACATCGTCTGAGAGGTACGCTGACAGTGAGACGTCGGTGTCCGATGTGAAGCGGCTGTGAGGCAGTGTGTCTCGCACCAGACATGGGCATGCCGGGCACCGTCGTCGTGGTGCTCGCCCTAGACGCCGGTCAGCGACCCGGAGTGGACCGTTGAGAGCGGCCTGCGGACCCTCGACAATGGGCGCCCCCAAGCTCCAGCTGCGTCGATGTCCGGGAGAGCGGCCGTGGACGACCTCGAGGCCTTCCTCGCCGACGTGATGCCCCGACTCTCGGCATGGTGCAAGGCGGTACACGACGGCGACATCGGCGAGCACCAGGCGTTGTGGTCGCACCTCGACCCGGTGACGCTGTTCGGCAATGCGGTCCCCGCCGCGCGCGGGTGGACCGACGTCTCTGGCGGCAGCGCGTGGGTCGCCTCGAACTTCCGTCGCAGCGAGAGCCTTGAGTACGACGTGCTGGCCGCGGGCGTGAGCGGTGACCTGGGGTACGTGGCGGGCATCGAACGCAGCGTCGTGACCACCGCCCAGCACGACGAGCCCGTGTCCAGCACCCTCCGCGTCACCACCGTTTTTCGACGTGAGGACGGCGACTGGAAGGTCGTCCACCGTCATGGCGACCGCTACCACCCACCTGCCGGCCAGGAGCTCACGGGTGAACGCTGGTCGACGCGTGGGCGGCTGTAGCGGCGCCAGCGAGACGCAGCGGCGGATGTGCGGCCCGGCAGGGCACGCCCGCGAAGGCCGAGGGAGAGACCCCGAGCGCGACCTGGACGGCGGGGAGCTGCGGCGGGCGACGCGGAACGTGGGGGTGCGGACGAGGAGCCCTTGTGCCGCGACGTCCTGCTCCCCATAGTGGGCCGACTGCGTGTGACATGGCGCGTGGAGATGCCGAACGCCGTACCGATGGGTCGACCTCTGTGAGCACTCCGAGCAAGCCGGTCGAGCTGACTGTGATCGACACGAATGCTGCCGATTGGGAGCTGTTCCCTGTCGAGTACATCCAGGCCAACCTCGAGCACGTGCCGCTCGTCAACGACGACGAGACCGGCATGATGGTGCTCAAGATGGTGTACCGGGCCGGCTTCACCAACCCGTGGCACAGCCACCCCTGCGCCCACGGCGTCTACGTGCTCGAGGGCACGTTGAACACCCACCAAGGCGACTATCCGGCGGGCAGTTTCGTGTGGTTTCCCGAGGGCGGTGTGATGTTCCACGGCGCCACGCAGGAAGCCGACTGCACTTTCCTCTTCATCACGAACAAGCCGTTCGACATCCACTTCGTCGGTGACGAGAACGACCCCGACGCTCCCTCGATGTGACATCGCCGCGGCGGGAGGCCCTCGACCGAGGTCTACACCGCGGACGCGCTCGACCGTGAAGCCGACGAGCACCCGCCGCTCCGCGGCCCCCGAGGGGCTGCACCGGAGCGCTGTGCGGCTGAGGGGAGCCTTCGCCGACATGCGGTGGGAGGTCCGCGAAGCGGTGCAGGACGGCGCCCTGGTCGTCCTCCACACGACCATGAGTGGACGGCAGGCCGGGACGGCCACGGCCTACGGGCCGGAGGGAACGGTCCGGGCGGTCTTCCCGTCACGTGGGCGGTCGTTCTCGGCCACGCAGACGCACTGGCTCCGCACGAAAGGCGGCAAGATCGCCGAGCACTGGGCGAACAGGGACGACCTCACGATGAGCCGCCAGCTCGGCTGGCTCCCGCCGACACCCGGCGACATCGTCAGGATGGTCTTGGCGCGCCGGCAGGCGCAGCGAGAAGCGCAAGCCTGACCGTGGCCGGTCCGGCCCTGTCCGCTGACGGTGCTGGCGTGCCCACCTGTCGCCTCGTCGAGGGAGCAACGCCGTGGACACCGTGCTCACCACGAGCGTCGTGTGCGGCATGTTCGTCGTGCTGCTCGTGCTCCTGCTGGCGGCGGTCCTGCGCGTCCACCGGGGTCGCGGCGGCGGCCGGGTGGTCGCCGAGCGCCTCGCCGAGCTGGACGACTGGTTTCTTCACCCCGGGCCGGCGCCGCCAGCTCGACCAGGAGCGGCTGGTGGCCGTCGCCCGCGTCGACGCCCGGACCGGCGACGGCGACCCGCTCGACCGCTTCACCGAGGCCGCCGAGCTGCGCCGCCGCGGGGGACTCACGGACCGGTGAGCCAGCGCCGCGCGGCGTCGGCGCTGTCGTCCGGGCTGCTGTTGAAGGCGATGGCCGCCTGCGGGGCGTGACGTCGCACGAGGTTCACGACGCGCTCGAAGAGCTCGAGGAGTTCCTCCTGCTTGCGGATCCCGCCGCCGACGACGACGCACGCGTAGGGCTCGCGGTGCAGCAGCTCGACGATCCGCTCCTCGGCGGTGTCGTCGAAGGGCACCAGCCCGAGGTCGCAGGAGATGCCGTACTCGGCGAAGCGCTGCTGCCCGCGCTCGATGGCGGCGACGACGGGGGCCGGGTCGTAGCCCGGGACGGTGACGGGGTCGAACCCGAGGACGAGCACCTGCGTCGACGCCATGCCGGCCTTCCTAGCGGCCGCGGGGGCGTCACACGGCCGGCGGGTGGGTACAGCGAGGGCGTGACGGTTGAGAACGCAGGCGTCGCGCTCGCGAGGCAGGCCACCGACGCGCTGCGTCGGCTCGACGACCAGGGACGCGTGCTGCGGCCGGACGGTGTCGACCACTTCACGTGGTCCGCCGACGTGCTCGACGAGCTGGCGCGCCTGGCGGAGACGATCGGCCGTGCCGTCGAGCGTGTGAGCGGCGAGAGCGCCCCGGGCGCCGAGTCCCATGCCCAGGCCCTCGCGACGGCGATCGTGGCCCACCGCAACGCGCTCCTGCGCCACGGCGGCGGCCACGACCCTTTCCCGGGTGGCGGTGACCGGACGAACCCCGAGGTCACCGCCGCGCGTTCCCTCGGGGAGCTTCACCTCACGGCGTGAGCACGGTCCGGCGACGGTTTCCGGCACCGGCGGGACCGGGTGTCGTGGATCCCACCCGCGACGGGTCGCTCGTCCGTAGGATCAGGTTTGTCGGCCGCGCCCCCCTCGGCCGACCATGGTTCCGGGAGCGCATCCCCCCGCGCTCCCGGAACCCCCTCACTTCGCCACGTGCTCGAGCACGAGGTCGGCCAGAAGGTCGGGCACCTCGTCGGGGATCCAGTGGCTCACCCCGGACAGCACCTCCAGGCGGTAGGGCCCGCGCATCCACGCGCCGTTGCCGTGCACCGCCTCGAGAGAGACGGCGGCGTCACCGTCGCTCCCGACCATGAGCGCGGGCACCTCCACCGGCACCGGCAGACCCGGGTGCTCCCAGAACGGCACGGCGCGGTACCACGCGATCCCGCCCGCCAGCGCCGGTCGCAGCCCGCCGAGCGCGGTGAGGGCGGCCTCGTCGCGACGGGCCCGCTCCGGCGTCTGGCCGATGCGCTGCAGGGTCGCGGCGAGCGCGCCCGGCCGGGCGAGGTAGCGCTCGGCGAGCCCGGGCACCTGGAAGGCGTACGTGTACCAGGACAGCAGCGCCTGGCGGCTGCGCGTCATCGCGCGGAAGAACGCGGCGGGGTGCGGCACCGACACGCCGGTGACGGTCGCGACGCGCTCGGGGTGCAGGGCGGCGAGGGCCCAGGCGACGATCGCGCCCCAGTCGTGCCCCACGACGTGCACCGGCCCGCCGCCCGCGGCGTCGGCGAGGGCGACGACGTCGGCGGCGAGCTCCTCGACGCGGTACGCGCGGCGGCCGTCGGGGCGGGCTCGTGGCGAGTAGCCGCGCTGGTCGGGGGCGAGCACCCGGTGTCCGGCGTCGGCGAGCCGGCGCGCGACCGGCTCCCAGCTCGCCGACGTCTGGGGGAAGCCGTGCAGCAGCAGCACGGCCGTGCCCTCGGCGGGGCCGTGCTCGGTGACGGAGAACCGCAGGCCGTCGCGGGTGAAGGAGTCCACGGCGGAGATCGTGCCGCGCCCGCGCGGGCGGCGCCGATCTCGTCCGAGACACGCCCGCGCCACTGTGGCGAAGGAACCCACCCCGACGGGGCGATGGCGTTACGGTCGGTGCGCACCGCGCCCACCCCGAGCGCGTGGCGACCGGCACGACGGGAGCATCGGGAACGCATGTCCAGCGGGTTGAAGCGGTTCCTGGGGATCGTCGCCGTCGCCGTCGTGCTCTTCTTCGTGATCACGAACCCGACCGGCGCCGCCGACGTCGTCCAGTCGATCGTGGCCATCATCGGCAACGCGCTGTCCTCGATCGCGACGTTCTTCCGCTCGTTGTTCTAGGCGAGGCTCTAGGCGGGGGCGAACTCCCCGGCCGCGTGGCGCTCGCGCAGCCGGTGCTTCACCAACTTGCCGGTGGGGGTGCGGGGCAGGTCGTCGGTGAACACCAGCCGGCGCGGCGTCTTGTACCGCGCGATGCGGCCGCGCACGTGCTCGAGCAGCTGCTCGGCGAGCTCGTCCGACGGCTCGTGGCCCGCGGCGGGCTGGACGACGGCCAGCACCGACTCGCCCATCTCGTCGTCCGGCACCCCGATCACCGCGACGTCGAGCACCGCCTCGTGCAGCGTGAGGACGTCCTCGATCTCCTGCGGGTAGATGTTCACCCCGCCTGAGATGATCATGAAGCTCTTGCGGTCGGTGAGGTGGAGGAAGCCGTCGTCGTCGACGTAGCCGAGATCGCCGGTGGTCGTCCACGTCTCGTGCTCGGGGTGCTGCGCGGCGCGGGTCTTCTCCGGGTCGCCGTGGTACTCGAACGGCCGGACGTCGCGCTCGAAGTAGACGGTGCCGACCTCGCCGGGGGCGAGCTCGCGGCCCTCGTCGTCGCAGACGTGGATCGTGCCGAGCCCCGCGAGCCCCACCGAGCCGGGGTGCTCGAGCCACTGCTGCGGATCGATGAACGTGATGCCGTTGGCCTCGCTGGAGCTGTAGTACTCGTAGAGCACCGGGCCCCACCAGTTCATCATCGCCCGCTTGACCTCCACCGGGCACGGCGCGGCGGCGTGGATCGCGACCCGCAGGCTGGAGACGTCGTAGCGGGCCTTGACCTCCTCGGGCAGCTTGAGCATGCGGACGAACATCGTCGGCACCCACTGGCTGTGAGTGGCGCGGTAGCGCTCGATCGCCGCGAGGGCCTGCTCGGGGTCGAAGCGGTGCATCATCACGACGGTGCCGCCGGTGGACTGGATCGTGGCGCCGAAGCGCGGCGGCGCGGCGTGGTAGATCGGCGCCGGCGAGAGGTAGACGGTGTCCTCGCCGAATCCGTACATGGGCTTGAACACCGCGATGTAGAGGTCACCGGGCTCGTCGATCTGGCGGTCGGGCAGGTTCGGCACGATGCCCTTGGGGCGGCCGGTGGTGCCCGAGCTGTAGAGCATGTCGCCACCGCGGGGCTGGTCGGCCAGCGGCTCGGCGGGCTGCGCGCCGACGACCTCGTCGTAGTCGCGGTGCTCGGCGACCGGCCCGCCGAACGCGAGGCGCAGGGTGACCCGCGGGGTCGTCGCGACGATCGCGGCGGCGAGCTCGGCCGTGGCGGCGGAGACGACCAGGACCTGCGCGCCGCAGTCGTCGACGATGTAGGCCGCCTCGTCGGGGGAGAGGTGGTGGTTGACCGCGGTGACGAGCAGGCCGGCGCGCTGCGCGGCCCAGTACACCTCGAAGGCGCGGGGGTGGTTGTCGGTCAGCAGGGCGACGACGTCGCCGCGGCGCAGCCCGTGCTCGACCAGCGTGCGGGCGAGGCGCACCGAGCCGTCCTCGAGCTCGCGGTAGGTCAGGCCCTCGCCGGTCTCCGCCATGATCACGGCGGGGCGGTCGGGGTGGGTGGCGGCGAACGTCCCCGGGAACATGGCGCCGTAAGGTAGATGACGTTCTGGCGGAGGGGAACGGCGTCAGTACCGGGAGGTCCACGACCATGCCGACGGCCACCCCGCGCTCGTACTTCGACGAGGCACTGCGCGTGCTCGCCCGGGACGGCCGCAACGGCCTGCGCATCGGGCGGCTGTGCGCCGCGCTGGGCGTCACCAGCGGGTCCTTCTACCACCACTTCGGCGGCTGGGACGGCTTCGTCGCCGCGCTGCTGGAGCACTGGGAGCGCGAGGAGGTCGGGCGCATCGTCGAGCTGGTCAACGCCAGCGACGACCCGCTCGAGCGCGTGCGGCGCATGAAGCACCTCGCGCTGACCGTGCCCCACGAGGCGGAGACCGCGATCCGGGCCTGGGCCACCGTCGACCCGGTCGTCGAGGCCGCGCAGCGTGCCGTGGACCAGGGGCGGCTGCGCGCGCTGGCCGACGTGCTCGCGCCGGTGATCGAGGACCCGGAGCGGCGCGAGCGCCTCGCCGCCCTCGGCGTCGCCGTCCTCGCCGGGCACCAGCAGATCGCCGGCGTCGCGGACGCCGACCTGGCGTCGCTGCTCGACGAGTTCGACCTGCTCGTGCGCGCCCACGCCTCGGGGACCTGGGATCCGGTCGTGTCCGCCGACGCGCCGTGGCACCCGGCGGCGCACGAGAACCGATGATCGTGGGGGCTTTCCGCGCCCTCTCGGCGTGCCGTATCGGATCGCCGGCGTGACTACGCCTCCGGCGCGGCAGCTCCGCTCCGTGCCGCCTGCCCCCACGCTGAGATACCCCGTGCCTCAGTCGGCGTAGCGGGGCGGGCGCTGCTCGGCGAAGGCGGTGACGGCCTCGGTGAGGTCGTCGGAGAGCAGCGCCGAGGCGTTCCAGGTCGCGATCTGGTCGAGGGCGTCGGCGGTCGTGTGGTCGCGGGCGTAGGTGATCGCGTGCTTGGTGCCCCGCATCGCCAATGGCGACTTGGTGGCGAGGTCCCGCGCGATCCCCTGGACGTGGGCGACCAGCGCGTCGGCGTCGTCGGCCTCGATACACGCGTTGACCAGCCCCCACGCCTCGGCCTCGGGGCCGCGGACGTCGCGGCACGTGTAGGCCATCTCGCGCGCCCGGCCCTCGCCGACGATCCGCGGCAGGCGCTGGAGCACGCCGACGTCGGCGGCGAGCCCCATGTCCACCTCCTTGAGCGAGAACGTCGTGCGCGGGGTGGCGTAGCGCAGGTCGCAGGCGACGGCGAGGTCGAGCCCCGCACCGACGCACGCGCCCTGGATCGCCGCGAGCACGGGCACCCGGCAGCGCTCGACCGAGGTGAGTACGTCCTGCAGGTCGAGGATCAGGCGGCGCAGACCCTCGCGCGCCCGCCCGCCGTCGGAGCCGGCGGGGGCCATGCCCCGGATGTCGGCGAGCATCGAGAGGTCGATGCCGGCGCAGAAGTGCTTGCCGGCGCCGGCCAGCACGACGGCGCGCACGCCCGGCTCGGCGTCGAGCGCGGTGAACGTCGCGCGCAGCTCGTGCCACAGCGTGCGGTCCAGCGCGTTCGCGGCCTGCGGGCGCTCGAGGCGCACCGTCGCGACCCCGCCCTCGCGGGTCACCGAGAGCGCCGTCGGCGCGGCCGGTGCGTCGAGATCGAGCGTGCTCACGTCCCGTGCTCCCTCCGTACGGATGACCCCGCCGACGTTCTCACGCCCGACGCGCGGCGGCGCGGTCCGCGGCACGGTACGAAGGGCCATCCGGGCCGTGACGCAGGTCTCGCGCCCGTACCATGACGCACGTTATGGTGACCGCCCACGAGGGCGCCGCACGAGCGAGGAGGGCCCGAATGAGGATCGTCGTGGACTGGGACCGGTGCACCGGCATGGGCATGTGCGAGTCCCTCGCCCCGGACGTCTTCGAGGTGGACGACGACGGGTCGCTGATCCTGCACACCGAGCAGGTCGCGCAGGACCAGGAGGCCGAGGTCCGCGAGGCCGTCGCCGCCTGCCCGACCGAGGCGCTGTCGCTCGAGGGGCCGATCGAGACGTGACCCGCCTCGTGGTGGTCGGCGCGTCCCTGGCCGGCCTGCGGGCGGTCGAGGCCGTCCGGCGCGACGGGTTCGACGGCGAGGTGACCCTCGTCGGCGCCGAGGAGCACCTGCCCTACGACCGGCCCCCGCTGTCCAAGGAGTACCTGGCCGCCGACGAGTCCCCCGACCCGCGCTACCGCGAGGAGGCGACCTTCGCCGGCGACCTCGACGTCGAGCTCCTGCTCGGCACGCCGGCCTCGGCGCTCGACACGGCGGCGCGGACCGTCACCGTCGGGGACCGGACGGTGTCCTACGACGGGCTGGTCATCGCCACCGGCGCGCACGCGCGGACCCTGCCGGGCACCGAGGGCATCGGGGGCGTGCACACGGTGCGCACGCTCGACGACGCCATCGCGCTGCGCGCGGCCCTGCGCGGCGGGGCTCCGCGGCTGACCGTCGTCGGGGCGGGCTTCATCGGCTCCGAGGTGGCCTCGGTGGGCCGCGGGCTCGGCCTCGAGGTGACGATCCTCGAGGCGCTGGAGACCCCGCTGGCCCGCGCGGTCGGCGAGCGGATGGGGCGCGCGCTCACCCACCTGCACCGCCGCCGCGGCACCGAGGTGCGCACCGGCGTGGCCGTGGACGAGGTCCTGGCCACCGACGGCCGGGTGCACGCCGTGCGCCTGGCCGACGGCACCGAGATCGCCACCGACGTCCTCGTCGTCGGCATCGGCGCGCGGCCGGCCACCGAGTGGCTCGAGGGCTCGGGGCTCACCCTCGACGACGGCGTGGTCGCCGACGAGACCCTCGCCGCCGCACCGGGCGTCTACGTCGCCGGCGACATCGCGCGCTGGCCGAACGCGCTGTTCACCGACGTCGCCGCGGGCACGATGCGCCTCGAGCACTGGACGTCGGCCGCCGAGCAGGGTGGTCGCGCGGCACGCCACGCCGTCGACCCCGCGAGCGCGAAGCCCTACGAGACCGTCCCGTACTTCTGGTCGGACTGGTACGACGGCCGCGTCCAGTTCGTCGGGATCGCGGCGGGCGACCACGTCGAGGTCGTCGCCGGCGACGACGCCGAGGGCGGGCCGTTCACGGCGATCTACCGCGCCGGCGGGCGCATCGTCGGCGCCCTCGCCGTCGACATGCCCGCCGAGGTCATGAAGTACCGGCGGCTCATCGGGAAGCGGCAGAGCTGGGACGACGCCCTCGCGCTGGCCGAGCAGCGCCGCCAGCAGCGGGCCGAGAAGCAGGCCGCGCAGCAGCAGTCCGCCGACCAGCAGGGAGCGCGCGCATGACCACGCAGCTCGAGGTCGACCCCGTCGATCTCTCGACCCTCGCGTTCTGGGGCCGGCCGATGGACGAGCGGGACGCCTCGTTCGCCGAGCTCCGCCGCGAGCGCCCGATCTCCTGGCACCGCCCGCCCGAGGGCATGCTCATGCCGTCGGAGGACGACCCGGGCTTCTGGGCGGTCGTGCGCCACGCCGACATCGGCCACGTCAGCAAGAACCCCAAGCTCTTCTGCTCGGGGCAGGGCGTGCAGTTCCAGGACGCGCCGCCCGAGCTGCTCGAGGCGACGCAGTCGTTCCTGGCGATGGACGCGCCGCGGCACACCCAGCTGCGCAAGATCGTCAGCGCCGCGTTCACGCCGAAGCAGGTCCGGCGCGTCGAGGACCGCATCGCCGAGCGCGCGAGGTCGATCGTCGACGACCTCGTGGAGCACGGCGACGGCGACTTCGTCGAACTGGTGGCCAAGCGCCTGCCGATGGGCACGATCTACGACCTCATGGGCGCACCGGAGGAGTACCAGGAGTCGCTGGCCGAGGCCGCCGACCTGCTCGTGGCCACCAACGACCCCGACGTCCTGGAGAACCTCGGCGTCTCCGACCCGCTGCAGGTCGCGGGCCAGGCGCTGACGGCCCTGCTCGGTCCGGCGCTCGAGCTCGCGGAGGCGCGGCGCCGGCGACCGCAGGACGACCTCATGAGCAACCTGGTGCAGGCCGAGGTCGACGGCCAGATCCTGACCGACGACGAGATCGGGGCGTTCTTCGTGCTGCTCTCGGTGGCCGGCAACGACACGACGCGCAACACCATCGCCCACTCGATGCGCCGGCTCACCGAGCACCCCGAGCAGCGCGCGTGGCTGGCCGAGGACGTCGAGGGACGGATGCCGGGTGCGGTCGAGGAGTTCGTCCGGCACGCGAGCCCCGTGCTGACCTTCCGGCGGACCGCGGTGCAGGACACCGAGCTGCGCGGGCAGCGGATCGCCGCGGGCGACAAGGTCGTCATGTTCTACGAGTCGGGCAATCGGGACGACGAGGTGTTCACCGACCCGCTGCGCTTCGACCTCTCGCGCGACCCCAACCCGCACGTCGGCTTCGGGGGTGGCGGACCCCACTTCTGCATGGGCAACATGCTCGCGCGCACGCAGTTGCGGCAGATCTTCTCCCAGCTCCTCACGCGGGTCCCGGACCTCGCCGTGGGCGAGGGGGAGATGCTGCGCAGCAACTTCGTGCACGCGGTCAAGACCATGCCCTGCTCGATCGGGGGCTGAACTCGTCCCGGAGACGGGCGCGGTGAGGCGGGGGGCACGACGTGGTGCAACCGACGGGGACGGCGCCGGGGACGGCGCGGGACACGGTGCCGGGGACGCAGCGACCCGGGGCGGGGCCCCGGACGCTGGTGCTGTCCGGTGCCCGGTCGCGGGCCGAGCGCGAGCTCGTCCGGCGCTGGACGGCGTCGACGTACGGCGACGACACCGCCCGCCGGGTGCAGGTGGTGCGCGACGACACCCGGGAGCTGGCCGGCGCGCTCGACGGGGCGGGCCCGGACACCACCGTGGTGCCGGTCCGCGTGGTCTGGCCGCCGGCCGAGCGCGGGTCGTCCGACCGCCCGGCGGCCGCGGACCTGCTCTCGCTCTCGGCCCGACGGCGGGGTCTGCGCCACGTGCACGCGCGGCTGCGGGGCTGGTCGGCGGACAAGGGCCGGGTGGTCGCGGGCGAGGCGGCGACGCTGGACGAGCTGCGCCGCGAGGGGGACCGGGAGCTCGGGTCGCCCGCGGGCGCGGGATTCGTCGCGTTCGTGCGGCGCCGGGCGACGGTGGCCTGCGACCGCGCCGAGCGCCGCCTGACCGGCGACCGCTACAAGGTGCCGCGGCTGATGGCCGAGCAGATCACGGCGTCGGCGGCCGTCGCCCGGCGCGCCGAACGGCTCGCCGGCGACCTCGGGCTGTCGACCGACGAGGTGCTCGCCCGCACCGCGTCGTGCCTCGAGGAGATGGCGGCGGTGCAGAGCCCCCCGGCGATCGAGGCGTTCCGCACCGTCATGAGCCCGCTGCACCGGCGCGCCTGGGACGTCGACGTCGACACCGCCGGCCTGGAGGCCCTCCGTGACCAGGGCCGCCACCGACCACTGGTGTTCCTGCCGTCGCACCGCAGCTACGCCGACCCGCTCGTGCTCGCCGAGGTGCTGCACGCGCACGACTTCCCCCGCAACCACGTCCTCGGGGGCAACAACCTCGCCTTCTGGCCCCTGGGCGCGCTCGGGCGCCGGGCCGGCATCGTGTTCATCCGCCGCAGCTTCGGCGACGACGCGATCTACAAGTTCGCGGTCCGCGAGTACTTCTCGCACCTGCTCGACAAGCGCTTCAACCTCGAGTGGTACATCGAGGGCGGCCGCACCCGCACCGGCAAGCTGCGCCCGCCGAAGTACGGGCTGCTGCGCTACCTCGTCGACGCCGCCGAACAGCTCGCGGACGACTCGCCGGGGCGCGACCCGCTGCTCGTGCCCGTCTCACTGCACTACGACCAGCTCCACGAGGTGGGCGCGCTGGCCGCGGAGCAGGGCGGCGCCGGGAAGAGGGCGGAGGGGCTGGCCTGGCTCGCGGGCTACATGCGCGACCAGCAGCGCCGCATCGGGTCGGCGCGCGTGCGCTTCGGCGAGCCCATCGGGCTGCGCGACGCGATGGCGCAGGCCGGGGAGGGACGGTCGCAGCTGGAGAAGGTCGCGTTCCGGGTCGCCGTCGGCATCAACCGGGCCACGCCGGCCACCCCGACCTCGGTGGTCACGTTCGCCCTGCTCGGTGCGGAGGGGCGGGCGCTGACCCTCGACCAGGTGCGCGCGGTGGTGGCTCCCCTGCGGCGGCTGCTCGGCGACGAGCCGACGATCGCCGATCTCGACACCGACCAGGGTCTGACCGAGACCCTGGGCCGGCTCGTGTCCGTGGGCGTGGTCGAGTGCTACGAGGGCGGCCCGCGCCCCGTGTGGTCGATCGGGCCCGACCGCCACCACGTCGCCGCGTTCTACCGCAACGGCCTGCTGCACCACCTGCTCACGCGCGCGGTGCTGGAGATGTCGCTGTTCGCCGTGGTGGACGACGACCGCGAGCTCGCGCCCGACCAGGTCCTCGAGGCCTGCTGGGAGGAGGCGCTGGCGCTGCGCGACCTGCTCAAGTACGAGTTCTTCTTCCCCCGCAAGCGCGACTTCCGCGACGAGCTGCTCGCCGAGCTCGAGCGGCTGGCCCCGGGCTGGCGCGCCGCGCCGGCGAGCAGGCAGGGCGCGGCGGAGCCCCTCTCGCGCGCCGAGATGCTCGTCGCGCCGGGGACCATGCTGCCGTTCGTCGAGTCCCAATGGGTGGTCGCCACCGTGCTCGCCGACCACGAGGGCGCCCTCGACGACCGCGACGCGTTCCTCGACGCCTGCACGGGCCTCGGGCAGCAGTGGTGGCGCCAGCGGCTCCTGCACGGCGCCGACGTCGTCTCGCGCGAGCTGTTCTCCTCGGCGCTGCGGGCCGCCGACAACCGCGGGCTGCTGGGCGGCGACGCCGGCACGGAGTCGGACGGTCGAGCTCCCCTATCGGCGTGCTCCCCTGAACGCTCCGTGTCCCAGGCCCGCGCGGCGTGGCGCGACGAGGTCGCCGCCGTGCGCGACCGCCTGCGCCGCGCCGCCGACCAGGAGCACGCGCTGCGGGCGGAGGTGTTCGATGACGACGGCCACCACTGATCCCACTGCGGCTCTCGACGCCCGCCGCGCCGCGATCCGCGCCGCCCCGGCCGGCAGCGTCGCGGTGGTCGACGAGACGGCCCTGCTCGAGCGGTCCGTGGTGGCCGCGCACGCCGGGGAGGCGCTGCGCGCCGGGCGCACGGCGTGGCGGGCGCTGCCCGGCGACGTCGCGCTGATCGCCGGCGCGGGGGACGACGAGGTCGCCGTGCGCCGCCTCGTCGCGGGCTGGGCGGGCGAGGACGAGGCGACCGTCGCCCGCCGCGGGCGCGAGGTGCTGCGCGACGACCTCGGAGCCGCGGTGCGCCCCGCGATGTGGGCGCTGGCGGCCGCGCACCGGCGCGCCGGGCACCGCGTGGTGCTCACCGGGCACGCGCCCCGCCCGGTGCTCGAGGCCGTGGCCGAGGAGATCGGCGCCGACGACCTGGTGGCCACCGAGGTCGAGGTCCGCGACGGCGTGCTGACCGGCGAGGTCGCCGGCCCGGTGCTGCTCGACGGCCGGGGCGAGGCGAAGGCGGCGGCCGTGGCGGCGGCGCTCGGCGGTGCGCCGGCGTTCGTCTACGCCGGCCCGTGCCACGGTGCGTTGCTGGCGACGGGCGAGCAGCCGCTGGTGGTGACCAGCGGGTCGGGTCAGGACTGCGGCGACGAGCACCCCGTGCTCACGGTGCCCGCGCGCGGCGGGCCGCTCGCCGACGTCGTCGACGTCGGGCGCACCGCGGCGTTCTACGGCGCGCTGCTCGGGGCGGCGAGCACCGCCGCGGCGGTCGGGCTCGCGCGGCGCTCGCGGCGCCAGATGGTCGACCTCACCTGCTCGGTCGCCGGGGACCTCGGTCTCGCCCTGGCCGGCATCGACGTCGAGGTCCGCGGCGCCGAGCACCTGTGGTCGGCGCGCCCCTGCGTGTTCGTCTTCAACCACCAGTCGAAGTTCGACGTCGCGCTGCTGATGAAGCTCCTGCGCGGCGGCTTCACCGGCGTCGCGAAGGCCGAGGCCGCGTCGATCCCGCTGTGGGGCGCGATGTTCCGGCTGGCCGGGGTCGCGTTCGTCGATCGCGGCAACACCCGGCAGGCCCGGGAGGCACTGGAGCCCGCGGTGCGCAAGCTGCGCGACGAGGGCTGGTCGCTGGCGATCGCCCCGGAGGGCACGCGCTCGCCGACGCCGCGTCTCGGACGGTTCAAGAAGGGGGCGTTCCACATCGCGCTGCAGGCAGGGGTCCCGATGGTCCCGATCGTCATCCACGACGCCGGCGAGGTGATGTGGCGCGGGCACCAGACGCTGCGGGGCGGCACGGTGCACGTCGACGTCCTGCCGCCGATCGACACCTCGACGTGGAGCACGGAGACCCTCGCCCAGCACGTCGCCGACGTGCGCGAGCAGTTCGTCGCCGTGCTGGAGGGCGCCTCGTGAGTCCCGTGGTGGGTGCCGACCCGACCCCGCCCCGCAGCGACGACGGGCGCCTGCTGTGGGCGCGCTCGGAGGAGATGACCGGCTTCGAGGCGCTGATGTGGCGTGCCGAGGCCGACCCGCGGATGCGCTCGACCGTCCTCATCGTCGAGACCCTCGACGTCGAGCCCGACTGGGACCGGTTCGAGGCCGCCACCGACTGGGCGTCACGGGTGGTGCCGCGGTTCCGCGAGCGGATCGTCACGCCGTTCCTCGGCGCCGGGACGCCGCACTGGGCGCTGGACCCCGACTTCGACCTGCACTACCACGTGCGCCGGCTCCGGCTGCCCGAGGACGCCGGGCTGCCGGGCCTGTTCACCCTCGCCGAGCAGGTCGCGATGACCCCGCTCGACCCGTCGCGCCCGCTGTGGGAGGCGACGCTCGTCGGCGGCCTGCCCGACGGCGGGGCCGCGCTGCTGGTCAAGCTCAGCCACGTGCTGTCCGACGGCATGGGCCTCGCGCAGCTGCTGGCCGGGCTGCACTCGCGGACCCGCGAACCGATGACCGACAAGCCCCAGCCACCCCCGCCGACGGGGCCGACCGGGAGCCTGCAGCACGAGCTGGTGCGCCAGGTCCGTAGCGACCTCGGTCTCGTCGGCGGGGCCGTGCGCGGGGTGCTCGGCGCCGCGGCGTCGCTGGTCCGGCCCGACCGCGCGGTGCGCGATGCCGTCGCCTACGCGGCCTCGGCCGCCCGGGTGCTCTCGCCGCCGCCCGCGCCGCCCCTGCCCGCGCTCGCCCACCGCAGCCCGTCGTGGCGCTTCCGCACGCTCGACATCCCGTTCGACGCGCTGCGTGCGGCCGGGAAGGCGGCGGGCGGGTCGGTCAACGACGCCTACCTCTCCGCCCTGCTCGGCGGCTTCCGGCGCTACTCCGCACGGCGCGGCGACCCGCTGCCGCCCGACCGGCTCATGCCCGTGACGCTGCCGGTGTCGGTGCGCCGCGAGGAGCACGAGGCGGGCGGCAACCACTTCGCGCCCGCCCGGCTGTCCGCGCCCGTGGGGATCGTCGACCCCGCCGCGCGCATCGTCGACGTGCGCCGCCGCATGAAGGCGGCGCTCGCCGAGCCGGCGCTGGAGAGCGTCGACGTCGTCACACCGTGGCTCGCCCGGCTGCCGGGCGCGCTCGTCGCGGGCTTCGGCGGCGGCGCCACCCGCAGCAACGACCTGCAGGCCAGCAACATCCCCGGCTTCCGCGAGGACGTGTTCCTCGCCGGCGCCCGCATCGTGCGCAGCTACCCGTTCGCCCCGCTGCCCGGTTGCGCGGCCATGATCGCGATGATCAGCCACGGCGGGGTCTGCTGCGTGGCCGCCAACCTCGACGCGGCGGCGTTCGCGGACCTCCCGGGGTTCGAGCGGGACCTCGCCGACGGGTTCGCCGAGGTGCTCGCCCTGGCGCCGGGGACGGCGTGACCGACACGCCGTACCGCAGCGGACGGGGCGAGCCGCTGGTGCTCCTGCACGGCGCGAGCATGTCCTGGCGCGCGTGGCGCCCGGTGCTCCCCGGCCTCGAGGCCCACCACGACGTGCTCGTGCCGACGCTGGCCGGGCACCGGGGCGGGTCGCCGTGGCCCGAGGGCGAGCCGGTGGGCGTCGCCGGGGTCGCCGACGACGTCGAGACCCTCATGGACCGCGCCGACATGGCGACCGCGCACCTCGCCGGCAACTCGCTCGGCGGGTGGGTGGCCCTCGAGCTCGCCCGCCGCGGCCGGGCGCGCACGGTGGTGGCGCTGTCGCCCGCGGGCGGCTGGCGCACGCGGACGGACCTGCGCCGGCTCGTCTGGTCGTTCCGCCTCGGCTCGGCGCTCGGCGGATCGTCCGCGGTCCGCGCGCTCGCGGGGCGGCCGTGGCTGCGGCGGGTGATGCTCGCCCGGATCCTCGAGCGCGCCGACCGGGTGCCCGCCGCCGACGTGCCCGACCTGTTCGCCGACATGGCCGACTGCGCGATCCTGCGCGAGCTGCTCGACGGCGCCGCGACGCACGGCGGCCTCGCGCCCTTCGCGTCCCTGCCCTGTCCGGTCCGCGTCGCGTGGTCCGGGCGCGACCGCCTCATCCCCTGGCGCCGCCACGGGGTGACCCTGCGCGAGCGCCTGCCCGGTGCCGAGTTCGTCCGCCTGCCCCGCGTCGGCCACGTGCCGATGTGGGACGACCCCGACCTGGTGGTGCGCGCCGTCCTCGGCGTCACCGCCGCCGCCACCACCCCCCAGCACCTCGAGGAGACGCCCGCATGACCGGCACCGAGACCGACCTGGAGATCGACGGCACGCGCGGCCGCGTCGTCGTCCGGCGCCGCGACCCCGACGGCGAGGCGCGGCGGATCGTGCTGCTCGCGCACGGGTACGGCGAGCACTCCGGGCGCTACGCCCACGTCCTCGACCACCTGGCCGCCGGCGGCGCCGTCGTCTACGCGCCCGACCACCTCGGGCACGGCCGTTCGGAGGGCGAGCGTGTGCTCGTGGACGACGTCGAGGACATGGTCACCGACCTCGATCGAGTGCGGCGCACCGCCCACGACGAGCACCCGGACCTGCCGATCGTGATGCTCGGCCACTCCATGGGCGGGCTGCTCGCGACCCGCTACGCGCAGCGCTTCCCGGACGTCCTCGCCGGGCTCGTCATCACCGGCCCGGTCATCGGCGGCAGCCCGGGACTGTTCGGCCTCCTCGAGTACGACCCGATCCCCGACGTGCCGATCGACCCGGCGGTCCTGTCCCGCGACCCCGCGGTGGGGGAGGCCTACGCCGACGACCCGCTGGTCTGGCACGGCCCGTTCAAGCGCCCGACCCTCGAGGCGTTCGTGGCCTCGGTGGACACGATCGCGGCCGGACCCGGCTTCGGCGAGCTGCCGGTGCTGTGGGTGCACGGCGAGGACGACCAGCTCGTCCCGCTCGACGCGACCCGCCCGGTGATCGAGAAGCTCCGCGGCTCCGACCTCACGACGCGCATCGACCCCGGCGCCCGGCACGAGGTGCTCAACGAGACCCACCGCGACGAGGTCCTCGCCGACGTCTCGGCCTTCCTGGACCGGGTCGCCTGAGTGTCAGCGAAGTGGCGTCGCTGACGTTGAGTGTCCGTATCGGTACTTCGATCACCGGGGCTCAGACGCGCGCGGGCTCCCCGTCGCCGGTCAGCACACGCCGGATCAGGTGCATCGCGAGCACGACCGAGCGCTCGCGGATGTCGCCCCGCGCGCCGGGCAGCACGGGGTCGCGGGCGAGCGTGCGCCCGTCGGCGGTGCGCACGCAGAAGCAGACGTAGCCGACGGGCTTGGCCTCGGTGCCGCCGCCGGGCCCCGCGACGCCGGTGATGGCCACGGCCACCGTCGCCCCGAACCGCGCCAGCGCCCCGCCGGCCATGGCCCCGGCCACCTGGGGCGACACCGCGCCGTGCGCCTCGATCAGCTCGCGGGGCACGCCGAGCACATCGGCCTTGGCGTCGTTGGAGTACGACACGACCCCGCCCGCGACGTGCGCCGAGGCCCCGGCCGGCGCGGTGAGACGCCCCGCGAGCAGGCCGCCGGTGCACGACTCGGCGGTGGCCACGACCTGGCCGTCGAGCAGGTCGAAGAGCAGCTCGTCGATGGTCTGCCCCGAGCGGGAGAACACCGCGCGCCCGTGCCGGCGGTCGATCTCGGCGGTCACGGCGTCGCGCGCCACCACGGCGTCCGCCGAGCCCGGGGCGTGGCGCAGGTCGACCTCGAGCGCGAAGTCCCGCAGGCAGGTCGTGATCTCCAGTGGCGCCAGGTCCGTGTGCTCGCCGACGTCGCGCAGCGTCGCCGCGATCTCGGACTCGGGGACGCCGAACAGCCGCAGGTGGGTCTCGTCGTAGGGGGCGGTGCGGGCCAGGACCTCGCGCACCGGCCCGCTGGCCAGCGCGTCCTCCCACATCGCGCCCACCTCCCGCGGCGGGCCGGGGAGCACGAGGATCGTCGGGCCGCCGCGTTCGGGGTCCGGGGGCACGGCCAGCCCGGGCGCGGTCCCGGCCGGGCTGATCGGTGTCGCGCCCCGCGGCACCATCGCCTGCTTGCGGTTGGCGGCGGCGAGCGCGTCGGCGTCCCACCGCAGCCGGTCGGCGAACGTGGCGATGATGTCGCCGACGACCTTCTCCATGTGCTCGTCGAGCTCGAGCGGGCGCCCCGCCGCCTCGGCCACGACCTCGGCCGTCAGGTCGTCGGCGGTCGGGCCGAGCCCGCCGGTGGTGACGATCAGGTCGACGCCGTCGCCGGCGAGGAAGCGCAGCGCGGCGGCCATGTCCTCGCCCCGGTCCCCGACGAGCAGCAGGTGCGACACCTCGACCCCGAGCTCGCCGAGGCGCTCGGCCACCCAGGGCCCGTTGCGGTCGGCGATGCGCCCGGTCAGCAGCTCGCTGCCCGTCGCCACGATCCCGGCCCGCACGCCTCCGCGCGTCCCGTGCCCGCCGTCGGTCACGCCGCACCCCCGTGTCGCTGTCGCTGTCCGTCCCCGTCATCCCACCACCGGTGGCGGCACGAGGCGCAGTGGAGCTGCCGCGCCGGGGGCGGGAGGCAGCGTCCCGGCCGATCGACCGTCCGACGCGCCCGGTCACCGCGTTCCGCCCCCGTCACCACGGACGGGGTGCCATGCTGCGCGGACCGGTACCCCACCGTCATCGCCACCGCGGAAGGCGGGAGGATACTGGGCCGGAGGAGTGAATCACGGTCGGGTCGGTTGGTCGCAGTTTGTTGCGTACGGTGAACGAGACGACGATGGAGCCTGGTACTCACACAGGGGCCACCCGGGACGGACCGCCCGGGGATCCGTGCTGGGGGGCGGGAAGGGGTGAGGTGCGGTGACGCCCGTCCGTGCCGCGTCCGGCGCCGCCACGGGCGCCGCTCTCGGCCCCGGTGTCCTCGCCGTCGCCGCCCTGCTCGTCGTCCTGCTCGCCGCCGCCGTCGCGGCGCTGGTCGTGCAGCGGGCCCGGCGGCGCCGCCACGACGCGGAGGCCCGCGCCCTCGCCGAGCGCCTGCGCCGCGACGCCTGTCACGACGCGCTGACCGGCCTGCTCAACCGCGAGGGCTTCCTGCACGCCGCCGCCGGGCCCCTCGCCGAGGGCGGCGCGGTGGCCGTGGTCGACCTCGTGCTGCTGGGCGCGGTGAACGACACGCTCGGGCACGCGCGCGGCGAGGTGTTCGTCCGCCTGGCCGCCGAGCGCCTCGGCACCGCGGGCACGGCCGTGGCCGCGGACGGCTTCGTCGCCGCGCGCCTCGAGGGCGACACGTTCGCCGTCGTCCTGCCGCGCGTCGACGGGCACGACGCCCACCGGGTCGCGGAGACGCTGCGCGAGCGCCTGCTCCCGCCCTACCTCGTCGAGGGCGTGCGCTTCGAGGCGCCCGTCGTCGTCGGGGTGGCCGCCGACGGACCCTGGCTCGCCGACGTCCCTGCGGGCGCCGAACGCACCGCCGCCCTGCTCCGGCGGGCCGACGTCGCCCTCGCCGCCACCCGCGCCGGGGGCGAGCCCGTGCGCTGCTACGAGCCGAGCATGGGCGAGCGGGCGGCCCGGCGCCTGCGCCTCATCCGCGGGTTCTCGGCCGCCGTGGCGCGCCGCGACGTCCGCGTCGACTTCCAGCCCGTGGTGTCCCTCGGCGAGCGCACCGTCGTGGGCGTCGAGGCCCTCGCCCGCTGGGACCACGCCGAGCTGGGCCTGCTGCTGCCCGACGAGTTCGTGCCCGTCCTCGAGGCCACCGGGCAGATCGGCGAGCTGACGTCGTTCGTGCTCGACGAGGCGCTGGCCGCCGCCCGCCGCTGGCTCGACCGCGGGATGCGCCTGTCGGTGGCGGTCAACGTCGCGGTCGCCAACCTCGGCAACGCGGCCTTCCCCGACGAGGTGGCCCAGCTCCTCGACACCCACCGCGTCCCCGCCGAGCTGCTGACCCTCGAGCTCACCGAGTCCGGGGTCTCCTCCGAGCGCGAGGTCGCCCTGCCCGTGCTGCGGCGCCTGCACGCCCTGGGCTGCCGCCTGGCCGTCGACGACTTCGGCACCGGACAATCGTCCCTGGCGCACCTGCGCCGCCTGCCCGTCGACCAGGTCAAGATCGACAAGAGCTTCGTGCTCGGGATGGGCACCGAGTACGGCGACGTGGCCGTCGTCCGCGCGATCGTCGAGATGGGGCACACGCTGGGCCTCCAGGTCGTCGCGGAGGGGGTCGAACAGGCCGCCGTGCGCGTCGCCCTGGCCGAGATGGGCTGCGACGTCGCGCAGGGCTACCTCGTGTCCCGCCCGCTGCCCGCGGTGTGCTTCGACGCCTGGCTCGACACCCTCGACGTGCGGCAGGGCGAGCCCGGCACGACCCCGGGACCCCGCACGCTCATCGCGTGAGGCGGGGGGTATCGTGGTGGTCGCCCTGCGGGGCAGGCCCCTTTAGCTCAGTCGGCAGAGCGTCTCCATGGTAAGGAGAAGGTCTACGGTTCGATTCCGTAAAGGGGCTCTCGGTGAGCAGCCGGCGGACCGGGGTTCGCCGGCTTCGTCGTGTGACGGGTACGTCGCACACGGGCTCATCGCGGCGGTGTAGCTCAGTCGGTAGAGCAAACGGCTCATAATCGTTGTGTCGCCGGTTCAAGTCCGGCCACCGCTACCACCCCGGCGTCGCGGGTCCGCCCGCGTCCGCCGCTGCCACACCCGAAGCGAGAGGAACCTCCGTGGCCACCACCGACGTCCGTCCGAAGATCACGCTGGCCTGCGAGGAGTGCAAGAACCGCAACTACATCACGCGGAAGAACCGGCGGAACGACCCCGACCGCCTCACGATCAAGAAGTTCTGCCCGCACTGCGGCACCCACCGCGGCCACCGCGAGACCCGCTGACCCGAGCGCACCCCGTGCCGCTCGACGCCTCCTTCGTGGGCCGGACCTGGCCCGCGGAGACCTACGAGGTCTCGCTGGAGAAGATCCGCGAGTTCGCCACGGCCGTCGGCGCCGACGACCCGGTCCACCACGACCGGGACGCGGCCCGCGCGGCCGGGCACCCGGACGTCGTCGCCCCGACGACGTTCCCGGTGGTGTTCACCTGGCCCGCGACCAAGCGCGTCGTGGACGACCCGGCGCTCGGTCTCGACTTCTCCCGCGTCATCCACCGTGACCAGGCCGTCGAGCTGCACCGGCCGCTGCACGCGGGCGACGTCGTCACCACCGTCGTGGCCGTCGACGACGTCCGCGAGCTCGCGGGCAACGACGTCGTGACCTTCCGCTGCGACGTCACCGACGCCGACGGGGAGGCCGTGCTCACCACCACGGCCACCCTCGTCGGCCGCGCCGGGGGTGACGACGCGTGAGCGTCCTCGCCGACGCCGCCGAGGGCGACGCCCTCGAGCCGCGCACCGCGACGATCACCCGCGCCGACCTCGTGCGCTACGCCGGCGCCTCGGGCGACCTCAACCCCATCCACTGGAACGAGCGCGTCGCCACCGAGGTCGGGCTGCCCGGCGTCATCGCCCACGGCATGTTCACGATGGCCCTGGCCGCGCGCTACGTGGCCGACCTCGCCGGCGACCCGACGGCCGTCGTGGCCTTCTCCACCCGCTTCACCCGCCCCGTCGTCGTCCCCGACGACGACACCGGGGCGACGGTCGAGCTCGGCGGCAAGGTCACCGGCGTCGCCGACGACGGCACCCGCACGGTCAGCGTGACGGCCACCCACGACGGCAAGGGCGTGCTGGGCAAGGCCGTCGCCACCGTCCGCGTCGGCTGACCCGCCCTGCTGCTGCGCGGCCTCAGGCCGCGGCCGGCACCCCGAGCGTCGCGAGCACGGCCCGCGACATCGCCTCGGCGCCCAGGGCGTTCGGGTGCACCGGCGCCGCGGGCGCCGTCGGGACCAGGCCCTCGATCCACCGCTGCCCGGGCGGGGCGCACACGTCGTGGCCGACGGTCGGGGTGGCGGTGTCGACGTAGGTCGCGTCGCCGTCCTGCGCCGCCCGGGCGATGGTCGCGTTGAGGTCGGTCAGCACCCCGCGCAGGTAGGCGACGTCGCCCGCGGTGTAGGGCACCACCGGGTAGCAGCCGGGACCCTCGGCGGGCAGCACCGACGGGTAGCCGACGACCAGGACCCGGGCTCCCGGCGCGCGGTCGTGCACCTCGTCGAGGACGTCGTCGAGGCGCCCGGAGAGCTCGTCGATCCGCGCCGCGAGCCGGTCGGTGCCGTCGGCGGTCCAACGGTCACGGCACGGCGTCCCGAACGGGGTCGGGCTGACGCACGACTGCACGATCTCGCCGAAGCCGATGTCGTTGCCACCGATCCCGACGGTGACGAGCTGCGTCCCGTCCCCGAGCGCGTCGTACTGCGGCGGGTTCTGCCCGCCCTGCACCGTCTGCGGCGCGGCGAGGTCCCGGGTCCGGGCCCCGCTGCAGCTCACGTCGGTGAGCTGGGCGCCGGTGCGCCCCGCGACGAGGTGCGGGTAGTTGTTGATCGACCGGAGGCAGCCGGGCGGGGGCCCGGCGATCGGGCCGGTCAGCGGCGACGACGTGTACGAGTCGCCGAGGGCGACGTAGACCTGGCCCGCGACCCCACCCGGCACGGGGTTCGCCGATGCGGCGGGCACCGCCAGCAGGGCGGCGAGCGCCGCCACGGCGACGACGGCCAGACGCGCGACGATCGGCCGACGGCCCACCGGGTTCTCCTCGCTGTAGAGATCGCCAGGGTCCCGGCGGGACCGTCGGTGCATCCTCGCCCGGCTCAGCGGGCCTCGGCCAGCAGCTCCGCCATGCGGGTGACCCCGGTGCGCAGGTCGTCGTCCCCGAGCGCGTAGGAGAGCCGGAAGTACCCGGGCGTCCCGAACGCCTCGCCCGGGACGACGGCCACCTCGGCGTGCTCGAGGACGAGCGCGGCGAGGTCGACGCTGGTCTGCGGGCGCTCGCCGCGCAGCTCGCGCCCGAGCAGGCCGGCGACCGAGGGGTACGCGTAGAACGCGCCCTTCGGGGTCGGGCAGGTGACGCCGTCGATGCCCGAGAGCAGCTCGACGATGAGGCGCCGGCGGCGGTCGAACGCCTCGCGCATCTCGGCCACCGCGTCCAGCGGGCCGGTGACGGCCGCGAGCGCCGCGCGCTGGGACACGTTGGCGACGTTGGAGCTCAGGTGCGACTGCATGTTCGCCGCGGCGGACACCACGTCGGCCGGTCCGATCATCCAGCCGACCCGCCACCCGGTCATCGCGTAGGTCTTGGCCACCCCGTTGAGCACGACGCAGCGGTCGGCCGTCTCCGGCACGGCCACCGGCATGGAGACGTGCTCGGCGCCCTCGTAGACGAGGTGCTCGTAGATCTCGTCGGCGATGACCCAGATGCCGTGCTCGGCGGCCCAGCGGCCGACCTCCTCGACCAGCCCGCGCGGCGCGACCGCGCCGGTGGGGTTGGACGGCGAGCACCACAGCAGCGCCTTGGTGTTCGGCGTGCGGGCGGCCTCGAGGGCCTCGAGGGTGGGCAGGAACTCGGTGGACTCGTCGAAGGCGATCTCGACGGGCACGCCGCCGGCCAGCCGCACCGACTCGGGGTAGGTGGTCCAGTAGGGCGCGGGCAGCAGCACCTCGTCGCCCGGGTCGACCAGCGTCGCGAACGCCTCGTACACCGCCTGCTTGCCGCCGTTGGTGACCAGCACCTGGCGGGCCTCGACCGACCAGCCCGAGTCGCGGGCGGTCTTGGCCGCGATCGCGTCGCGCAGCTCCGGCAGCCCGGCGGCCGGGGTGTAGCGGTGGTTCTTCGGGTCCGAGCACGCCGCGATCGCCGCCTCCACCACCGGTTGCGGGGTGGGGAAGTCGGGCTCGCCGGCGCCGAACCCGATCACCGGCCGGCCCGCGGCCTTGAGCGCCTTCGCCTTCGCGTCCACCGCCAGCGTCGCCGACTCCGCGATCCCGCCCACCCGGGCGGAGATGCGGCGGTCGGTCGCGGAGGGCTGCCGGGAGGTGGAGGACGACGTGACCGATGCCATGTCCCGGTATTCTGGCAGACGGCCTCGCCGCCCCGGGCCCGGTGCACCCGGCGCCGTCGGGCCCCGGCGGTTGCCGTAGCATGGTTCTCCAGGGACGGTCCGTCCGTGGTCTTCGCGCGCTCGCCGAGCGGGTTCGCGCAGACGCTCTCGGTCGTCCGGCGGTCCTCCGGGTCCGCCACAGGGGCGTAGCTCAATTGGCAGAGCAGCGGTCTCCAAAACCGCAGGTTGCAGGTTCAAGTCCTGTCGCCCCTGCACCACGCGACGGCAGGCCCGCCGGACCCGGCGGGATGGGTGGACGAGGACGGTGAGGACGGCGCAGTGAGCGAGGACAGCAGCCGGCGTCGGCGCGGGAGCGACGACGACGACGCGCGTCCGGTCACCGCCGCGGGCCGTCGACGACGGGCCGACGCGGACGGCGACGAGGCCGGCGACGGCCGCCGTCCCGGGGCCACCGCCAAGGGCGCGACGACGGGCGGCAAGGGCAGCAAGGGCACCGCCACCCCCACCCGCGACCGGACGCAGACCGCCCCGCAGGGGTCGCCGATCGCGCGCCTGCAGCGGTTCCTGCGCGAGGTGGTCGCCGAGCTCCGCAAGGTGCACTGGCCCACCCGGCGGCAGATCGTGGTCTACACGTTCGTCGTCCTCGTGTTCGTGGCGTTCATGGTGTCCCTCGTGGCGGGACTCGACTGGGTGTTCGCCAAGGCCGTGTTCGCCCTCTTCGGCTGACCGTTCCGCCGAGCGGCCGGCCGGGCACCGCGCAGTGGTGCCCGCCGTGCAAAGGAAGTGAGACGAGAAGTGACCTCCGCAGGATCCGGCGCAGAGCCCGACACCACCCCCGACGGCGGCGAGCCCCCGCTCGTCGGTGAGTCGCGCACGCGCGGCGTCATGGTCCGCGAGGGCAGCGGCACGTACGGGGACCTCAGCACCGAGGAGAACCCGGCCACGCTCGACGACGGCGAGGTGGCCCGTGCCGCCCGCGAGGCGCGCGAGGACGACGACGCCGGCGAGGCCGACGACACCGAGGCCGACGCCGTCGACCCCGAGGCCGACCTGCGCGACGCCCGCACCGCGCTGGGCGCGCCCGCCGACGAGGAGGACTCCGACCTGCCCGTGGAGTCCGCGGGCACCGGCGACCTCGCCGCCCGGGGCGACCTCGACGACGAGGTGCGGGTCGACGACACCGCGGGCACCGAGCCCGAGGAGGAGGTCGACCCGGCGCAGGCGCTCAAGGAGTCCCTGCGCCTGGCGCCCGGCGACTGGTACGTCGTGCACTCCTACGCGGGCTACGAGAACAAGGTGAAGGCCAACCTCGAGACGCGCGTCCAGACCCTGGACGTCGAGGACTTCATCTTCCAGGTCGAGGTGCCCACCGAGGAGGTCACCGAGATCAAGAACGGGCAGCGCAAGCAGGTCCAGCGCAAGGTGCTGCCCGGCTACATCCTCGTGCGGATGGACCTCAACGACGCCTCGTGGAGCGCGGTGCGCAACACCCCGGGCGTCACCGGTTTCGTCGGCGCCACCTCGCGCCCGTCGCCCCTGACGCTCGACGAGGTCGTCAAGTTCCTCCTGCCGCGCCAGGAGACGCCGAAGAAGGCCAAGGGCGCCGAGAAGGCCGGCGCCGAGGCGTTCGGCACCAAGCCCGCGGTCGAGGTCGACTTCGAGGTCGGCGAGTCGGTCACCGTCATGGACGGGCCGTTCGCGACGCTGCCCGCGAGCATCTCCGAGGTCAACGTCGACGCGCAGAAGCTCAAGGTGCTCGTCTCGATCTTCGGCCGGGAGACCCCGGTCGAGCTCGGGTTCAACCAGGTCTCGAAGATTTAGGCACCACCCCCGGAAGAGGAAGCAGTCATGCCCCCGAAGAAGAGACGGCTCTCCGCGGTCGTCAAGCTGCAGATCAAGGCCGGCGCGGCGACGCCGGCCCCGCCGGTCGGCCCCGCGCTGGGTCAGCACGGCGTCGTCGTGCCGGTGGAGATCTCGGTCTACGAGGACCGGTCCTTCACCTTCGAGCTCAAGACCCCGCCGGCGGCCAAGCTGCTGCTCGCCGCGGCCGGCGTGCAGTCCGGCAGCGCGACGCCGCACAGCAAGAAGGTCGGCAAGGTCACGGCCGAGCAGGTCCGCGAGATCGCGCAGACCAAGATGGCCGACCTCAACGCCAACGACCTCGACCAGGCCGCGAAGATCATCGCCGGCACCGCCCGGTCGATGGGCCTCACCGTCGCCGAGTGATCGCACCGGCCGGTGACACCCGGCCGGGCGACCCGTGGGAGGGCCGCGCAGCCCTGACCACACCTGATCCATGAGACAAGGACAGAGATGAAGCGCAGCAAGGCCTACCTGAAGGCCGCCGAGAAGGTGGACTTCGACAAGCTCTACAGCCCGCTCGACGGCATCAACCTCGCCAAGGAGACGTCGACGACGTCGATGGACGCGACCGTCGAGGTCGCCATGCGGCTGGGCGTCGACCCCCGCAAGGCCGACCAGATGGTCCGCGGCACCGTCAACCTGCCGCACGGCACCGGCAAGACCGCCCGCGTCATCGTGTTCGCCACCGGCGACAAGGCGCGCGAGGCCGAGTCCGCCGGCGCCGACGTCGTGGGCTCCGACGACCTCATCGAGCGCATCCAGGGCGGCTGGCTGGAGTTCGACGCCGCCGTCGCCGCACCCGACCAGATGGCCAAGGTCGGGCGCGTGGCCCGCATCCTCGGCCCGCGCGGGCTCATGCCGAACCCGAAGACCGGCACGGTCACCCCGGACGTCGCCCGCGCCGTGAGCGACATCAAGGGCGGCAAGGTGAACTTCCGCGTCGACAAGCAGGCGAACCTGCACCTGATCATCGGCAAGGCCAGCTTCGACACCGAGAAGCTCATCGAGAACTACGGCGCCGCCCTCGACGAGATCCTGCGGGCCAAGCCGTCGGCCGCCAAGGGCCGCTACGTCAAGAAGATCACCGTCACCACGACGATGGGCCCGGGCATCCCGGTCGACCCGAACCGCACGCGCAACCTGCTCTCCGCGGAGGCCTGACGGTCACGTCGGGCACCCTGCCGCGCAGGGCGCCCGACGTGCCCGCGTAGAGTGAAGGACAGATCGAACCCCGATCCACCCGAGACCGCTGGTCTCCGCCGGGCCGCCCCACGCGGGAGGTCCGACCGGACGAAGGCCCCACGACGGGGGCGACCCGCGCAGGAGGACGAGGCTCGTGGCTCCGCCGGGCCGGCTCGATGAGGGCCCGTGCGCCGCTCCGACGCCCCGTGCGCCTGCGCACGGGGCGTTCGTCGTCCCCGGGCCCGACCACCACGGTCGCCCGAGTACGCAGAGAGGAGGCGCGCATGGCTACCGAGACCGAGAGAGCTCCGAACGCCGACAAGGTGGCTGCCGTCGCCGAGATCGCCGCGGAGTTCCGCGACGCCTCGGCCATGGTCGTCACCGAGTACCGCGGCCTGTCGATGAAGCAGCTCTCGCAGCTGCGCCGGTCGCTGGGCTCGGACGTCACCTACGCCGTGGCCAAGAACACCCTGGTCAAGCGGGCTGCCGCCGACGCCGGGGTCGAGGGCCTCGACGACCTGCTCGTCGGCCCGACGGCCATCGCCTTCATCGCCGGGGAGCCGGTGGACGCCGCCAAGGCGCTCCGCGACTTCCAGCGCGAGAACAGGGCCCTGGTCGTCAAGGGCGGCTACATGGAGGGCCGTGCGCTCTCCGCCACCGAGGTCTCGCAGCTCGCCGACCTCGAGTCGCGCGAGGTGCTGCTCGGCAAGCTCGCCGGCGCGATGAAGGGCAGCCTGACGAAGGCGGCCCAGCTGTTCAACGCCCCCGCCTCGCAGGTCGCGCGTCTCGCGCAGGCCCTGCAGGACAAGCGCGCGGCCGAGGGCAGCGCCACCACCGAGGACGCGGTCGCGGCGGTCGAGTCCGCCGACGCCGAGGCGGCCGACGCCTGAGCTCGGCCCGTCCCACCCCCATCACTGATCATCACCTAGGAGCCACCATGGCGAAGATGTCCACCGACGAGCTGCTCGACGCCTTCAAGGACATGACCCTGATCGAGCTCTCCGAGTTCGTGAAGAAGTTCGAGGAGACCTTCGAGGTCACCGCGGCCGCTCCGGTCGCCGCTGCGGCCGCCCCGGCCGCCGGCGGTGCCGCCGCCCCGGTCGAGGAGGAGAAGGACGAGTTCAACGTCGTCCTCGAGGCCGCCGGCGACAAGAAGATCCAGGTCATCAAGGTCGTCCGCGAGGTCGTCTCGGGCCTGGGCCTCAAGGAGGCCAAGGAGCTCGTCGAGAGCGCCCCGAAGCCGATCCTCGAGGGCGTCAACAAGGAGGCCGCCGACGCGGCCAAGGCCAAGCTCGAGGAGGCCGGCGCGAAGATCAGCCTGACCTGATCTCGCGCGCTCTCCAGCGCGGCACGTACGGGGCGGGGACCTTCGGGTCCCCGCCCCGTCGTCGTCTCCGGGGTCGCTCAGCGTGGCCGGCGACGGGCGTCGCCGGGCCCCGTCGAGGCTCGGCGACGGGGTGACGGCCGAGCGGGGCGACGGCACCCGTCCGCGCGTCGAGTGGCAGCACCGGGTCCGCCGAACGCGCGGGGTCGACCGCCCGTCGTCACCCGCCCGGGCCAGCGCGCGAGCGTGTCCGGGTGACCACGACC
>JAQSWW010000303.1 GCA_029266415.1 Actinomycetospora sp. | reverse complement strand
CCTGGGGTCGGCCCTGGCCGACTACGCGGGGTTCGGTTCGCGCGGCTTCGAGTTCGTCGGCCTGTTCGACGTCGCCCCCTCCCGGGTCGGTGCGCGCATCGGCGGCCACACCGTGCGCCCGCTCGAGGAGTTGGAGCAGGTGGTCACCGATGCCGGGGCCACCATCGGCGTCATCACCACCCCCGCCGAGGTGGCGCAGTCCGTCTGCGACCGCATGGCGGCGGCCGGGGTGCGCAGCATCCTGAACTTCGCCCCCGTGACGCTGGCCGCCCCCGTCGGCGTGGACGTCCGGAAGGTCGACCTATCCGTCGAGCTGCAGGTGCTCGCGTTCATGGGCCAGCAGCGGCTGGTGGGTGAGCCGGCATGAGTCTTCTTGCGGTGGGTGTGAGCCACAAGACCGCCCCCGTGGCGCTGCTCGAGCAGTTCGCGATGGGTGCGGAGGACCGGGTCAAGGCCCTGCACGAGCTCATCGGCAGCGACCACGTGAGCGAGGCGCTGGTCCTCGCCACGTGCAACCGCATCGAGGTCTTTGCCGAGGTCGAGCGGTTCCACGGTGGCGTCACCGACGTCAGCCGGGTCCTCGCCCGCCAGGCGGGCGCGACCGTCGAGGAGCTCTCCCCGTACGTCACCGTCCACTACGAGGACCAGGCCGTCGCCCACCTGTTCACCGTCGCCGCGGGCCTGGACTCGATGGTCGTCGGCGAGACGCAGGTGCTCGGCCAGCTGCGCGCGGCCTACGCCCTCGCCCGCGACCAGGGCACCGTCGGGCGCGCGCTGCACCCGGTCGCCCAGCGGGCGCTGCGGGTCGGCAAGCGGGTGCACACCGAGACCGGCATCGACCGCGCCGGGGCCTCGCTGGTGTCGGTCGCCCTCGACCGGGCCGAGGAGCGCATCGGCAGCCTGCAGGGCCGCCGCGTGCTGGTCGTCGGCGCGGGCTCCATGGGCGCGCTGTCGGCGACGACGCTCGCCCGGCGCGGCGCCGAGGTCGTCGTGAGCAGCCGCACCAGGGCCCACGCCGCCCGGCTGGCCACCACCGTGGGGGGTCGCGCCGCCGAGCTCGGCCGGCTGCCCGACGAGCTGGCCGCCGCCGACGTGCTGGTCACCTGCACGGGCGCGACCGGACTCGTCGTCCACACCGACGTCGTGGCCGCGGCGATGGCGGGCCGCTCCGGCCGGCCGCTCGTCGTCGTCGACCTGGCCCTGCCGCGCGACGTCGACCCCGGTGTCGCGGGCCTGCCCGGCGTCCACGTCGTCGACCTGGCGCTGCTCCAGGGCGAGCGCGCCTCGACGCCCGGGCGGCCCACCGCCGGCCCGGTCGCGGCCGACGACATCACCGCCGCGCACGCGCTCATCGACGCCGAGACGGCCCTCCTGCGGGCCGAACGCCAGGCCGCCGAGGTGGCGCCGACGGTCTCCGCGCTGCGCAGCCAGGCCGCCGAGGTGGTCGACGCCGAGCTCCTGCGGCTGTCGTCGCGGCTCCCCGACCTGGACGCCCGCGCCCGCGCCGAGATCGCCCGCACGGTGCGCCGCGTCGTCGACAAGCTGCTGCACGAGCCGACCGTCCGCGTGAAGGAGCTGGCCGCGGCCCCGGGCGAGACCGACTACGCCGGCGCGCTCCGGGCCCTCTTCGGGCTCGGCATCGACGCCGAGGTGGAGGCGGTGGCCGGGTCGCTCGCCGAGGCCGTCACCGCCGATCCCGAGCTGCGCGCCGGGGGGGCGTCATGACCGCGACCGTCACCACGACGCTGCGCCTGGGCACCCGGGCCAGCGAGCTCGCCCGCACCCAGAGCCAGACCGTCGCCGACGCGATCACCGCCCTCACCGGCACCCCGGTGGAGCTGGTGCACATCGTCACCGACGGCGACCGGTCGGCCGAGGCGATCCCGCAGCTCGGCGGCACGGGCGTGTTCGTCACGGCCATCCGGCAGGCCCTCGTCGAGGGCAGCATCGACCTCGCCGTCCACAGCTACAAGGACCTGCCGACGGCGCCCGCGCCGGGCCTGATCCTGGCCGCCGTCCCTGGGCGGGAGGACCCGCGCGACGCGCTCGTCGCCCGCGACGGGCTCACCCTCGGCGAGCTGCCCCCGGGCTCGCGCATCGGCACGGGCGCGCCCCGCCGGGTCGCCCAGCTGCGGGCCCTCGGCCTGGGCCTGGAGATCGTCCCGATCCGCGGGAACGTCGACACCCGCCTCGGGCGGGTGGGTGGGGACGGCAAGCAGGGTGATCTCGACGCCGTCGTCCTCGCGCGGGCGGGCCTGGCCCGGCTGGGGCGGCTCGACGAGATCACCGAGACCCTCGACCCGCTGCAGGTCCTGCCCGCCCCCGCGCAAGGTGCGCTCGCCGTCGAGTGCCGCACCAGCGACGCCCGTACGCGCGAGCTCGTCGGCCGGCTCGAGAACCCCGCGGCGCGCGCCTGCGTCGTCGCCGAGCGGAGCACGCTGGCCACCCTCGAGGCCGGCTGCAGCGCGCCGGTCGCCGCCTACGCGGAGGTGGCCGAGGGCGACGACGGCCCCGAGCTGTTCCTCCGCGCCTCCGTGACCTCGATCGAC
>JAQSWW010000176.1 GCA_029266415.1 Actinomycetospora sp. | reverse complement strand
CGCTCGGTCGACCGGGCCGTGACGGCGCTCGAGGTGGTCGCGGCCCGCGGCGAGGTCGGCATCACCGAGCTGGCCGAGGAGCTCGGGGTCCACAAGTCCACCGCGTCGCGCCTGGTCGCGGCGCTGGCGCGGCGCGGGATGCTCGAGCAGCAGGGCGACCGCGGGCGCATCTCGCTGGGCTTCGGCGTCGTGCGGCTCGCGGCGTCGGCCACGGGGCGGATGGACCTCGCCCGCCTGGGCCAGCCGACGTGCCAGCAGCTCGCCGAGGAGGTCGGCGAGACCGTCAACCTCGCGGTCCACGACGGCGAGGCGGCCATCAACGTCGCCCAGGAGTTCGGCACGTCGTCGGTGACCACGCGCAACTGGGTCGGGCGGCGGACCCCGCTGCACGCGACGTCGGCCGGGAAGGTCCTGCTCGCGTACATGGGCGACGCCGAGCGGCGCGCGTTCCTGCGCCGGCGCCTGCCCCGCTTCACCGACGCGACGATCACCGAGGCGTCCGCGCTGCGGACCGAGCTCGCCCGCGTGGTCGACGAGGGCCACGCCCGCTCGTTCGAGGAACTCGAGGTCGGCCTGCACGCGGTCGCCGTGCCGGTGTGGGGGCAGGGCGGTGACGTGGTCGCCGCGCTGAGCGCCGCCGGCCCGTCCTACCGGCTGCCGCGACGCCGGGCCCGGGCGATCGTCCCGGACCTGCGCGCGGCGGCCGAGGACCTCTCCACGCGCCTGGGCTGGATCTCCGGAACCGAGTAGCGGCCGAGCACGTAGGACCCCCCGGGTCCACCTCGTCTACGGGCGCCGGAGGTCGACGCTCGCCCAGCCCGTCAGCCGAGATCCGGGTGGTCCTTGACCCACCACAGGAACGCGCGGGCGTGGTCGAGGTCGACGAACCGGTCCCCGATGAGGTCGACGAGCAGGTCGTTGCTCCAGTAGGCGAGCCGTCCGATGGTCTGCGACGTCGTCTCCGGCGCCGGGAGCTCGATGCCGAACACCCGGCGCGCGATCTCGCGCTTGCCCCCGGCCGGGCTGGTGTAGATCAGGATCGGCAGGAAGCGCTCCGGTTCGGCGACGCAGAGCACCCGGGTGAGCATGGCCTCGCGGAACCCGGGCATCGCCGGTGGATCGTCCGAGGTGATCAGCTCGGTGAGTCGGTCCTCCGGCGCGGGCGGGTCCTCGCCGCGCAGCAGGTGCTCGACGACGCCGCGGAACGCCTCGGCGGCCCGCTGGTTGCCCAGGGCGCGCCACTCGTCGTTGAACCGGCTCATGTTGCCGGGCCGGGCGACGACCTTGCTGTTGGCGAAGTCCTTGAGCGCTGTCGGCTGGACGTAGGGCAGGGCGTCGGCCTCGAAGGCCTGCCGGTAGACGTCGCGGTAGCGCCCGGCCTCCTCCTCGGGGTGGGGGAAGTCGCTGAGGAACTCGCGGCGCAGGCCCTCGATCACCCGCCAGCGCTCCGGGGTCACCGCGTCCGCCGTCGCCGTGAACCGGCGGCGTGCGGTCTCGACGTCCTCGACCCCGCGCCGCTCGCGGAGCGGGCCGCGCGTGCCCGCGGTCCGGCCCGCGGAGCGGGTCGCGGACGAGCTCGGGGTCCGGCCTGCCGTGCTGCGGGGCGTCGTGCTGCGGGTGGTCGTGCTGCGCGAGCGCGTGGTCTGGCTGATCGCGCGCGGGGAGACCGGCTTGGCGCCGAGTACCCACTCGTGACCGCAGCTCGTGCACCGCATCATGTTGCGGCCGTCGTCGGCCATGCCAAGGTACTCGGCCGCGGTCTGCTCGCATGTCGGGCACGCCAGCGCCATGCCGCTCCCTGCTCGTCCGGTGCTCGTGTCGGGCACCAGCCTGCCGTGCCCGCGCGCCCGCCGCGTGCCGGGGCCCGGCTCAGGCGCGCAAGCGCAGCCCCTTCGGGCTGTGGCGGAAGCCGGCCTCGGTGAGGACCTCGGCGAGGACGCCGTCGAGCGCGCCCGACCCGTCGGCCTTCTCCACGGCGATGCTGCCCAGCCAGCCCTCGCGCACGGCGGTGGCCAGCGCGGACGCGGCGGCGGTGAGGACGTCGTGGTCGGTGGTGAAGCTCAGCAGCGACCTGCCGCCGCGCTCGACGTAGATGGCCGGCTCGCCGTCGGCGAGCACGACGAGCGCGCCCGCCTTGCGCCCCGGGCGGTGGGAGCTGGTGCCCCCGTCCTGGCCGACCGTCGGCGGGAAGTCCAGCGCGGCGCCCCAGGGCTGGGCGGGGTCGGTGGCCGCGAGGACCAGCGCCGTCACCCCGCCGCCGGTGTCCTCGGGTCGCGATTCCGCCCGCAACCGGTCGATCGCTCCGGGCACCGCGAACTGCGCCGCGCCCAGGCCCTCGATGACGTAGCCGCGCCGGGCCCGGCCGGACTCCTCCATCGCGCGCAGCACCGGGTAGATGCCCGCGAACCCGCCCGTGGCGCGCTCGGTGTCCAGCGCGCCGCGGGTGAGCACTCCGTGGCGCTCGAGGAAGGACTCGGTGCGGGCCTGGGCGCGCCGGGTGGCGTCGGTCTCGCGCGCCGGCACCCCCGACCAGCGGCCGGCGGCCGTGGGCGGGCCGGTGCGCGAGGGCATCGGTGCGCGGCCCAGACGGGCGTAGCGGCCGCGCGAGGGCGTGCGGCGCTGCCGGTGCGCGCCGCCCCGCGAGCCACCGGACCCGCGGGAGCCGCCGCCGGTGACCAGTGCCCGGACCGGGGCGAGCGTGTCGTTGGTGGCGAGCCCGGCCCACACGAGGTCCCACAGCGCCGCGACGAGCGTGGCGTCGTCGGGCATGGCGGTCTCGCTGCCGCCGTCCTCGCGCAGCGCGGCGTGGGTGCGCTCGCCGAGCTGGCGGAAGAACAGCGCGCCGCCCGCGTCGAGCGTCGCGAGCAGCGCCCGGTGCAGCGGGGTGTCGACGAGGTCGGGCTCCGGGTCGGGCAGCAGGAGGTCGGCGAGGTCGGTGGGCGCCATCGCCAGCCAGCCGTCGCCGCCGGCGAGCGTGCCGCAGCCGGTCCAGGTGACCTCGCCCGCGCTGGTGAGCTCGTCGAGCAGGGCGGGGGAGTAGCCGGGCAGACGCGCCGGGAGCACGAGGCTCTCCAGCGCGCTGGCCGGGATCGGTGCGCCCGCGAGCTGCTCGACCACGCCCAGCACGTCGTCGGCGCCCGGGGCGCGGCGGATCCGCCGGCCGACCCCGTGCCACGCGGGCAGGAAGCGCCCCAGCGCCGCCGGCTCGACCGGCTCGACCTCGGCGCGCAACCGGGCCAGGGAGCCGCGCCGCAGCCGGCGCAGCACCTCGGCGTCGCAGACGTCCTGACCGCTCACGGGGAGGTCGGCGGGCACCCCGGGCAGGGGCGGGGACCCGTCGGGCCGCAGCTCGCCGCGCACGAGGCGCCCCGAGGACACCAGCCGGTCGAGCACCCCGCCGACCACGGCGACGCCGAGCCCGAAGCGGTGCGCGGCGGCGGCCACGGGGAAGGGCCCGCGGGTGCGGGCGAAGCGGGCGAGCAGGTCGCCCAGCGGGTCGGCCACGGGCTCGGTGAACGCCTCGGGCACGCCGACCGGCAGGCCCGCCCCGAGCGCGTCGCGGAAGCGCCCGGCGTCCTCGATGCCGATCCAGCGCTCCTCGCCGGCCACCCGTACGCGGATCACCCGGCGCGCCGCCTCGAGCTCGGCGAGCCACTCCTCGCGCACGCCCCGGGCCGCGGCCTCCGCCGTGGTGAGGTCGCCGACGAAGCGGAGCAGGTCGGCGGTGCCCTCCGCGTCGCGGACGTGGCGCTCGGGGTCGGTGCGCTGCAGCTGGCCCTCGATCTCGGCGAGGACCTCGGCGTCGAGCAGCTCGCGGATCGCCTCGGAGCCCAGCAGCTCCGCCAGCAGCGTCGAGTCGAGCGAGAGCGCCGCCGCCCGGCGCTCGGCCAGCGGCGCGTCGAGCTCGTAGAGGAACATCCCGACGTAGCCGAACATCAGCGTGCGCGCGAACGGCGAGGCGCTGGCGGTGGCCACGTCGACCACCTGCACCGCGCGCGAGCGGACGTCGCGCATCAGCTCCGCGAGGCCGGGGACGTCGTAGACGTCCTGCAGGACCTCGCGCATCGTCTCGAGCACCACCGGGAACTGCTCGAACCGGCTGGCCACGCTGAGCAGCTGGGCGGCCTTCTGGCGCTGCTGCCACAGCGGCGTGCGCCGGGTCGGGTCGCGCCGGGGGAGCAGCAGGGAGCGCGCCGCGCACTCGCGGAACCGCGCGGCGAACAGCGCCGAGTTGCTGACCTCGGCGGTGACCACCTGCTCGACCTCGTCGGGGTCGAGCAGCACGTCCTCGGCGGTGGGCATGATCTCCTCGCCCGCGTCGTCGAGGGCGTCGGGCAGGCGCAGCACGATGCCGTCGTCGGCGCTCGCCGCCGACACCTCCAGGCCCCGGGTCTCGCGGAACCGCGCCGCGATCGCGAGCGCCCACGGCGCGTTGACCTGCGCGCCGAACGGCGAGTGGACCACGAGGCGCCAGTCGCCCAGCTCGTCGCGGAAGCGCTCGACGACGATCGTGCGGTCGCTGGGGACGTGGCGGGTGGACTCCTTCTGCTCCCGCAGGTAGGCGAGCAGGTTGACCGAGGCGTTGGTGTCCAGTCCCGCCGCCTCGGTGCGGGCGTGCGCCGCCTCGTCGTCGGCCGCGGCGACCTCGCGGACGAAGGCGCCCAGCGCCCGCCCGAGCTCGAGCGGGCGGCCCGGTGCGTCGCCCTTCCAGAACGGCATGCGCGCGGGCACCCCGGGCGCGGGCTCGGCGACGACCCGGTCGCGGGTGATGTCGAGGACCCGCCAGCTGGTGGAGCCGAGCAGGAAGGTGTCGCCGACGCGGGACTCGTAGACCATCTCCTCGTCGAGCTCGCCCACCCGCGAGCCCCCGGTGCCGCCCTCGCCGGACCCGGGCGTGACCACGGTGTAGAGCCCGCGGTCGGGGATGGTGCCGCCGCTGGTGACCGCCAGGCGCTGGGCGCCCGGGCGGCCGGCCAGCTGGTCGGTGACGCGGTCCCAGGTGATGCGGGGACGCAGCTCGCCGAAGTCGTCGCTGGGGTAGCGCCCGGCGAGCATGTCGAGCACGGCGCCGAGCGCGGAGTCGGGCAGGCCCGCGAACGGGGCGGCGCGGCGCACCAGAGCGGCCAGCTCGTCGACCGACCACGGCTCCATCGCCGTCATCGCGACGACGTGCTGGGCGAGGACGTCGAGGGGGTTGCGCGGGTAGTGCATCGCCTCGATGGCACCGCCGGCCATGCGCTCGGCGACGACGGCGCAGGAGACGAGGTCGCCGCGGTACTTGGGGAAGACCACGCCCTCGCTCACGGCGCCCACCTGGTGCCCTGCACGCCCGACGCGCTGCAGCCCGCTGGCCACCGACGGCGGCGCCTCGACCTGCACGACGAGGTCGACCGCGCCCATGTCGATGCCGAGCTCGAGGCTCGAGGTGGCCACGACGCACGGCAGCCGCCCGGACTTGAGCGCCTCCTCGACCAGGGTGCGCTGGGTGCGGCTCATCGAGCCGTGGTGGGCGCGGGCGACGATGACCTCGGCCGGCTCGGCGACCCCGGACTGCCCGACCGCCTCGGCCGGGAACGGGCCGATCACGGGCGCCACCTCGTCGGCCTCGTCGTCGGTCGGCTCCGGGTCGGTCGGCTCCGGGTCGTCCAGCTCCACCGGCGCGCTCTCCGCCGCGGCGTGCGCGCGCTCGGTGGCCAGCTCGTTGATGCGCGCGGTGAGCCGCTCGGCGAGGCGCCGGGAGTTGGCGAACACGATGGTCGAGCGGTGCTCGCCGACGAGGTCGAGCACGCGCTCCTGCACCGCGGGCCAGATCGACGCCCGCTGCGCCGCCCCGGCCGCCGAGCCCTCGACCTCCTCCTCGACCCCCGGCCCCGCGCCGTTGCCGCCGCCGTCGAGCGCGGCCATGTCCTCGACCGGCACCTCGACGCGGACCTGCACGGTCTTGCTCGTGCCCGGGGCCACGACCCGCACCGGTCGCCCACCGCCGAGGAACGCCGACACCTCGTCGACGGGGCGGACGGTGGCCGAGAGCCCGATGCGCTGGGCGGGCGCGTCGAGCAGCGCGTCGAGCCGCTCGAGGCTGAGCGCGAGGTGCGCCCCCCGCTTCGACGCGAGGACGGCGTGCACCTCGTCGACGATCACGGTGTCGACCCCGCGCAGCGACTCGCGCGCCGCGGACGTGAGCAGCAGGAACAGCGACTCGGGCGTGGTGACGAGGATGTCCGGCGGCGTGCGGTTGAAGCTGCGGCGCTCGTCGGCCGGGGTGTCGCCGGTGCGCGACCCGACGGTGACGTCGGGCTCGGGCAGGCCGAGGCGGTGCGCGGCCTGCCGCAGCCCGGTCAGCGGCGAACGCAGGTTGCGCTGCACGTCGACGGTGAGCGCCTTCATCGGCGAGACGTAGAGGACCCGGCAGCGCCGCGTGGCCTCCTCGGGCGGCGGCGTGGTGGCCAGCCGGTCGAGCGCCCAGAGGAACGCCGCGAGCGTCTTGCCCGACCCGGTGGGGGCGACGACCAGCGCGTGCTGCCCGTCGGCGACCGCCTCCCACGCGCCCTCCTGCGCCGGCGTGGCGCCCGCGAACGCGCCGGTGAACCACTCACGCGTCGCGGGGGAGAAACGGTCGAGCACGGCCGCCGTGCCGGCGGTGGAGCCGGCCGCGGTCGTCCCGTCGGGTGGGGTCACGCGTCCATGGTGCCCCCGCCCCCCGACAGCGACCCGCTGGACCGCTTCCCGGGCACCGTGCCGATCACTAGCGTGATCGGATGCGGATCGCGCTCGCCTTCCAGGGCGGCGGCAGCCACACAGCGTTCACCGCCGGTGTCGTGGCCCGCCTCGTCAATCGGGGCGCGTTCGACGGCCACGAGATCGTCGCGGTCAGCGGCACCTCCGGTGGGGCGATCAACGCTTTGCTGACGTACGCGGCGCTGCGCGAGGGCTCGCCGGACCGGGTCCCCGAGCGCCTCGAGGCGTTCTGGGAGGACAACGCCGCCCGCGGGCCGGTCGAGCGCCTCGGCAACGCCGCGGTGGTCGGGGCGGGCCTCGTGCAGAGCCTCGGCCTCGCCCCGCCGCTGAACCCCTACCTCGTGCCGCCGCCGTTCGACGGGCGCGGGGAGTTCCGCCGGCTGCTGCGCCGCCACGTCGACTTCGAGGCGCTGTCGATCGACACCGACGCCCGCCACCCGCGGCTGGTCCTCGGCGCCGTCGACGTCCGCAGCGGCGCGTTCCGCGCGTTCGACAGCCGCCGCGACCGCATCACCCCGGACACCGTGCTCGCCTCCGCCGCGATCCCCACCCTCTTCCGGGCGGTCCACGTCGACGACGGCGCCTACTGGGACGGCCTGTTCTCGCAGAACCCGCCGGTCGCGCCCCTGCTCGACGACGACCCCGACGAGCTGTGGGTCGTCCAGATCAACCCGACCCGCCGCGACGACGAGCCCCACACCACCCTCGAGATCGCCGACCGCCGCAACGAGCTCGCCGGCAACCTCTCGCTCTACCAGGAGCTCGCGTCGATCGAGAAGATCGACCAGCTCCTGGCCGCGGGCACCCTCACCCCGGCCAGCGGGTACCGGCAGGTCGCCGTCCGCGTCCTCGAACTGGCCCGCTCGCCCGTGACCGGCCTCCTCGGCGCGGCCTCCAAGGTCAACCGCGACGTCGCGTTCCTGCGCGAGCTCCGTCGCCGCGGTCGCGGCCAGGCCGACGTCTTCCTGGCCGCCCTCGGCTTCGAGTCGGCGTGGTCCGCCGGCGACGTCACCGGCCTGCGCGCGCTGCTCGCCGGCGCCCGCGCCGAGGTGGAGCGCCCGTTCGGCGGGCCGGCGGACGACGTCGCGGAGCTGCTCGCCGACGGCGTCACCCGGGACGTCACGCGCAAGGAGCTGGTCGGCGAGGACGTCACGTGGCGGGTGCACGCCCGTGACGGGGCTCCCGGCCAGCTCACGGCGTTCTTCGCCGGCGGTGCGCTGATCGCGCTGCGCCTGGGTCCGGTGCCCGAGGACGAACGGTGAGCGGGGTCAGCGGTCCCGGTTCTGGAACCACCAGCGCAGCAGTACGACCAGCGCCGCCACCAGCCCGAGGAGCGCGACGACCGTGCCGATCGTGCCCCCGGCGGGGCCGAGCGCGGTGGCGAGCGGGAGGTCCACGACCCGAGGTTATCGTGGCGCCCGTGCGGCTGACCCACTTCCGCCGGCTCATGGACGACGAGTTCGGGGCCGTGCGCGCCGGCTCGATCGCCCGCGACCACGTCTTCGGCGCCCTGCAGGGGCGCACCGTCGAGCAGGCCCTGGAGGACGGCCAGGAGCCCCGCGACGTCTGGCGGGCGGTGTGCGCCGAGTTCGAGGTCCCCGCCGAGCGGCGCTGACCGGCGCCGGGCAGCTCAACACGCCGGTCGGCGACCGGGGCTCGGTATCGAACACGTGTTCGTCTACCCTGCTCCGTACGGTCGCTGCGCGACGTCAGCGTCGCCACCGTCCGTCCACAACCGTTCCGTTCCTCCACAGGGCGGCCGGCTCCGGCACCGCGGTGTCGGACCCCCCGCCTAGCGTCGGCGCCGAGAGTCGACCCCCGACCACGAGGTCTGGGCGACGACGGCCGGGCGCCGGTCAACGTCATCCCGACCGGGTCGATCGCCCTCGACGTGGCGCTCGGCGTCGGCGGGCTGCCCCGCGGACGCGTGGTGGAGATCTACGGCCCGGAGTCCTCGGGCAAGACGACGGTCACGCTGCACGCGGTGGCCAACGCCCAGGCCCAGGGCGGCATCGCGGCGTTCATCGACGCCGAGCACGCGCTCGACCCGGAGTACGCCAAGGCCCTCGGGGTCGACACCGACGCACTGCTGGTCTCGCAGCCCGACACCGGTGAGCAGGCGCTCGAGATCATGGACATGCTGATCCGCTCGAACGCGCTGGACGTCATCGTGGTCGACTCGGTGGCCGCCCTCGTGCCGCGCGCCGAGATCGAGGGCGACATGGGCGACAGCCACGTCGGTCTGCAGGCCCGCCTCATGAGCCAGGCGCTGCGCAAGATCACCGGCGCGCTGCACGCCTCGGGCACCACGGCGATCTTCATCAACCAGCTGCGCGAGAAGGTCGGCGTCATGTTCGGTTCGCCGGAGACCACCACGGGTGGCAAGGCGCTGAAGTTCTACGCCTCGGTCCGGCTCGACATCCGCCGCATCGAGACGCTCAAGGACGGCGCCGACGCGGTCGGCAACCGCACGCGGGTCAAGGTCGTGAAGAACAAGGTGGCCCCGCCGTTCAAGCAGGCCGAGTTCGACATGATCTACGGCAGCGGCATCTCCAAGGAGGGCTCGCTGATCGACATGGGCGTCGAGCAGGCGATCGTGCGCAAGTCGGGCGCCTGGTACACCTACGAGGGCGACCAGCTGGGGCAGGGCAAGGAGAACGCCCGCAAGTTCCTGCGCGAGAACCCCGACGTCGCCGACGAGATCGAGAAGCGCATCAAGGAGAAGCTCGGCATCGG
>JAQSWW010000175.1 GCA_029266415.1 Actinomycetospora sp. | reverse complement strand
GATGAGGACTTCCCCAGGTCCCCACCACAGGGAGGACGCCAGGACCACACCGAGGTCCTGACCCACTCCCCAGGGCGCGGCTCCTGCCCGGAGGTACGAACGATGTGGACTCCCCCGTGCCTGTGCGCTCCCTGCTCGCCTCGATGTCCTCCTCGTGCTCCCCGCTCGCCGGCCTGCTCGTCACGGCGGACGCCCGATGAGCGCCGACACCGCCACCGCCCGCGGCCGCGCAGGTCACGCCGACACCGGCGAGACCGACACCGCGGGCCTCCCGCTCGTCGAGCGCACGCCCGGCGACGACTGGTACGGCACCGCGTACACCGGTGAGCAGTCGTACGGGTCGGAGCACACCTCCGACTTCGGGTACGACGCCGCCCACGAGTTCGGGTACGACCGGGGCTACGGCACCGCCTACGGCACGTCCGCCGTCGAGACGCCGGCCTGGTTCGACGACATCACCGGCCCGCTTCCCGTGGCCCGCGCGGACGGTGCCTCCGGCGCCATCGCCCTGCCCGACCTCGACGAGTGGAACGACCTCGAGGCGTTCGCCGACGAGCAGGCCGACGAGGACCTCCGCGCCGCCGCACCGGCCGGGCTCACCGAGCTCGACGACCCCGAGCGCCTCACCACCGACACCCGTCGCCGCTCGAACGCCGTCAAGGGCGGCGTCGCGGTGGCCCTGCTCGCGGTCGCCGCGGGCGGCAGCACGGCGGTGGCGCTGGACAAGGAGGTCACGGTCACGGTCGACGGCGTCGACCAGGTCGTGCACACCTTCTCCGGCGACGTCGCCGGCGCCCTCGAGAGCGGTGACATCGAGCTCGGCCCGGGCGACCAGCTCGCCCCGGGCCCGAACGCCGCGGTCGCCGACGGGGACCACCTCGTCATCAACCGCTCGCGCGACGTCGCCCTCATGGTCGACGGTCGCCCGCAGACGATCACGACGACGGCCCGCACGGTCGCCGACGCACTCGCCCAGCTCGGCCTGCCGACCGACCAGGTCGTCGCCTCCGCGCCGCTGAGCGCCGCCATCCCCGTCAACGGGATGAACCTCGACGTCCGTGTGCCGAAGACGGTCACGCTCGTCGACGGGGCCGGTGCGCCGCGCCAGCTCACCACCACGGCCCTGAACGCCCAGGAGCTGCTCGCCCAGAACGGGCTGGCCCTGAGCCCGACCGACACGGTCGCCGGCGGCGACTCGCTGACCGGCGGGTCGACGATCACGGTCACCCGCAACACGGTCACCCAGGTCACCGAGACCCGCCCGATCGCGCCGCCGATGCGCACGGTCGACGACCCGGACCTCGAGCAGGGCGAGACCCGCGTCGAGCAGGCCGGCACGGCGGGCGAGGAGGTCGTGACCTGGTCGGTCAACGCGACCAACGGCTCGGAGACCGGCCGCACCCAGGTCGGCGAGTCGCAGGTGACCCGCCAGCCCGTCGGTGGCGTCGTCCGCCGCGGCACCAAGCCGGAGAGCTCGGCCCCGTCGGTCGGCCGCGGCAAGTGGGACCGCATCGCCCAGTGCGAGTCGACCGGCAACTGGTCGATCAACACCGGCAACGGCTACTACGGCGGCCTGCAGTTCGACCGCAGCACCTGGCGGGCCTACGACGGCGACGAGTTCGCCTCGCTGCCGCACCAGGCCAGCCGCGAGGAGCAGATCGCCGTCGCCGAGCGCGTCCGCGCCGACCGCGGCGGCTACGGCGCCTGGCCGGTCTGCGGCAAGAAGTAGCACTTTGCGCTCCGCGCTCGTGCGCGCTTGCCCGTGCTCCAGCACGGGCAAGCGCGCACACGCGCGCAGCGCCACGATGACCGCGTGACCGACCCCGTGCGCCTGCTCGGGCCGACGGACGTCCGGGCGCTGGCCGCGGAGCTCGACCTGCGCCCCACCAAGCGCCTCGGGCAGAACTTCGTCCACGACGCGAACACCGTGCGCCGCATCGTCCGGCGCGCGGAGGTGGGTCCCGACGACGTGGTGCTCGAGGTCGGGCCGGGTCTGGGCTCGCTGACCCTGCCGCTGCTCGAGGCGGCGGCCACCGTCGTCGCCGTCGAGATCGACCCGGTGCTCGCCGGGCGCCTGCCGGCCACCGTCGCCGAGCGGGCCCCGGCCGCCGACCTGCGCGTGGTCACCGCCGACGCGCTGCGCCTGGCGCCCGCCGACCTGCCGGTCGAGCCCACCACGCTGGTCGCCAACCTGCCCTACAACGTCGCCGTGCCCGTGGTGCTGCACCTGCTGGCCGTGCTGCCCGGGCTGCGCCGCGGCCTGGTGATGGTCCAGGCCGAGGTCGCCGAGCGGCTGGCGGCGCGGCCGGGGGAGCGGGCCTACGGGGCGCCGTCGGCCAAGCTCGCCTGGTACGGCGAGGCCCGGCGCGCCGGGTCGGTCCCGCGCGCGGTGTTCTGGCCGGTGCCCGGCGTCGACTCCGGGCTCGTGGCGTTCGCCCGCCACCCCGAGCCGGCGGAGTCCGACGTGCCCCGCCGCGACGTCTTCGCCGTCGTCGACGCCGCGTTCGCCCAGCGCCGCAAGTCGCTGCGGGCCGCTCTCGCGGGGTGGGCGGGCTCGGCACCGGCGGCCGAGACCGTGCTGCGCGCGGCCGGGGTCGACCCGGGCGCGCGCGGCGAGTCGCTCGACGTCGCCGCCTTCACGGCGATCGCCCGCGCCGGGCGCCACCGCGCCACGGCGTGACCTCCGCGGTGACGCCGGCGTGACGACGAGGCCGCCCGGCCGCGGTCCGTACCCTGGACGGGTGCTCTCCGCCGTCGGACCGCCGGTCACCGTCCGCGTCCCGGCCAAGATCAACCTGCATCTGGCCGTGGGCGACCTGCGCCCCGACGGCTACCACGACCTCGTCACCGTCTTCCAGGCCCTGAGCATCACCGACGAGGTCAGCGTGACCACCGCGGTCCCCGGCGCGATCGAGCCGGGCGTGTCCGTGTCCGCCGCGGACGGCGTCACCGGCGCCGACGTGCCCACCGACACCAGCAACCTCGCGTGGAAGGCCGTCGAGGCCCTCGCGCGCCGCGCCGACCGCCGGCCCGACGTCCGCATCGGCCTGCGCAAGGCGATCCCCGTCGCGGGCGGCATGGCGGGCGGCAGCGCCGACGCCGCGGGCGCCCTGCTGGCCACGGCGAGCCTGTGGCGCCTCGACCTCGGTCGCGAGGCACTGATGGGCGTCGCCGCCGAGGTCGGCTCCGACGTCGCCTTCGCGCTGCACGGCGGCACGGCGCTGGGCACCGGACGGGGCGAGCGGCTCGTGCCCGTGCTGTCGCGGCACACCTTCCATTGGGTGGTCGCGGTCGCCGACCACGGGCTGTCGACGCCGACCGTGTTCGCCGAGCTCGACCGCCTGCGCGCCCGCCCCGAGGCGCCGCGACGGGTCGGCGACGTCGAGCCGGTGCTCGAGGCGCTGGCGTCCGGCGAGGCGCGCTCGCTGGCCCTGCTGCTGGGCAACGACCTGCAGGCGGCCGCGGTGAGCCTCGACCCGGGCCTGCGCCGCACGTTGCGTGCCGGGGTGGACGCCGGCGCCCTGGCCGGCGTCGTCTCGGGCTCGGGCCCGACCTGCGTGTTCCTCTGCGACGGCCACGATGCCGCCGTACGCGTCGCCGCCGAGCTCGCGGGCGTCGGCGTGTGCCGCACGGTGCGCGTGGCCCACGGCCCGGTGCCCGGCGCGCGCGTGGTCGACGGCGAGGGCGGCGGGTCCACCGGCCCGCCCCGGCCGCGCGAACCCGGCCCCGGCGCCTACGCCTTACCCTCGCCCGCCCCTCGCGCAACGAACGCGCCGTTCGCTGCTTCTATGCGAGCGAACTCCCCGTTCGCTCCTCCCGGAGACTGAAGAACCGTGCCCAACCTGGTCAACCTCGAGTCGGTCTCGATCGCCTTCGGCGGCCCGAAGCCGGTGCTCGACGGCGTCTCCCTCGGCGTCGACACCGGCGACCGCATCGGTGTCGTCGGCCGCAACGGCGGGGGCAAGTCGACGCTCATCTCGATCCTCGCCGGGCTCACGACCCCCGACGCGGGCCGCGTGAGCCCGGTGCGCGGCCTGCGCATGGCCACCGTGACCCAGCAGTCGCGGCCCACCGGGGCGTCGGTGCGCGAGGCCGTGCTCGGGGGACCCGTGCCCGACCACGAGTGGGCCGCCGACAGCCGCAGCCGCGCCGTGATCGAGGGCCTGCGCCCCGGCGGCGACCGCGGGCTCGACACCTCGATCGAGGGGCTCTCCGGCGGGGAGCGCCAGCGGATCGCCCTGGCCGCGGCGCTGGTCCAGGAGCTCGACCTGCTCGTGCTCGACGAGCCCACCAACCACCTCGACGTCGAGGGCGTGGGCTGGCTGGCCGAGCACCTGCTGGCCCGGCGCACCGCGCTCGTCGTCGTCACCCACGACCGCTGGTTCCTCGACACGGTGGCCTCGCGCACCTGGGAGGTCGTCGACGCCCGCGTCGAGCAGTACGAGGGCGGCTACGGCGACTGGATCTACGCGCGGGCGGAGCGGGCGCGGCTCGCCGACGCCGCCGAGCAGCGCCGTCGCAACCTCGCCCGCAAGGAGCTGGCCTGGCTGCGCCGCGGGCCCCAGGCGCGCACGTCCAAGCCGCGCTACCGCGTCGAGGCCGCCGAGGCGCTGATCGCCGACGTCCCCGAGCCCCGCGACTCCGTCGAGCTGGTCACCATGGCCAAGCACCGGCTCGGGCGCACGGTGCTCGAGCTGGAGGACGCGACCCTCTCCGTCGGTCACCGCACCCTGATCGACCGCCAGACCTGGCGGATCGGCCCCGGCGACCGCGTCGGGATCCTCGGCATGAACGGCTCGGGCAAGACGACGCTGCTGCGGGCGCTGGCCGGCGAGCGCGAGCTCGACGGCGGCAAGCGTGTCCAGGGCACCACGGTGCGCCTGGCCCACCTGTCCCAGGACCTCTCCGACCTCCCGCTGCACCGCCGGGTGCTGCAGGCCGTCGAGGACATCGCGGAGCGGGTGAGGATCGGCAAGTACGAGCAGACCGCGTCGCAGCTCGCCGAGCGGTTCGGCTTCCCCGCCGCCCGCCAGTGGACCCCGGTCACCGACCTCTCCGGCGGCGAGCGGCGGCGCCTCCAGCTCGTGCGCCTGCTCATGACCGAGCCCAACGTCCTGATGTTCGACGAGCCGACCAACGACCTCGACGTCGACACCCTCCAGCAGCTCGAGGATCTCCTCGACGGCTGGCCGGGCACGCTCGTCGTGGTCAGCCACGACCGCTACCTCACCGAGCGCGTGTGCGACCGCGTCGTCGGGCTGTTCGGCGACGGCCGCATCACCGACCTGCCCGGCGGCGTCGAGGAGTACCTCCGTCGCCGCGCCGGCCAGCCCGCGGCGCCGTCGGTGTCCTCCTCCTCGGCGCCGCCGAGCGGGGACGCCCGCGCCGAGGGCGAGCGCCGCGCCGCCCGCAAGGAGGTGGCGCGCATCGAGCGGCGGCTGGAGAAGATCGCGACGCAGGAGACGAAGCTGCACGAGGAGCTCGCGGCCGCGGCCACCGAGCCCGAGCGCCTGATGGCCCTGGACGCGCAGCTGCGAGCGCTGGTCACGGCGCCGCGCCCGCCCCGAGGCCGAGGACGCCGCTGACCAGGAACGCGACGCCGATCGCCCGCGGCAGCACCCGCGCGCGCAGCACCGACACGCCGAACAGCAGCCAGCCCAGCCCGAACAGCGCGTAGCTCGCGACCGCCCCCGTCAGCAGGACCGGCGTGCGCTGGGCGGCGAAGGCGGCGGGCGCCACCGCGGCGATCCAGGGCGCGGCGAAGCCGTCGAACCACATGGTGCCGGCGTGCTCGACGACCCCGACGAGCGCGACGGCGAACGCCACGGCGCCGAACGTCCCCGCCGCGCGGGCCTGGCGCAGGTAGACCGCGACGAGGGCCACCGCGAGCAGGGCGAACGACACCGCGTACCCCGCGTTGACGGCGACCGTGAACGGGTCGGTCGTCAGCGCGACGGGGCCGCGACCGCCGAGCAGGCGGCCCAGGTCGGTGAGCACCACCAGCGCACCCGCCACGACGGCGAGGGCGCCGGCGTGCCGGGCGAGGGCGAGGTCGTCGGTCATCGGTCCTCTCCGTACTCCCAGGCGGCCACCTCCGGGTCGCGGCCCTTCACGTCCTCGAAGAGCAGGACGGCGCGGTCGATGAACCAGGCCTTGGCGCACTGGACGATCGCGATCCCGGCGACGGTGAGGAGCAGGTCGAGCCGGACGAGGCCGACGACGAGGATCGCCATCCCGAGCACCTGCCAGGCAATGGTCACGGCCGGCACCCGCGAGGTCCCGAACTGCGGCGGCAGGTCCGCCGGGGCGCGCTCGGAGGCGATCCGCTCGCCGAGCACCCCCCGCGACGCCCAGTTCCGTGTCGACCGGGGCGGGGGGAAGATCAGCGGTTGGACCACCGTGAAGACCAGGGCGACGACGCCCGCGAGCACCGCCCACCAGCCGAGCCACACGCGGCTCCAGGCCGCGAGGGCGAGCAGCGGCAGCGCGAGGAAGCGCGTCCAGACGCTCCACGGGTTGGCGTGGCGCGTCCAGTGGTCGCCCTGCAGGCCGAACAGGCGGGCGACGCGGGAGTCGGAGGTGGTCGTGGTGGACGTGGTCATCGGAGGACCTCCGGGCGCTCGGCAGTGGTGCGGTGGCGCAGGACGGTGGCGGCCGCGAGCCCGACGGCGAGCACGAGCGCGCCGAGCACGGCGAGCGTGAGCGCGTCGGGGGCGAGCACCGGCTGGCCGCGCAGGGCCTGCCAGGTGGCCAGGCCGACCAGGCCGAGGTAGCCGAGGCCGGCCACCACCACCAGACCGCGGCGGGCGGCGGCGTCGAGCCGGGTCGCCGCGAGCGCGGCGGCCAGCAGCGGGAGGACCTGCAGTGCGTGGATGCCGACGAAGTGCCCGACCCGCAGGTCGCCGCCGACGGTGCTCCAGCCGACGAAGGGCAGGCCCGGCCCGCCGTCGGCCACCCCGACGGCGTGCGCGCCGCCGTCGACCATGAGCATCCCCAGGCCCATGCCGACCAGGCCCACGCCCAGCCCGAGCCGGATGCCCCACCGCAACCCCGGGTCGGCGACGCGCTGCCGCAGCAGGACGACCGCGACCACGGCCGTGGCCAGCCAGATCAGCGCGACCGTCGCGCCCATCAGCGAGTACAGGGACCCGTCGAGGGGGGTCTCCTCGTTGAAGTGGCTGCGGCGGCCGCGCGCGGCCTGGGCGACGATGACGCCGACCTCGACCGCGGAGCCGACCGTCAGCACCCAGCCGACGGCCCGGGCGGTGCGCCGGCCCCGGTCGAGCTGCCCGATCATCCAGGCGAGGGCCAGGGCGTAGAGCCCGAACGACAGGGCGAACTTCAGCGGCTTGAGCCAGAGCGGCGCGCCGAGCAGCTCGCGGTCGTCGACGACGGCGGCGAACGCCAGGACGACCGCGAGCGCGCCCAGTGTCGCGGCGAGCCAGAACAGCCCGGCATGCCCCCGCCGCGCCGTGCGGAGCACCGCGGCGACCGCGGACCGGGCGCGTCGGGCCGGGGGTGCCGCGGCCGTCGGTGTCGTCATGCTCCCGGAGCGTCCGCGCGTCGCGAGCGGGCCACCAGCAGGCCATCCCTCGCCCTGACCAGGGCCACCCCCGTAGCCCGGGGGCCCCGCCGGTGCCACCGTCCGGAGCGTGACCGCCCGGGTGCTCATCGTCGACGACCACGCGTCCTTCCGGTCCCTCGCGCGCCGTCTGCTGATGGCCGACGGGTTCGACGTCGTCGGGGAGGCCGGGGACGCCGCCGACGCGTTCGACGCCGTGCGGACCCTCGCCCCCGACGTCGTGCTGCTGGACATCCGGCTCCCGGACCTCGACGGTTTCGGTGTGGCCGAGGTCCTGGCGGGCGACGACGGTGTCTACGGCGCGCCCACGGTGGTGCTCGTGTCGAGCCGCGCCCGCGACGACTACGGCCGGCGGGTGGACGCCAGCCCCGCGCGGGGCTTCATCGCGAAGGACGACCTCTCCGGGGACGCCCTGCGCCGGGTGCTGGGCGACCCGTGAGTCCCCGGCGGGAGGCGGTGACGACCTGGGCGACCGCCCTGGCGGCGGTGCTCGCCGGCGCCGCGGCCGCCGGCGCCCTGGTGCGGGGCGGCTACGAGGTCCCCGCCGAGCTCGTCGCCCCGACGCTGGTGCTCAACCTCGCCGTGGGCTGGTCGTTCATCGGGGTCGGGCTGGCCGCGCGGCGGCGCCGGCCCGGCAACCGCACCGGCGTGCTGATGGTCCTGCTCGGGTTCGCCTGGCTCGCGCGGTTCCTCGTCGCCGTGGACACGACGCCGGCCTTCGTCCTGGGCGTGCTGCTGAGCTCGGTGTCCCTGAGCCTGTTCGTGCACCTGCTGGTCACGTTCCCCACCGGGCGGACCGGCAGCCCCGGCCAGCGCGCCATCGTCGTCGTCGGCTACCTGCTCTCCGCGCCGCTCGACGCCGTGTTCCTCGCCCTCGGGGCGCAGCGAGGCCGGGGCGAGGGGCCGCCGCCGAACGGCCTGCTCATCACGCCCGCGAGCGGCGAGTTCTCCCCGGAGCCGGTCGACCTCGTGGTCCAGGCGGTCGTCGTCGTGCTGTTCGTGTCGGTCCTGGTGTCGATCTGGACCCGCTGGTGCGCCGCGGGTGCCGCGGCGCGGCGCGCGCTGACCCCGGGCCTGGTCGGCGGCACCGTCGTCGTCGCGACGCTGCTCGTCCAGCGCACCGCGATCCTGCTGTTCCTGCCCCCGTCGGCCGGGGTCGTCCTCGCCTGGTCCGCGCAGGTCGTGCTCGTCGTGTGGCCGGTCGCGCTGCTGCTGGGGCTGCTGCGCGGACGGCTCGACCGCTCCGGGGTCGGGCGGCTGGTCGTCGACCTCGGGGTCGGGTCGGCGGCCCCGGCCCACCTGCGCGCGGTCGTCGCGCGGGCCCTGCACGACCCCACCGCGGACATCGCCTACCGCGTGCCCGGCACCGACACCTACGTCGACGCCGCCGGCCGGCCCGCCGACGTCACGCCCTGCGGTGACCGGGCGGTCACCCACCTCGAGCGCGACGGCGAGCCGGTCGCGGTCCTGCGGTACGACCCGGTGCTGACCGAGGAGCCCGACCTCGTCGAGGCCGTCGCCGCGGGCGCCGGGCTGGCGGTGGAGAACGAGCGCCTGCACGCCGAGGTCCGCGAGCAGCTGGCGGAGGTCCGGGCGTCGCGGACGCGCCTCGTCGAGGCCGCCGACGCCGGCCGCCGCCGCGTCGAGCGCGACCTCCACGACGGGGCGCAGCAGCGTCTCGTGGCCGTCGGGCTGGCGCTGCGCCTGGCCCGCGCCCGGCTCGCGTCCCCGGCGGAGGAGCTCGACGCGCTGCTGGTGGAGGCGGGCGAGGAGCTCACGGCCGCGCTCGCCGAGCTCCGCGAGCTCGCCCGCGGCATCTACCCGGCGCTGCTCACCGACGCGGGGCTGGGCCCGGCGCTGGCCTCGCTGGCCGAGCGCGCGCCGGTGCCGGTCGTCCTCGAGGGGGTGCCGCCGCAGCGGCCGCCGGAGCCGGTGGAGCAGACGTGCTACTTCGTGGTGTCCGAGGCCGTCACCAACGCGGCCAAGCACGCCTCGGCGTCACGGGTCGAGGTCAGCGTCGTCCCCGACGGCGGCGAGCTGCGGGTCGAGGTGGCCGACGACGGCGTCGGCGGGGCGGACGCGGAGGGCTCGGGCCTGCGCGGGCTCGCCGACCGGGTCGCCGCGGTGGGCGGCCAGCTGCTCGTGAGCAGTCCCGCCCGCGGCGGGACGCGCGTGACGGCGACCCTGCCGTGCGGGTGATCGTGGCCGACGACGCGGCCCTGTTCCGGGTCGGCGTCGCCCGGCTGCTCGCCGACGCGGGGATCGAGGTGGTCGCCGAGGTCGGCGATGCGACGGCGCTGCTCGACGCGGTCGCGGCTCACCGTCCCGACGCCGTCCTCGTCGACATCCGGATGCCGCCGACCCACACCACCGAGGGCCTCGACGCCGCGCGAACGCTCGCCGAGCGGCACCCCGACGTCGGCGTGCTCGTGCTGTCGGCGCACCTCGAGCCGCACTTCGCGCTGTCGATCCTGGACGGGGACGGCGGGGGCACGGGCTACCTGCTCAAGGAGCGCGTCGGCGACGTCGACGAGCTCACCGACGCGCTGCGCCGCGTCGTCGCCGGGGGCGTCGTGGTCGACCCGGCGGTGGTGGCCCAGCTCGTCGGGCGCCGCCGCGTCCGCAACCCCCTCGACACGCTCTCCGACCGCGAGCGCGACGTGCTCGCGGAGATGGCGCAGGGCCGCTCGAACCGCGGGATCGGCGAGCGGCTGTACCTGTCGGAGAAGACGGTCGAGGCCTACGCGCGGTCGGCGTTCACCAAGCTCGGGCTGGTGGCGGGCCCTCGGCGGCCAGCGCCTCGACGGCGTCGGCGGCCAGCTCGACGGACACGTCGAGCTCCTTGCGCTCCGTCGCCGACCAGCGCTTGAGCACGTAGTCGGCGGGGTCCTGGCGTCCCGGCGGGCGGCCGATGCCGAAGCGCACGCGCAGGTAGTCCTTGGTGCCGAGGGACTTCGAGATCGAGCGCAGCCCGTTGTGCCCGCCCTCGCCGCCGCCGCGCTTGAGGCGCACGACGCCGAACTCGAGGTCGAGGTCGTCGTGCACGACCACCACGTCGGTCGGCGCGACGGAGAAGAAGCGGGCGGCGCCGGCGACGGGTCCGCCCGAGAGGTTCATGTAGCCGCGCGGCTTGGCCAGCACGGTGCGGCGCCCGGCGAGCCGGCCCTCGGCGACGTCGGCACCGGAGCGCTTGTGCGCCGAGAACCGGGCACCGAGGCGCCCGGCGAGCGCGTCGACGACGACGAACCCGACGTTGTGCCGGGTGCCGTCGTAGTCGGGGCCGGGGTTGCCCAGCCCGACGACCAGCAGGGGGCCGTCGGGCCGGGCACCGTCGAGGCTCACGGGCGTGCGATCAGCTCTCGTCGGCGGAGGAGTCGGCGGCGTCGCCCGCGGGCTGGTCGCCGGAGGCGGCCTCGGACGACTCGCCGGTCTCGGCGGCCTCGGCCTCGGAGACGTCCTCCTCGACACCGGCGCCCTCGGTGTCGATCTCGTCCTCCATGGCGTCCTGGCTCGGCGCCTCGGTGACGTTGACGACGAGGATCTCGGGATCGGTCACGAGCACCGAGCCGTCGGGCAGTCGGATGTCGCCGGCGAGGAACTGGGTGTTCATCTCGGCGTCCTCGATGACCACCGAGATCTCCTCGGGGATGTCCATCGCGTCGGCCTCGATGGTCAGCCGGTCCTCGTTCTGGAACACCAGGGTGCCGGACGCGGGCTCGCCGATGATGACGACGGGGACGTCGACCTGGACCTTCTCGCCGCGGCGGACGAGGACGAGGTCGACGTGCTCGAAGAAGCCCTTGATGGGGTCGCGCACGATGCTTTTGGTCAGCGCGAGCTGTGGCTGCCCGCCGAGCCCGGTGAGCGTGAGCACCGCGTTGCGGCCGTTCTCGCGCAGCGCGGCGGCGAGCTCGACGGTGTTGAACGACAGGTGCACGGGGTCGGTGCCGTGCCCGTAGAGCACCGCGGGGACCTTGCCGGCGCGACGGGTGCGGCGGGCCGCGCCCTTGCCGAACTCGGTGCGGGTCTCCACCGCGATGCGGACCTCGTCGGCCATGGTGATTCTCTCCTGCGGTTCGTCCTGGGTCGGCGCGCCGCGCGCGGCCTCGACCCGGTCACCGGGAGACCGCACCGCGTCGATCACGGCCGGTGCTCGGACCGGCCCTCGCCTGGGTGCACTCCCGACGATACCGGGGTACGTCCCGGGGCCGGGCGGTCGGGGTTCCCGGCGGCCGGCGTCGTCCGTGAGCACTCTCGGCCCCTTCAGGAGCGGACAGTGCTCACATGGGTCGGGTGGGCGGGGCGAGGGACGCCGACGGTGCGTGCGGCGCTGTCGGGGTGGCCTTCGTCCGCGGAGCTCTCCCCGCGATCGGCGGCCCTCAGGGGACTTCGGTGGCGGATGCCGCGCTCAGCGCGGTTCCCGTCACCGAGGATGCTCGACCGCCCGCACCGAGGTCACGGCGTCGGGGTGGAGCGGCAGCGTCGGACCGCTGCCCGAACCCAGCTCGACGACCTCGCCGCGCGCCCCCGACACCACCCGCTCGCGCAGGGCCCGGACGTCCGGGGTGCCGAGCGCGACGTCGGTGATCCTCGGGACGACCTGCTCGGCCCACAGGCCCACGAGGAGGTCAGGCGTTGCCGTCGAAGAGGTTCGTCACCGAGCCGTCCTCGAACACCTCGCGCACCGCGCGGGCGATGACCGGCGCGATCGAGAGGACCGTGAGCGACGGGAAGCGCTTGTTGTCGGGGATCGGCAGGGTGTTGGTGACGATCACCTCGCGCGCGCCGCACGTCGACAGCCGCTCGACGGCCGGGCCGGAGAGCACGCCGTGGGTGGCGGCGATGACGACGTCGGACGCTCCGTCGGCCAGCAGCGCCTCGGTGGCCTTCGCGATGGTGCCGCCGGTGTCGATCATGTCGTCGACGAGGATGCAGCAGCGGCCGGAGACCTCACCGACGACGCGGTTGGCCGCGACCTCGTTGGGGCGGGTCTTGTCGCGGGTCTTGTGGATGAAGGCCAGCGGGACGCCGCCCATCATGTCCGCCCACTTCTCGGCGACGCGGACACGTCCGGAGTCGGGGGCGACGACGGCGAGGTCCTCGCCGGCGTAGGCGTCGCGCAGGTGCTCGGCGAGGACCTTGTTGGCCAGCAGGTGGTCGACGGGACCGTCGAAGAAGCCCTGGATCTGGTCGGTGTGCAGGTCGATCGTCATGATCCGGTGCGCGCCCGCGGTCTTGAGCATGTCCGCGACGAGGCGGGCGGAGATGGGCTCGCGGCCGCGGTGCTTCTTGTCCTGGCGGGCGTACCCGTAGAACGGCACCACCGCGGTGATCCGCTTGGCCGACGCCCGCTTCAGGGCGTCGATCATGATGAGCTGCTCCATGATCCACTGGTTGATCGGCGCGGTGTGGCTCTGGATCACGAAGGCGTCCGAGCCGCGCACCGACTCCTCGAACCGGACGAAGATCTCGCCGTTGGCGAAGTCGTACGCCGCCTGCGGGGTGATCGTGACGTCGAGCTCCTTGGCGATCTCCTCCGCGAGCTCCGGGTGGGCCCGGCCGGAGAAGAGCATGAGGCTCTTCTTGGGCGTCGACGACATGCTCACGGTCACGGATCCTCCTGCTCGTTGGTGTCCCGACCGGCCGACCGGGTGGCTGCGGCCTGCTCGGCGGCCGTGGCCGCCGCCGTCCCCGGCCGCTTGCGCGCGACCCAGCCCTCGACGTTGCGCTGCGGCCCCGACGACACCGCGAGCGTGCCGGGGGGCACGTCCTCGCGGATCACCGTGCCCGCGCCGGTGTAGGCCCCGTCGCCGACGGTGACGGGGGCGACGAACGTGTTGTCCGAGCCGGTGCGGACGTGCGAGCCCACCACCGTCCGGTGCTTGGTGACGCCGTCGTAGTTGACGAACACCGAGGAGGCGCCGATGTTGCTGCCCTCGCCGATGGTGGCGTCGCCGACGTAGGTCAGGTGCGGGACCTTGCTGCCCTCGCCGATGTGGCTGTTCTTGACCTCGACGAACGTGCCGATCTTGCCGCGTGCGTCGAGCTCGACGCCGGGCCGCAGGTAGGCGAACGGGCCGACCGACGTCTCCGGGCCGACGCGCGACGACGACCCGTGCGTGCGCACCACGGCCGCCCGCGCGCCGACGGCGACGTCGGTCAGCGTGGTGTCCGGCCCGATCGTCGCGCCCTCGGCGACGGTGGTGCGCCCGTGCAGCTGGGTGCCGGGGTGCAGCGTGACGTCGCGCTCGAGGCGTACGCCGACGTCGACCCAGGTGCTGCGGGGGTCGACCACCGTGACCCCGGCGCGCATCCAGCGTTCGAGCAGCCGGCGGTTGAGCTCGGCGCCCAGGTCGGCCATCTGGACCCGGTCGTTGACGCCGGCCACCAGCCAGGGGTCGGAGGTCTCGACGGCCCCGACCCCGCGCTGCTCGTCGGCGGCCATGGCCACGACGTCGGTGAGGTAGAGCTCGCCCTGCGCGTTGTGGGTGTTGAGCCGGCCCAGCGCCTCGCGCAGGAAGGCCAGGTCGAAGGCGTAGACCCCGGAGTTGACCTCGTTGATCGCGAGCTGTTCCAGCGTCGCGTCGCGGTGCTCGACGATCGCGGTCACCTGGTTGGCGTCGTCCCGCACGATGCGCCCGTACCCGCGCGGGTCGTCCAGCTCGGCGGTCAGGACCGTCACGGCGTAGTCGCCGCTGGCGTGCTCGGCCTGCAGCGCGCGCAGGGTCGCGGCGTCGAGCAGCGGTACGTCGCCGTAGGAGACCAGCACGGTGCCCCCGAGGTCGCCGGGCAGGCGGGCGATGCCGCAGGACACCGCGTGCCCGGTGCCGCGGCGGCGGTCCTGCACCGCGGTCAGCACCTCGCGGTCGAGCTCGGCGGCCAGGCCGATGGTGTGGGTGCCGACCTGCTCGCGCTCGTGGCCCACGACCACCACGAGGTGCTCGGGCGACGTGCCCGCGGCGGCGTGCACGGCGTGCCCGAGCAGGCTGCGGCCGCCCACCGCGTGCAGGACCTTGGGGGTGGCCGACTGCATGCGGGTGCCCTCACCGGCGGCGAGGACGACGACGGCGGTCGGGCTCGGCGGCATCGCTTGCTGACTCCCACTGGAGGCGCGGGTCGGCCCCCGGTCCGGGGCTCGTCGGGTGCGATCCTACGACCGGGACCGAGCCGCCTCGGCGGGGCGTGCGAGCGGGGCCGGACCGTCGGTCCCGCGCACGGCGTCGCCGCCCGCCCGCTTGACCGCGTACATCACCGCGTCGGCGCGGGCCAGCACCTCCTCGGCGGCCTCCCCGGGCCGGGCCCCGACGACCCCCCCCGCCAGCGGCACCGGCCGGCCGGCGACGGCACCCGCGGGCATCGCGGCCACCGCGGCGGCCGCGCGGCCGAGGGCCGCGACCGCGTCGGCGGGCGCGGTGTCGGGCAGGACGACGACGAACTCGTCCCCGCCGTAGCGGGCCACGAGGTCCGGCGCGCGCAGCGACGAGCGCAGCGCCGCGGCGACCCCGCGCAGCACCTCGTCGCCGTGGGCGTGGGAGATCGTGTCGTTGATCTGCTTGAAGCGGTCGACGTCGACCATGGCCACCGCGGGCGCCGCCCCGGGCGCGCGGCCCGCCAGGGTCTCGGCCAGCGCGCGGTCCAGCGCCCGGCGGTTCGGCAGCCCCGTGAGGGCGTCGGCGAGGGCCAGCGCGGCGACCTGGCCGTGCTCGCGGCGCAGGCGGTCGTGGGCGAGGTGGGTGCGCAGGGAGTGCACGCGCGCCTGCTGCAGCGCCCACAGCTCGGTCTCGAGCTGCGCGGTGTAGTCGTCGGCGGCCGCACGGGCGCGGCGCGCGACGAGGCCTGCCGACGGTGCCAGCGCCGCGTGCAGGCGGGCGAGCTCGCGGCTCACGGTGAGTCCCAGGCCCGGCTCGCCGCGCGGGCGGCGGGCGCGCAGTTCCTCGAGCAGGCACACCGCGGCGACAACCTCGTCGGCCCGCTCGAGCGCCCGGGCCCGCGCGACGTGCGCGAGCAGGCGGTCGTGCTGGGAGGCGACGGCGTGCTCGCGGGCCAGGGCGGTGGCGTCCTGGCGGGCGAGGTGGCGCGCGACGGTCGTGGTGGCCGGTGCGTGCTCCCGGGCCAGCACGCACGCGGCGCGCAGCAGGGGGCGCTGCTCGGGCGCGGCGTCGGGGCGCAGGGTCGCGGCGAGCTCGGCCGCGGCCCGGATGCGCTCGCCGCCGGGCCGGCCGCCGCGCTCGAGGCGCAGGCCCCACGAGAGCCCCAGGCGCACGCGCTCGTAGCCGGTCGTCTCGGTCTCGGCGGCCTGGTCGAGCAGGGTCTCGGCGAGGTCGTGCAGGTCCAGCGACACCAGCGTGCTCGCGGCCAGCCGGCGGGCACAGGCGAGGTTGAGGCGGTGCTCGGCCACGGTCGGGGCGTTGTCGACCAGCACCGGCTCCTCGAGGTGGGCGAGCGCCGCCGACACCGCGGCCAGGGCCGTGTGGTCGTCGTCGTCGAGCATCGCCCGGCGCGCGACCAGCACCTGGGCGTCGGCGGCGAAGAGCGAGAGCCCGTGCTCGGCGACGAGGGCCAGCAGCTCGTCGAGCTGGCGGTCGATCGCGGCGGTGCGGCCCGCGGGGTCGCCCGGGCGGGCGGCGGCGTCGGAGGCGAGGATCGTGCGGGCGACGAGGGACAGGCGCAGCAGCAGCGCCCGCACGCCGGGCTCCTGCCCGCGGCCGGCGTCCAGCACGTCGTCGAGCTCGGCGAGCGCGCCCGCCGGGTCGCGTGCGGGCACGCGCGAGGCCGCGAGGGTCGCGCACCGGGCCCGCGCCACGAGGTCGGCGCGGGTGTGTCGAGGTGCCGACGGGCTGGTCGTGCGTCCCGGGAGCATGGCCACCTCCGCCTCCGGATCGCCCAGGAGGACCTCCGGGTCGGACGATCGGGCGATCTCTGCGCGCCGGGGGTCGACGCTTCGCGACCGTCGGGTCCCACTCTGCTACCTCACCGGAGAGGGCCCGCGACCGACCCCGGGCGTCGGGCATCCTCGGGAACCCATGCCGCGCCCGCTCACAGGTCCCGCACAGTCGCTCACCGTCCGTGACGCCCGCCTCGTGCGGCCCGACCGGCGCCCGGCCGTCGCCGCGCTCGGGGCGGTGGTCACCGCGGTGCTCGCTGGTGGGGCGCACGCGGGGCGACGAACTCGCCTTCCCGAGCGGCCACACGACCTCGGTGACCTCGCTGGCGGTGGCCGTCGCGGTGCTCGCGCTCGGTCTACCCGGAGTGTCCCGCGCGTGGCGCGCGCTCGTCGTCCTCGCCCTGACCGGTGTCGTCACGGCGGTCGCCGTGTCGTTGGTCGCCCGGGACCACCACGACGCGACCGACACGCTCGGCGCGATCGGCGTGGCGCTGGCCGTCGTGCTGGCCGCGGCCCTGGTGGTGGACGCCTGGGCGGACGTCGTCGCCGACCCGGGCCCCGACCCGCGCTCGTTCGACCCCCGCGAGCGCCCCACCGACGTGCTCCCGCGGGCGCAGGCGCCGGGAGATCAGCCGCGCGCGGCGGCCAGCTCGCGGGCCTCCTCGTCCGAGGCGGCCGCCGGGTTCGAGCCCGGTAGCGGCTGACTCCCCGGTTCCCGCAGGTAGCGCACCGCGACGAGGCCGACGACGGCGGCGAGCATCAGGTACACCGCCGGCATGACCAGCACACCGGTGAGCGCGATGAGCCCCTCGACGATGACCGACGTCGTGCCGCCGAACACCGAGACCGCGATGTTGAAGGTGATCGCGAGCGATCCGTAGCGCACGCCGGTGCTGAACAGCGCGGGCAGCGTCGAGGGCATGGTCGCGTTGAAGCACACCATCGTGATGCCCAGCAGGAGCAGCCCCCCGAGGACACCGGTGATGGACCCGGTGCGCATCAGCAGGAACGCCGGCAGGGCGAGCACCACGAGCATGACGCAGCCGGTGAGGATGATCGGTCTGCGGCCGACGCGGTCGGACAGCTTGCCGAGCACGGGCACGATGGCCAGGAGCACGAGGAACAGGATGATCTGCAGGACGTGCGACGTCGTCGTCGTCAGCGTCGGCGCCCCGTACTGCCCGAGCGTCTCGGTGAGGTAGGTGGGCACGACGGTGGTGAGCGTGTAGTTGGTGACGTTGAAGACGATCACCAGGCCACCGCAGACGAGCACCGGGCGCCACCCGTACCGGGCCGCCGCACGGAAGAACTCCCGGAACGACTGCTGGCCCTGCTCCTCCGAGGACTCCGAGAGCTGGGTGAACGCCGGGGTCTCCTCGAGGCGGTAGCGCAGGTAGAGCCCGATCATGCCCATCGGCAGCGCGATGAGGAACGGGATGCGCCAGCCCCAGCTCAGGAGCTCGGGGGAGTCCTCGCCGAGGACGGCCTGGAGCACGGTGACGACCGCGGCCCCGAGCAGGTAGCCGGTGATCGTGCCGAACTCCAGGAAGCTGGCCAGGAACCCGCGCCGCCGGTCGGGCGCGTACTCGGCGACGAACGTCATCGCGCCGGCGTACTCGCCACCGGTGGAGAAGCCCTGCAGCAGCCGGCACACGAGCAGCAGGATCGGCGCGGCCAGGCCGATGGAGGCGTAGGTGGGCAGCACGCCGATCCCGAAGGTGGCGACGGCCATCAGCAGCATGGTCGTGGCGAGGGTCTTGGTGCGCCCGATCCGGTCGGCCAGCGGCCCGAAGAACAGCCCGCCGAAGGGTCGTGCCACGAAGGAGGCGGCGAACAGCGCGGCCGTGATGACCGGGCCGCCGGCGGTGCCGGGCGGCAGGAACACCACCTGGATCGTCGTCTCCAGGTAGGCGTAGACCCCGAAGTCGTACCACTCGGTGACGTTGCCGATCCCCGACGCCGTGACCGCACGACGCACGATGCCCGGCGGCGTCACCGTGACGCCGTCGACGGTGTGGGGCCCGTCGGAGTTCGCCATGGCGAAGGCTCTACCCGGACCACACGCGAGACAGTCCTGCTGTTCGGTCGATCCGTCCCGAGGCGGCGCCCACCGCGCCCGCCGCGCGGCGGGACGGGTGCCGAGCGCCTCAGCGACGGGCGGGACGCCGCCGGGGGAGGCGCAGGCCCGTGCGGTCCTCCACGCGACGGCGCGCCGCCCGGTAGAGCCCGACGGCCGTGGGCGGCGCGTGCAGCGCGCGCGGACCGACGCCGATGCGGGCGAGATCGGCTCGGGTCCGTGCCCAGTCGTAGGCGACGGCGTGGAACCAGACGCGGCCGGCCTCGAGGTCCACCACCGCGGAGCGGGCGCGCGGAACACGTTCGAGCTGGCGGGACTGGCCGACGCTGCCGGGGTTGATCAGCGCTCGGTCGGCGACGGCGACGCTGCGCCGCAGCCGGGTGTCGCGCCCTCCGGTGCGCCGCGAGTAGTACCAGGCGAGGTGCGTGTGTCCGAGGACGAGGACACGTCGGTCCGGCGTGCGCCGACCGAGGACATCGAGCTGGTGCGCCGCCTGTGTCTCGGTACGGACGTACTCCTCGGGGTCGTCGACGGAGCCGTGGGCCACCAGGAGGGGCCCGTACTCGAGCGTGCGCGGCAGGCGGCGAGGTGGTTCCGCACCGGTGCGGACAGCACGTCGCGCGTCCACCGCTGGCTCTGCCGCGCGAGCGGGACGCACCGCTCGTCGGAGAGCGACCCGATGGCCATGAGGTCGTGGTTGCCGGCCACCGTCGGGATACCGCGCTCGACGAGGGTCTCGACGCAGGCCTCGGGGTGCGGGCCGTAACCGACCAGGTCACCGGCGCACAGGACGACGTCCACCCGCTGGCGCTCGAGGTGGTCGAGCGTGGCCTGCAGGGCCGGGAGGTTCGCGTGGACGTCCGCGATCAGCCCCACCTTCACACCGAGCTCCACTCTCGGGGACGGGGCCTGCGGTTGCGTCCGAGGACCACCCCGGGGTCGTCGATGGCCAGGCTCGACACCGCCTCGCACCGGAGGAAGAACCACACCCATCGCCAGGCGGGGACGCCCCACTCCTTCGCGGCCCGGCGGTCGTCGAGACTGCACCACCGCACCCCGGCCCGCACCGGCCCCGCCGGCGGCCGGGGCGAGCCCGTCAGGTCCGCCCACACCATCGCCGGCAGGTTGACCCCGGCCAGGGCCCCGGGGTGGTGCCACAGGTTGAACCGCGGGTTCACCTCGAGGAGGAAGAGGGTCCCCGAGGGATCCCTCTTGAAATCGATCTTGACGACGCCCGTGAGGCCCAGGGCCTGGACGATCTCGCGACCCAGGTGGCGCACGTCGTCGGCGTCCGTGATCTCGGCCGCGGTCGTGAACCCGTACTCGCGGGGCAAGGTACGGATCTTCCGGCCCGTGAACTCGCCGGCGGTGTCGCCCGCGGGGTCGACGTAGGCGTGGTAGCTCTCGATCCGGGTCTCGTCCCCGGGGACCAGGTGCTGGGCGAGGAGCACCCCCTCGTCGGCCAGTCCCTCCCACAGGATCCGGAGCGCGGCCGGGTCCTCGACGGAGATGGCCTTGGCGATGGTCGCCGAGCGGGTCCAGCGTCCGGCCGGCCCCCGGGACATCGGTTTGAGGACCAGGGGGAACGGGAGGTGCTCAGGAGGCGCGCCGCCCGTGTCCACGATCTCCGTCGCCGGCACCGGGAGGTCGTGGCGGCGAGCGAGCTGGGCGAACCTCCCCTTGTCGAGGAGGGCGTCCACGGTGTCGTCGGGGAGGAGGTCGATGCGGAAGCGCCGCTCGAGACGCTCTCGGTGGCGCAGGAGCAGCCGCAGGTGCTCGTCGTTCTGGTAGATGAGCACCGGCGGCTCGTCCTGGCGGTCCGCGAACCGCTCCAGGCGCTCGACGACGTCGGTGTCGTCGTCCGCCGGGTCGCGGTCGAGGACCTCGTGCACGAAGCGGGAGAAGCGGGTGCGGTCTCGGGGACGGGCCACGACCGCGCACCGGATGCCGGCGAGTCCCAGGGGTCGTACGAGGTTCATGTCCCCGAGCACGACGGCGAGCGCGCCGTTCCGCAGAGCCACCCATGCCTCCCCGTGCGCGCGTCCCCGATCGGTGTCGGACGTCCATCGCGGCGGTGGAGACCCTAACCGGTGGCGATCGTGGCCTCGGGGCGGGCGGACCGACGGACGGAGGCAGCCCGACACCCGTGGGTCCACGACCGCGCACCGGCGCTCCCGAGAGCTCGTCCGGGATCACCCGGCTTCTGTCGCCGGGCGCCGTCGCGCGACGCGGCTCGTCACCACGGCTAGCGCAGCACGGCACCCGAGCTGGTCTTGGCGCCCTTGGCGCCCTTGGCGCCCTTGGCGCCCTTGGCGTCGAGGCGCGAGCGCAGACGGGTGAGGAACGGCTGCGGGTCGCGGGCGTCGAACGTCGCGAAGACGTTGCGCGTCAGGTACGGCCGCAGCCCGCCGAGCGGGGCCAGGCGGCGGTCACGCCAGCGGTCGACGAGCACGCGGGTGTCGGTGAACTCGTTGACCCAGTGCACGCCCTCGCGCCAGGCCGTCTGCGTCGGGACGACCCCGTCGACGAGGTGGCGGTAGGTCAGCAGCGGGAAGTCGACCCCGCAGCGCGTCGCGAGCCCCCCCGACATGTTGGGCCGGCCGTTGACCTCCATGAGCCTGTACCGGCCGTCGCGCTCGTCCTGCTTGAACTCGACGTTGGCGAAGCCCTCGATGCCCATCCCGCGCACGATCGCCCGGCCCGGCTCGACGACCTCGGGCACGTCCCCGCTGACCACGGCGCACGGGTAGCCGAAGTCGGGTGGCGACAGGCGCATCTTGCGCGCGGTCATCTCCACGCGCGGCTCGCCGTCGACGACGTAGACGTTGTAGTTGACCCCGCCGGTCTCCGGGCCGGGGATCAGCTCCTGCACCATCGTGCCGATGCCCAGGTCGTAGGCCTCGCCCCAGGCGGCGCGCAGCTCGTCGGGGGTGTGGACCCGCATCATCTTGACGCCGAAGGCGCGGTTGTAGCGGTAGCTCTCGGCGGGCTTGACCAGGCACGGGAACCGCAGCCGGTCGACGATCGACTCCAGCTCGTCGTACGACCCGGGCGACACCGTGCGCGGGGCCTCGACGCCGGCCCGTTCGGCGATGTCGCTGGTGATGCGCTTGTCGAGGAAGCCCTGGGCCACGCCCTCGGTCGCGCAGGCGACGGTGTGCCGCGCGGAGAGCTCGGGGTGGTGGGCGGCGACGGCCTCGAGGCCCTCGTCCGTGGTGGGGACGAGGAGACCCGGGCCGTGATCGTCGGCGAGGCGCAGCAGCGCGGCGACGAAGCCGGCGGTGTGGTCCGCGGGGTCGGGCACGGTGACGGTGCGCGCGGCCCACCGCGAGTGCGGGGTCGTCTCCCGCGGAGAGGTGACGACCGCGATGACGGGGACACCCGCACGGCCCAGCGAGCGGACCACGGCGAGCCCCGCCTCGTAACCGCCCACGACGTAGGCGGGCACCGAGGTCGGGGCGCCGGCGGTCTGATGCGTCTGCATGGGTGAAGCGTAGTGAGGCGTTCGCTCCACGGTCGGGCGACCCGGCACTCGAACGGGGGCCGGCCCCACGGAGGGGCTTCCGGTCCCGCGGCGCGTGAGGTGACCGCTGCGGCCGAGCTCCGCCGCCTGGATTCGAACCAGGATCATCGGAACCAAAATCCGAGGTGTTGCCCTTACACCACGGCGGATGGGCGCACCGGCGCGACCCGTTCATGGTCGCATGCGCGCGTCGGCTCCGACGTCAACGCCTGGCCTGGCGCCGCAGCGCCGCCACCACCGCGAGCCCCACGACGACCGCGAGGCCACCGGCAACCCACATCAGCCCGTCCGAGGACGCCGAGGACGCCGCGGGAGCCCCCGTCTCCTCGTCCTCCACGGGCTCGGCCCCGGAGGGTGACACCGGGGAGCGCACCGACTCCATCGAGGGACCGACGCGCAGGTCGTCGAGCCACAGCCGCCCGGTCTCGTCGATCGACTCGTCCCGGTAGAGCCCGACCTTCAGGTAGTTCCCCGCGTCGAGCATGGTCCCGCCTTCGGGACGGTAGGACCGCATCACGTGGTCGCCGCCGCGCCAGACGTCGACGGTGCCGCGCTCAGGGTCCCGGGCGAACGCGATCCGCAGGGTGAGGTCGATCTGGTCCCCGCCGCTGACCGGTCCGAGATCCTGGAGGTCCTCGCCCTCGGCGGCGATCATCAGACGGTTGCCCCGGACCTCCAGCGCGATCGGTGGCGAGCCGGAGTCGCCCTCGTGGTGCCACTGAAGGAGGACCTGCCAGGTGTCGACGTCGGTGGGGAAGTCCGGCGCCAGCCGCGCGATGTACTTGTAGTACTGCACCTCGCCCTCGCGCTGGTTGGGGATGCTCGGCTCCAGCTCGGTGCGCTGGTCGCCGCCGTCGAGGGTGAACTGCAGGGCGCGACGGGAGGGCGAGTCGGGCGAGGCCACCTGCTGGGGCACGCCGTCCTGCTCGTTGTAGTCGCTGCGGTCGAACGCGGCGAGCATGTCGCCGCTCTCGGGAAGGACCCATTGGGGACGGTCGCCCGGCGACGGGACGCCCGCCGCCGCGGAGACCGCCCACGCCGGCAGCAGGGCCAGCGTCACGACGAGCGCGACCACGGCGCGGACCGCGCGGTGGCGACCGGTCCGCCGGGCGGCGACGGGCATGGGCGTCACGGGGGCTCCTCGACTGGTGGGCGAGCGGGGGACGGGAGGACCCCACAGCGCCGCGGGGCCGTCGTGACCGTCGTCCGATCACCACAGTACCGACCTGGCTGTGTGGATCCGAGCAGGGAAGGGCGCGGAAGGCGCGGCCGAGCGGTACCCGGTCGGGCCCGTCATCCCCGGGGTCTCCACCGATTCGGCGACGACGCGGCCGGGGCGTGAGCGGCGCGCCGAGCCCCGACCCGCACGGGCGAGCCGCCGTCCGGCACGATGGATGACCTGGTCACGACGGGTGACGGTCGTCCGGGTCCGGCCGTGTCGATCGTCATCCGCCCGGCCCTCGCGGCGGGCGATGGGACGTGACCAGGCGTCGGCGCCGTCGTTGATCGTGCGTGGCCGGGGCGTTCGTACGCTCTCGACGGGACGAATTCCGAGGCCTCGGAGGACAACCTCACCCGGACCGACACGTCTCACGTCGAGGCAGGAGCTGTCGGATGGACCGAGCGAGGTGCAGCGGATGGACGGACGCATCTGCGTGACCCGTGACGGGGGCGACGTGACGAACGGACGAGCCGAGCTCGAGGCGATCGGGCTGACGCCCGCCCCCGGGCCGGAGCAGGCACGCGGCCGGGCGGCCGGGCGCCTCCCGGAGCCGGGGAGCGGGACCCCCGGCGAGCCGGGCGTCTTCGTGGAGCCGGCGCCGACCGCGCCGGGCTTCGTCCGCATCTGGGAGGACGAGGGCCCGGGGCAGCCGGGCAGCGTCGCCGTCGCCACGAGCTGGCAGCGCAAGTTCGCCCTCGCCGTGGCGGCGTCGGACCTCGCGACCCTGGCGGTCTGCATCCTGGCGGGCGCCCTGGTCGGGTTCGGCGACGGCACGGGGCCGCAGAGCTCGAACCCCTGGAAGCTGGCGGCCGGGGTCGCCGTCCTCGTCCCGCTCGCCCTCGTCGCCTGCCGGGCGTGGGACCCCCGCACGCTCGGCCAGGGCGCCGAGGAGTGGAGCCGCCTCATCCGCGCGTTCGTCTCCTCGGCGATCGTGCTGGGCCTCGGCGGCCTCGCGATCGAGCGCCTCGGCGTGCGGCCGTGGGTGTTCGGGGTGCTGCCCGTCGCCGGCCTCATGGCCATGGCGGGGCGCTATCTGCTGCGCCGCTGGCTGCACCAGGCCCGCAAGCGCGGCCGCGGGATGCTGCCGGTCCTCGCCGTGGGCACCGAGCAGGCCGTGCGCGACCTGGTGGAGCGCACCCGCCGCGTCCCGCACATGGGCTGGGTCGTGGTCGCGGTCTGCACGCCGACCGGTCTGGGCGAGGAGGGCCAGGGCCACGTCGCCGGCGTCCCCGTCATCGGCGACCTGGACGACCTGTCCACCAACGTGGGCAGCGGGCGCTACGGCGTGGTCGCCGTCGCGCCGACGCCGGGCTGGAGCCCCAAGCGCCTGCACCGCCTGGCCTGGGACCTCGAGGGCACCGGCTCCGAGCTGGTCGTCGACCCGGGTCTCATGGAGGTCGCCGGGCCACGTCTGCACGTCGCACCGGTCGACGGCCTGCCGCTGCTGCGCCTCACCGAGCCGCGCCTCTCCGGCGTCCCGCGGGTCTTCAAGCTCATGTTCGACCGCGTCACCACGGCGGCGATCCTGCTCCTGCTGGCGCCGGTCTTCGCCGTCATCGCGTTCGTCGTCAAGCTCGACGGCGGGCCGGTGTTCTACCGACAGACCCGCGTCGGGCAGCGTGGCCGGACCTTCAAGATGATCAAGTTCCGGTCGATGGTGCCGGACGCCGACAAGCTGCGCGAGGACCTGATCACCGGCACGCACGACGGCTCCGGGCCGCTGTTCAAGCTCCGCCGGGACCCGCGCGTCACCAAGATCGGCCAGCTGCTGCGGCGCTACTCGCTCGACGAGCTGCCCCAGCTGCTCAACGTCCTGGGCGGCTCGATGTCGCTGGTCGGGCCGCGCCCGCCGCTGCCGAGCGAGATCGACGCCTACACCGACGCGGCCAAGCGGAAGTTCCTCGTGCGCCCCGGCATGACCGGGCTGTGGCAGGTCAGCGGGCGCTCGGACCTCTCGTGGGAGGAGTCGGTGCGGCTCGACCTGCGCTACGTGGAGAACTGGTCGCCGGCGATGGACCTGGTGATCATGTGGAAGACGGTCTCCGCGGTGTTCCGCGGCGACGGTGCCTACTGAGGGAAGCCTTGGACAACAAGATCATCTGCCGACTCTGTGGCTCGGCCGACCTGGCCGACTTCGTCGACCTCGGCGCCACCCCGCCCTGCGAGCTGTTCCTCACCGCGGAGGCCCTCGAGGCCCCGGAGCAGACCTTCCCGCTGCACCCGCGGGTGTGCCGCTCGTGCCTGCTCGTCCAGCTGCCGCCGCTGATCGACCCCGGCGAGACGTTCACCGAGTACGCGTACTTCTCCTCGTTCTCGTCCTCCTGGGTGGAGCACGCGCGGCGCTTCGTCACCGACGCGACCGCCCGCGCCGGGCTGACGGCGGACTCCCTGGTCGTCGAGGCCGCGAGCAACGACGGCTACCTGCTCCAGCACGTCGTGGCCGACGGGATGCGTGCCCTGGGCGTCGAGCCCAGCGTCAACGTCGGGCAGGCGGCCCGGGACAAGGGCGTGCCGACCAGGACGGCGTTCCTGTCGCCGGAGACCGGCGCCGAGGTGCGCGCCGAGCACGGGCCGGCCGACCTCGTGGTGGCCAACAACGTCTACGCGCACATCCCCGACCTCGTGGGCTTCACGCGGGGCCTGCGGGCGATGCTGGCCGACGACGGCTGGGTGTCGATCGAGGTGCAGCACCTGCTCACGCTCGTGCGCCTCAACCAGTTCGACACGATCTACCA
>JAQSWW010000012.1 GCA_029266415.1 Actinomycetospora sp. | reverse complement strand
CAGTACGACGAGGCGCGCACGCTGTTCTCCGGCGGGCGCTTCGGCGGCTTCGGTGGCGGCCGGGGCGGCGGCACCGCGCCCGGCGGGTTCTCCGGCGGCTTCGACGTGGGTGACCTCTTCGGCGGTGGCGCGCGCGGGGCCGGGGCGCCCGGCGCCGGCGGGCTCGGCGACCTGCTCGGCGGGCTCTTCGGCGGCGGTGCCGGTGCGGGCACCGCGGCGGGCCCGACGCCGGGCATGGCCGGCACGCGCCCGCGCGAGCAGCGCGGCGCGGACGTCGAGACCGACGTGCGCATCGACTTCGCCGAGGCCGTCGGCGGCACCACGCTGCCGCTGCGCCTGGCCTCGCCCGCGCGCTGCAACACCTGTGGCGGCAACGGCGCCAAGCCCGGCACGAGCCCCCGCACGTGCCTGACCTGCGGTGGGGCCGGCGTCGTCTCGCGCAGCCAGGGCGCGTTCGCGTTCAGCGAGCCGTGCCGCGACTGCGCGGGCACCGGCTCGATCGTCGACGACCCCTGCCCCGAGTGCGGCGGCGACGGCGTCAGCACCCGGTCGCGCACCCTCACGGTGCGCATCCCGCCGGGCGTCGACGACGGCCAGCGCATCCGGCTCGCCGGTCAGGGCCAGCCGGGCAGCCGGGGTGGGCCCGCCGGCGACCTGTTCGTCGTCGTCCACGTGAACGCCGACGACGCGTTCGGACGCTCGGAGCGCAACCCGGACGACCTGACGCTGACCGTGCCCGTCACGTTCCCCGAGCTGGTGGACGGCACGACGATCACCGTGCCGACGATGGACGGCAAGGTCTCGCTCAAGGTGCCCGCCGGCAGCCAGAGCGGCCGCACGCTGCGGGTCCGGGGGCGCGGGGTGCGCCGCAAGGACGGGCGCACCGGCGACCTGCTGGTCACCGTCGAGCTCTCGGTGCCGCAGCGCCTGAGCCCCGAGGCCCGCGCCGCGCTCGACGCCTACGCGAAGGCCACCGCCGACCACGACCCGCGCGCGGACCTCACCCGGCGCGCCGAGGCCGCCGCACGGAGGGAGACGGCGTCGTGAGCGGCGGGGAGGACACTCCACGGGCGGCCGAGCGCGGCCCGTGGCCGGCCCCGCTCGGCTCGGCGTCGTCCTCCCTGCCCGCGCTGCCGTCGTGGGCGGACGAGGACACCCCGGTCTTCGTCATCTCGATCGCCGCACAGATCGCCGGCATGCACGCCCAGACGTTGCGCTCCTACGACCGGATCGGGCTCGTCAGCCCGGGCCGGGCGAGCGGCGGCGGGCGGCGCTACTCGGTGCGCGACATCGCCCTGCTGCGCGAGGTCCAGCGCCTGTCCCAGGAGGACGGGGTCAACCTCGCCGGCATCAAGCGGATCATCGAGCTGGAGCGGGAGGTCGGCGCGCTGACCGACCGGCTCGCCGAGGTCACCGAGGAGCTCGCCCGCTGGCGCGCGGCCGCCGAGCAGGGGGGCGGGTCGCGCAGTGATCGGCTGCCCGCCCGCCGCACCCAGTCGGTGGTGGTGTGGCAGCCGGGACCGCGCCGCCGCGAATGACGGCGCGGATCAGCCCGCCGGGGGCCCGTCCGTCGCTATGGTCGCCGGATGCAGTCGCGGATCACGGGCACCACGATGCCGGTTCTCGAGGTCACCCTTGCTCCCGGCGAGCGGTTGACGGCCGAGGGCGGGGACGTCGCGTGGCTGACGTCGGGCTTCTCGCTGGAGACCTCGACGCGGTTCGGGTCCGGGGGTCGCGGCGGGTTCATGAGCGGGCTCAAGCGCGCGCTCGGCGGCGGCGGGCTGTTCCTCACCGAGTACACGCCGCCGCGGTCCGGTGGGTTCGTGGCGTTCGCGGCGCAGCTCCCGGGCACGATCCGGGAGATCACCGTGGATCCGTCCGCGCCGGTCATGGTCATCTCGGGGTCGTTCGTCGCCAGCACCTCGGAGATCGAGGTGTCGGTCGGGCTGCAGAAGAAGATCGGGGCCGGCCTCTTCGGCGGGGCGGGCGTGGTGTTCCAGAAGCTCGCCGGGCACGGCACGGCGTGGGTCCAGCTGGCCGGGGAGATCACCGAGTACGACCTGCCGGCCGGCCAGTCGCTCTGGGTCCACCCAGGCCACCTGGCGCTGCTCCCCGCGGACCTGCGCGTGGAGTTCGCGTCGATCCGCGGGGTGAAGAACAAGCTCTTCGGCGACTCGCTGGTGATGGCCGAGGTCCACGGGCCGGGGCGCATCTGGCTGCAGTCGATGACGCCGGCCAAGCTCGCGGCCGCCATTCAACCGTTCCTGCCGGACCGCCCGTCGTCGTCGTCGGACGACTGACCGCCGCCCCTCCGCGGCCGACGTGGCTCGTCGGTGAACGGGTCGTAGGTGATGCGGTCGAGCGGCACGCCGTCGACGAGCAGCGCCGCCGCCGTCGCCCGGATCATCGCCGGCGAGCCGGAGAGCAGGACGTCGTGGGACGACCAGTCGCCGCCGCGCAGCACGGCCTCGGGCAGCGTGCCGGGCAGCGTGCTCTCGTCGAGCGGGTCGTCCTCGGACACCGCGGCCACCGCGAGCCACGGGGCCTCGTCGGCGAGCGCCCGGAGCCGGTCGAGCACGGTGAGGTCGTCGGGCACGCGCCCGCCGAGGAACACGGTGCAGGGGCGGGGTCGGGCCCAGCGGGCCATGTCCTCGCACAGCGCGAGCACGGGCGCGCCGCCGGTGCCGCCGGCGACCGCGAGCACCTCGCGCTCGCTGCGCGGGTCGAGTCCCAGCCGGCCCGTGGCGGGGCCGAGGCGCCAGCGGTCGCCGGTGGCCGTGTGGGCCACGATCGCCCGGCTCACCCAGCCGCGCTCGACGGCGCGGACGTGGAACTCGAGCAGGCCGTCGGGCCGCGGGACGGTCGCCGGGCTCAGGGGCCGCCACATGCGGGGGCGCTGGGGCACCTCGACGGTGAGGTACTGGCCCGCGCGGTGCGGCACGGGGACGTCGGGGCGGACGTGCACGACGGCGAGGTCCCAGCTCAGCCGCCGGTGCCCGACCACGGTGCCCTCGGCGACGGCGGGCGTCGCGTCGGCCGTGCGCACCGCCTGCTCCAGCGGGCCCACGGCCAGCGAGAACGCGCGCACCCAGGCGTGCTCGGTGGCGTCGTCCCACGCCCCGTCGACGCGGGCGCCGTACCGGCGCATCGCCCCGATCAGCGCCACCCCGAGCGGCTCGTACTGCTCGGCGTCCAGCCCCAGGGCGCGGTGCTCGCGCACCAGGGGCGCGATCATGGCCCGGAGCTCCGCAGGGCGGTCGACCGTGCTCATCGGGATCACCAGCGAGCGCAGCAGCCGGCGGGCGGGCCCGGTGACCTGCGCGGGGAACAGCGCCCGCGTCGAGGGCGCGAGGCTGAACAGCAGCGCGGCGAACCAGCCGGCGAGCTCGTCGACCTGCGGCTCGACGGCCTCCCAGGTCTCGCGGACCCGGCGGGCGGCGTCGGCCTCGGAAGCGAGGGCGTCCTTCGCCGCGGGGGACGCAGCCAGGGCGTCCTTCGCTGCGCCACCCTCCGGCGCCGCGTGGCGCCCGGGGCGCACGAAGGGCGTGGTGGGCGGCGCGGCAACGGCGCGCACGGGGGCGAGGCGGCGCGGGGAGGGTCGTCGCGTCGGTCGGACGGAGGGCGCGGACGGACCGGCTCCGGACAGCGGCTCCGCGGACATCCTCGGCGCTCCTCCCGACCCCCCGCCGCGGGTCGCCCGGACCCGCGTGACGCGGTCACTATGACAGCCCGTTCGTGGCCGTCACGCAGGGTCCCCATCGGGGTTCGTCGCCGGGCCTCCCTCGTGCGCCGCACGGCGCGGACGGGCCCCGTGAGCAGCGACGACGCCCGTCAGCGGAACCGCTCGTCGTCGTTGCTGTGGGTGACCGGTCGTCATCCGTACGACGCGGGGAAGAAACCGCACATCCACAAGGTTGAGCCAGATAGACTCAAGTTGGCGGGCGGCTGGTGGGCCGCCCGCCCGGCGCCCCAGGAGGATCGATGGACTTCACGCCCACCACCCGCACCCAGCAGGCGGTGTCCGCCGCGGTCCGCGCGGCCACCGTCGACGGCCATCCCCAGGTCTCGCCGGCGCACCTCGCGGCCGCGCTGCTCGACCAGGCCGACGGGCTGACCGAGCCGCTGCTGCGCGCGGTCGGGGCGGACCCGTCGGCCGTGCGCGCCGACGTGGGCAAGGTCCTCGCCGGCCTGCCGAGCGCCAGCGGCTCGAGCGTCTCGGCGCCGCAGTTCGACCGCGAGATGGCGCGCGTGCTCCAGCACGCCCAGCAGCTCGCCGCCGACATGGGCGACGAGTACGTCTCGACCGAGCACCTGCTCGTCGGGCTGGCCGCGGCCGGCGGGCGCACCGCCGACGTGCTGACCCGCCACGGCGCGACGCCCGAGGCGCTGCAGGAGGCGTTCACCAAGGTCCGCGGCTCGGGGCGCGTCACGTCCGCCGACCCCGAGAGCACGTTCCAGGCCCTGGAGAAGTACGGCCAGGACCTCACCGAGCGCGCCCGCTCCGGCGCCCTCGACCCGGTGGTCGGCCGTGACCAGGAGATCCGGCGCGTCGTGCAGGTGCTCTCGCGGCGCACCAAGAACAACCCGGTGCTCATCGGCGAGCCCGGCGTCGGCAAGACCGCGATCGTCGAGGGCCTCGCCCAGCGCATCGTCGCCGGCGACGTGCCCGAGTCGCTGCGCAACAAGCGCGTCGTCGCCCTCGACCTCGGCTCGATGGTGGCCGGGGCGAAGTACCGCGGCGAGTTCGAGGAGCGGCTCAAGGCCGTCCTGCAGGAGATCACCGACTCCGCCGGGCAGGTCATCACGTTCATCGACGAGCTGCACACCATCGTCGGCGCCGGCGCCACCGGCGAGTCGGCGATGGACGCCGGCAACATGATCAAGCCGATGCTCGCCCGGGGCGAGCTGCGCATGGTCGGCGCGACGACGCTCGACGAGTACCGCAAGCACATCGAGCACGACCCCGCGCTCGAGCGTCGCTTCCAGCAGGTGCTCGTGGGCGAGCCGTCCGTCGAGGACACGATCGGCATCCTGCGCGGGCTCAAGGAGCGCTACGAGGTGCACCACGGCGTGCGGATCACCGACGCCGCCCTCGTCGCCGCGGCCACGCTGTCGGACCGCTACATCACCGCGCGCTTCCTGCCCGACAAGGCCATCGACCTCGTCGACGAGGCCAGTTCGCGGCTGCGCATGGAGATCGACTCGCGGCCGGTGGAGATCGACGAGGTCGAGCGCGCCGTGCGCCGTCTCGAGATCGAGGAGATGGCGCTGGCCAAGGAGTCCGACGAGGCCTCCCGCGAGCGGCTGCAGGCGCTGCGCGCCGAGCTCGCCGAGCGCCGCGAGGAGCTCGACGCCCTCACCGCGCGCTGGCAGGGCGAGAAGGAGTCCATCGACTCGTCGCGGGCGCTGAAGGAGCAGCTCGAGACGCTGCGCGGGGAGTCCGAGCGCGCCGAGCGCGACGGCGACCTCGGCCGGGCCGCCGAGCTGCGCTACGGGCGCATCCCGGCGCTGGAGAAGGAGCTCGCCGCCGCCGAGGCGGCCACGGCCGACCACGGCGCGGTGATGCTCAAGGAGGAGGTCGGCCCCGACGACGTCGCCGACGTCGTCTCGGCCTGGACCGGCATCCCCGCCGGCCGCCTGCTCGAGGGCGAGACCGCGAAGCTCCTGCGCATGGAGGACGAGCTCGGCCGCCGCGTGGTCGGGCAGGCCGAGGCGGTGCGCGCCGTGTCCGACGCGGTGCGCCGCGCGCGGGCGGGCGTCAGCGAGGAGGACCGGCCCACCGGCTCGTTCCTGTTCCTCGGGCCCACCGGCGTCGGGAAGACCGAGCTGGCCAAGGCGCTCGCCGCGTTCCTGTTCGACGACGAGCGGGCGATGATCCGCATCGACATGAGCGAGTACGGCGAGAAGCACTCCGTGGCCCGCCTCGTCGGCGCGCCCCCCGGGTACGTCGGCTACGACCAGGGCGGCCAGCTCACCGAGGCCGTGCGGCGCCGGCCGTACTCGGTGGTGCTGCTCGACGAGGTCGAGAAGGCGCACCCGGACGTGTTCGACGTGCTGCTGCAGGTGCTCGACGACGGGCGCCTGACCGACGGCCAGGGCCGCACGGTGGACTTCCGCAACACGATCCTCGTGCTGACCTCGAACCTCGGTTCCGCGGCCCTGATGGACACCTCGCTCGACGACGCCGGTCGCCGGGAGAGGGTCATGGAGACCGTGAAGCGCTCGTTCAAGCCGGAGTTCCTCAACCGGCTCGACGACGTCGTGGTGTTCCACGCGCTGTCGACCGAGGAGCTGACCTCGATCGTCGACATCCAGCTCGACCGCCTCGGGGCCCGGCTGGCCGCCCGGCGGCTGACGCTGGCCGTCAGCGACGCGGCCCGCGAGTGGCTCGCGCTGCAGGGCTTCGACCCGCTGTACGGGGCGCGCCCGCTGCGCCGGCTCGTGCAGTCGGCCATCGGCGACCAGCTCGCCAAGGCCCTGCTCGCCGGCGAGGTGCGCGAGGGCGACACGGTCGCGGTCGACCTCGACGAGTCCGCCGACGTGGGCCCGGGCGCGCTCGTGGTGACCCGCGCGGCGGCCTGAGGCCCCTACGATCCTTCGGGGTGGGCCCCGAGATCCTGCGCTACGCCGCCTTCACCACGACCCCGGCCGGGGGCAACCCGGCCGGGGTCGTGCTGTCCGCGGAGGGGCTCGACGAGGCGGCGATGCTCGACATCGCCGCCGACGTCGGCTTCTCCGAGACCGCGTTCCTCGTCGGCGACGCCGGCCTCGCCGACGACGGCGCCCGCCACCGCACGGTGCGCTACTACAGCCCGCGCGCCGAGGTGCCGTTCTGCGGCCACGCGACGATCGCGACGGCGGTGGCGCTCGCGCACCGGGTCGGGCCGGGGACGCTGGTGCTGGACACGCGCTCGGGGCCGGTCACCGTGCGGACGCGGTGGCGCGACGGCGCGCTGCTCGCGACGCTGACGAGCGTCCCGCCGCGCGTCGTGCCCGTGCACGACGACGACGTCGAGGCCGCGCTGGCCGCCCTGCGCTGGCGGCGCGACGAGCTCGACCCGACCCTGCCGCCGCGCGTGGCGTTCGCCGGCGCGAGCCACCTCGTGCTCGCCGCCGCCACCCGTGAGCGCCTCGCCGCGCTGGACTACGACATGGACGCCCTCGACGCGCTGATGGCCGCGCGCGGGTGGACGACCGTGGCGCTCGTGCACCGCCTCGGCGCCGTCGAGCTCGCGGTGCGCAACCCGTTCCCGCCCGGCGGGGTCTACGAGGACCCCGCCACCGGCGCGGCCGCCGCGGCGATCGGGGGCTGGCTGGCCGACCTCGGGACGATCACCACGCCGGTGCGCCTGACCCTGCACCAGGGCGAGGAGATGGGCCGGCCGAGCACGCTCATCGTCGACGTGCCGGCCGACCCCGCCGACGGCGTCGACGTCAGCGGCACCGCGGTGCCGATGGAGTGAGGGCCGTGAGTCGTCCTCCGGACAGCCCAGCGACGCCGCACCGATCGTCACGATCCGATGTCGAAGCCGCCGGAAGGTCCGGGGATCCTGGCCCGAGGTCGGCGTCGTCGCCACCCTGGGTGACCGAGGTGAGAGGTCCCCCGATGCTGTACGTCGCCCTGCTCGGTCAGCGGATGATCGCCGACGAGCAGGGACGCCCGCGGTCGCGCTCGTCGCGGGGCATCGCGCTGCTGGCCTACCTCGTCGCGCACGACGGGGTCGTCACGCCGCGGCCGCTCCTCGCCGCCCGGTTCTGGCCGGACTCCACGGACGCCCAGGCGCTCACGAACCTGCGCCGCGAACTGCACCACCTGCGCCACGCCGTCGGTGAGGCTCCGGTGCTGCGCGCCGGCGCGGCCGGACTCGCCTGGCAGGACGCCCCGGAGGTCACGGTCGACCTCCGGGTCTTCGACCGTGATGCCCGGGCCGCGCTCGACGCCGCGGCCCGGGACGACGCCGCTGCGGTGGTGCACCACGCCGCGAACGCGCTCGCGCACTACCGCGGCGCGTTCCTGCCCGGCGTCGACGACGCCTGGGCGCTCGAGGTGCGCGAGGACCGGGAGAGCCGTTGCGCCCGCCTGTACGCGCAGTTGGCCCGGGCCCTGGCGAGCACCGGCGAGCTGGTCGCCGCGGTGGACGCCGCGCGCAGCCGGGTGCGGCTGCGGCCGCTGGAGGAGACCGGCTACCGGGATCTGATGGAGCTGCAGCTCGTCCAGGGTGACCGCTCGGGAGTGGCGCGCACCTACGCGCGCTGCGCGTCCGTGCTCGGCCGCGAGCTCGGGGTGGCGCCGGACACGGCCACACGGGAGCTCCTCGCCGCCGCGAGCCCGCCGCGCGCGGGCACCGACACGATCCCCGCCGTCGCCCCGTCCGCCGGTGACGTGGCCGGTGCACCGCGCCCCCGACCCGGCGCCGACCCGGCGCTCGTGGGCCGCGAGCCCGAGCTCGCCGCCCTCGGCCGGGCCTGGCGCCGCGCGCTCCGCGGCGGTCCGGGTCTGGTCCTCGTCCGTGGTGAAGCGGGCGTCGGCAAGACACGGCTGGTGGCCGAGCTGGCCACCGCGGTCCGCGAGGAGCGCGGCGTGGTCGCGGAGTCGGGGTGCTACGGCACCTCCGACCGGCTCGCGCTCGCCCCGGTCGCCGACTGGCTCCGGGCGCCGGCCGTGGACGCGGCCGTCGAGGGCCTCGACCCGGTGTGGCGGCGCGAGGTGGAGCGGCTGGTCCCGGGCGAGAGGTCGGTGGAGCCGCCGCCCGCCGACGGCTCCCGGGCGATGGCGGACGCCTGGCGGCGCCACCGTTTCGTCGAGGGGCTCGCGCAGGCGATCCTGGCGGTCGGGCGCCCGCTGCTGCTGGTGCTCGAGAACGTGCAGTGGGGCGACCACGCGACGCTCGCCTTCCTCGCCCACCTCCTCGGCCGGGCCGGGGGCACCTCGCTGCTGATCGTGTGCACCGCCCGGGACGGACCGAGCGTGGTCGACGGTTGGCTCCCGCGGGTGCGGGCCACCGGCGCGGCCTCGGAGCTGCTCCTGGCCCCGCTCGACACCGCCGACACCGCGCGACTCGCGACGGCGGTCTCCGGGCGACGGCCCGACGACGCCGAGGCGCTGCAGGCCGTGACCGGCGGTCTCCCCCTGCACGTCGTGGAGGCCGCGAGCGTCGACGTCGCCGGGACCACGGGTGCGGCGCGGAAGGACCTCGCCGGGATGCTGCGCGCCCGGTTGGAGGGCGTGAGCGCCACCGCCCGGGACGTGGCCGTCCTCGCCGCGGCCGTCGGGCGGGAGTACCCCCTCGCCCTCCTCGTCGAGGCGAGCGAGCTCGACGCCGACACCGTGGTCCGTGCCCTCGACGAGCTCTGGCGCCGCCGGATCGTCCGCGCCACCCCGAACGGCTACGACTTCTCGCACGATCTGCTGCGCGAGGCCGCCGACGCGCTGGCCAGCCCGCCCACCCGGTGGCTGCTGCACCGCCGCCTGGCCCGGGCGCTCGAGGAGCTGCACGCCGCCGACCTCGACGCCGTGTCGGCGCGACTGGCACGTCACCTCGCCCAGGGTGGACGTCCGGAGCGGGCGGTGGCCGCGTACCGGCGGGCCGCCGACGTCGCCGCCTCGCGCTTCGCCCACGGCGAGGCGATCCGCCTGCTCCGGGAAGCGCTCGGACTGGTCCGCGCGCTGCCGGCGGGCCGGCGCCGCGACGAGGAGGAGCTCGCGGTCCGCACGGCCCTGGCGGCGCCGCTCAACGCCCGTCACGGCTACGCCTCCCCGGTCGTGCGGGAGACGCTGGAGGCGTCGGTGGCGCTCGCCCACCGGCTCGGGTCCCGCGAGGCAGAGCTGGCCGCGCTGGTGGGGCTGTGGACCACGCGCTTCGTCGGCGGCGCCGTCGTCGAGGCGGCCGAGATCGCGGCGCGGGCACTCGCGATGGTCGACGCCGCGCCCGCGCTCGCCGTGTCCGCCCACTTCGCGGCGGGTGGATCGGCACTCGGTCTCGGGCGGCTGGACGACGGGTTGCGGCACTTCGCCGTGGTCGCCGAGGTGGGGGACACGCTGTCGTTGAGCGTCGGCACCCGGCCGGACGTGCACGGCGCGGCGTGGTCCGCCCACGCCCACTGGCTGCTCGGTGACGACGCCCGGGCCCGGGAGACCGCCGCCGACGCCGTCGCGCTGGCACGCAGCATCGGCCACCCCTACAGCGTCGCGGTCGCCCTGGCCTACGACGCGGTCACCCACCAGCTGTGCGACGACCGCCCGGCCGTCGAGGTGTCGGTCGCCGAGCTGACCGAGCTGTGCGACCGCTACGGCTTCGCCTACTACCGCGAGTGGGCCCCGCTGCTGTCGGGCTGGGTCGCCGGCGGGGCGGAGGGCGCTCGGACGGCCCGGCGCGGCATCGACGGGCTGCGAGCCACCCGCGCCTTCTTCCGGATGCCCTACTGGCTCACGCTCGTCGCCGACATCGCTCTGCGGCGGGGCCATCGGGACGAGGCACGGGCGGTGCTCGACGCGGCGGTGGCCGACGCCCGGTCCCGGGGCGACGTGTGGTGGCTGCCCGAGGTGCTGCGCCGACGCGCGGCGCTCGACGACGCCCCGGCCGCCCTCGACCGCCTCCGGACGGCGGAGGGTCTGGCCCGGGAGCACGGCAGCACCGCGCTGGTGCGCCGCTGCCAGGCCGACCGGTGGGCGCGGACGACCGGCTCGCCGCCCGCGGTGCCCACGGTGCCCACGGTGCGTCCTACCGTGGTGCCGCCGAGCGGGTGACGCCCGCGGCCGGTGCGAACGCTGCGCGAACGTCGGTCGTGGACCGTCGGGGCTCGCCCGAACACCCGACCACCGGGGAGACCCGCCGTGACCACGACCGCCGCCCGCGCCACCGTCCCGTGGACCGACCTCGCCGCCGTCCTGCGGGGCCGGATCGTCCTGCCCGCCGACCCCGACTACGACACCGTCCGGGCCGTCTACAACGGCATGATCGACAAGCGGCCGGCCGCGATCGCGCAGTGCCGGGACGTCGCCGACGTCATCGCCGGTGTGGACTTCGCCCGGGAGAACGGCCTGACGCTGGCCGTGCGCGGCGGGGGGCACCACGCCGCGGGCCTCGGCGTCACCGACGACGCGCTGGTCGTCGACCTCTCCTCGATGCGCGGCACCCGCGTCGACCCCGAGCAGCGGATCGTCGTCGCCGACGGCGGCTGCACCTGGGGCGACGTCGACCACGCGACCGCCGCGTTCGGGCTGGCGACGCCGTCGGGCATCGTCGGCACCACCGGTGTTGCCGGGCTGACGCTCGGCGGGGGGACCGGTTACCTGACCCGCCGCTACGGGATGACCGTCGACAACCTGCTCGCGGCCGACGTCGTGCTCGCCGACGGCTCCTTCGTCACCGCGTCCGCGGACGGCCACCCCGACCTGTTCTGGGCCCTGCGCGGCGGCGGCGGCAACTTCGGCGTCGTCACCTCGTTCACCTTCCGCTGCCACCCGGTCGGCGACGCCGGGACGATCGTCGGCGGACCGGTGTTCTACGCGCTCGAGGACCTCGGCGACGTCATGCGCTGGTACCGGGAGCTGCTGCCCTCGCTGCCGGTGGAGCTCAGCGGGTGGATCGGCGTCATGGCCGTCCCGCCGGCTCCACCGTTCCCCGAGGAGCTGTGGGGCCGGACCGTGTGCGGCATCGTCTGGTGCTACACCGGGCCCGGGGATCGGGCGGACGAGGTGCTCGAGCCGGTACGCACCTTCGGCTCGCCGCTGCTCGTGGGCCTGCAGCCGATGCCGTACGCCGCGCTGCAGTCCGCGTTCGACCCCCTCTTCCCGCCCGGATTGCAGTGGTACTGGAAGGGCGACGTCTTCCGGGAGATCAGCGACGAGTCGATCGAGGTGCACCGGCGCTTCGCCGAGGTGCTGCCCAGCGGCCAGTCGACGATGCACCTCTACCCGATCGACGGCGCCGCGGCGCAGGTCCCCGAGGACGCGACGGCGTTCTCCTACCGCGACGGCGGATGGTCGGGGGTCATCGTCGGGGTCGATCCCGATCCCGCCAACGCCGACGCGATCACCCGGTGGGCCCGTGACTACCAGGAGGCGCTGCACCCGTACTCCGCGGGCGGCGCGTACATCAACTTCATGATGGAGGAGGGCGAGGACCGCATCCGGGCCTCGTACCGCGGCAACTACGACCGGCTCGTCGAGATCAAGGGCCGGTACGACCCGGACAACCTGTTCCGGACCAACCAGAACATCGTCCCCACCGGCAACGTCGTCCCGCCGCCTCGCCGGGGTTGAGAGGGGCGCTCGAGGGGGATCGACCGCAGGCTGGGCCGTCCGGCCGAACCCCTCGAGGAACGAGCGGCGCGTTCGCTGCATCCCGCGCAGCGAACGCGCCGTTCGTTCGTCACCTCAGTGCCGGGCCGCCGCCCCCGCGAGCAGGCCGTCCGGGTCGTACGTGCGCTGGATCGCGTCGAGCCGGGCGGCGTGGGTGCCGAACACCGCGCGGCGGTCGGAGTCGTCGTCCAGGCCGGCGAAGTTGACGTACACCCCGCCGGTGGCGAAGGGCGTGAGGGAGTCCCACGCCCCGCGTGCCCAGCCGATCGCGGCGTCGTCCATCGCCGGGTCGGTCCAGCCCGCATCGATGCTGACGTTGAACCGGGCGCCGCGGTGGGCGAAGGCGCTCTCACCCGGACCCACGCGCCCGATCGCCCCGCCCATCGTGCGCACGATGACCAGCGACTGCGGCGTCGGCCGCGCGTCGCCCGCGGCGAGGACCGCGGCGACCGCGTCGTCGTCGAACTCCGACAGGAAGTGCGACTTGAAGAAGTACCGCGCGCCCGCCGGGAAGAGCGGGTCGGGTCCCGTCTGGCTCGTGGCGTAGTCGACGACGGCGCTCGCGTCCATCATCGGCGTGCCCAGCCGGGTCAGGGGTGCCAGCACCTCGAGGCCCTCGTCGACCGGGCCGGCGTGCAGGCCGGCGACCATCACCATCGGGACGCCGTGCATCTCGGCCGGGATCGCCGGGTCCGGCGGGATGCTCCAGAGGGCGATCTCGGGCGAGACCGTCTCCGGCATGCGGGGCGCCAGGTCACGCCACGCCGCCAGCACGCTCGCCGCCTCGTCGTAGGGGTAGATGACCTGCGCCATCGCCACCTGCGGGCCGAGCGCGTGGAGCTCGAACTCGAAGGCCGTCACGACCCCGAGGCCCCGGCCGCCACCGCGGGCGGCCCAGAACAGGTCCGGGTGCTCGGTGCGGCTCGCCGTGCGCACGGTCCCGTCGGCGGTGACGATCTCGATCGAGCGCAGCGCGTCGCAGCTCAGCCCGTAGGCCCGCTGCAGCACGCCCATGCCGCCGCCGAGGGTCAGCCCGGCGACGCCGGTCTCGGACACCTCGCCGCCGGGCACGACCAGCCCGTGGCGCTGGGTGGCGGTGTTGACGTCGGCCCAGCGGGCACCGGGCCCGACCCGCGCGGTGCGGGTGTCGGGGTCGACGGTCACGTCGGTCATGGCCGACAGGTCGATCACCAGGCCGTCGTCGCAGACGGCGCTCCCGGCGATCTGGTGCCCGCCGCCCCGGATGCTCACGGGCGGCCGGTACTCCCGGGCGGCGGCCAGGGCGGCGATTACGTCGGCGCGGGAGGTGCACCGGGCGATGACGCTCGGATACCGGTCGATCAGGCCGTTCCAGACCTGGCGGGCCTCGTCGTAGCGGGCGTCGGCCCGGTCGATGACGTCGCCGGTGACGGTCGTGCGCAGCGTGGTGACGAGGGCGTGGTCGCGGGTGGTGGTGGTCGCGGTCATGGCGTGTCCTCCTGGGCGGGGGTGGGGTCGGGTGGTCAGGCGGCGGTGCGGGTGATCGCGCCGGTGAGGGCGCCGAGCTCCTCGTCGACGTCCCAGCCGCGGACCTCGAAGTCGCTGAACGCCGGGTGCTCGCGCAGGCCCGCGACGAGGGGGCCGTCGCGGTAGGCCTCGGCGGCCGCGCGGTCGGTGAAGAGGTAGAAGCCGCCGTGGTGGGCGCCGTCGACCAGCCAGGTCTTGGCGACGAAGCCGGGCACGGTGCGCACCACCTCGGCGAAGTCGAGCGCGGCGCCGCGCAGCTGCTCGGCGGAGGCGGACGAGGTGAACGTGATGTGCAGGGCGTGCATGGCGGGGTCCTCCCGGTTGCGGTGCGTGTCGGCCGGCGGGGTCCGGCGCCGAGAAGGTTCGACCGGACGGCTGACAGGCCCCTTGCACGGCGCTGTCAGCACGGCATGCTCGCCACGAGGAGTGGTGAACGTGGCCGGTGCGCAGGAGGGCGCGAGCGTCCGCGTCGACGTGCTCGGGCCGTTGCGGCTCACCGTCGACGGCGGGCCCGTCGAGGTGCGCGGCCCCAAGCGCCGCGCGGTGCTCGCCCTGCTGGCGCTGGCCGAGGGGCGCACGGTGACCCTCGAGCAGGTGGTCGACGCCCTGTGGCCGGACGACCCGCCGGAGTCCGCGCGGGCGACGGTGCACAGCCACGTGTCCCGGCTGCGCACCGACCTCCGCGCCGCCGCGCCCCGCCTCGCCACCGACGAGGGTGGGTACCGGCTGCTCCTCGACGACGACGGGCTCGACCTGCGCCGGGTGCGGACCCTGCGCGACCGCGCCCGCGACCTCGTCACGACCGACCCCGCCGCGGCGGCCGCGCTGCTGCGCGAGGCGCGGGCGTCGTGGCGCGGGGCGGTCCTCGCCGACCTCACCGCGGTGCCCCCGGTGCGAGCGGCCGCGGACGCCGCCGGGGAGCTGTGGCGCGACGTCACCGACCGGCTGGCCGGCGCCCTGCTCGCGGCGGGCGCCGCCGGCGAGGCGCTCGCCCCGGCGGCGGACGCGGTCGAGGACGACCCGCTGCGCGAGCCCGCGGTCCTGCTGCTCGTGCGGGCGCTCGCCGCCACCGGGCAGGCGCCGCGGGCGCTGCGCACGGCGCGGGAGTTCCGGGCCCGGCTGGCCGAGGAGACCGGACTCGACCCGTCGCCGGCGCTGGCCGCGCTCGAGCGCGACGTCGCGGCCGGCGCGGCCGGACCCGTCGCCCCCGCCGTCGCGCCTCAGCCCACGGCCCCCGCCCCGGAGCCCGCCCCGGCCCCCGCCCCGGAGCCCTCCCCGAAGCCCCTCGACCTGCACGGACGCGACGACGAGCTCGCCGTGGTCGGCCGGCTGCTCGCCACCGAGCGGCTGGTGAGCGTGGTGGGGACGGGCGGGGTGGGCAAGACCCGCATCGCCCGCGAGGTCGCCCGCCGCGAACCCGGGTCCGCGGTGCTGCTGCTCGCCCCCGTCACCGATCCCGGCGCGGTCCCGCACGCCCTCGCCGCCGCCCTGCGCCTGGGGTCGGTGACCGGCGACGTCCTCGCGGCCTGCCTCGACGTGCTCGCCGGCGGGCCGCGGCTGCTGGTCGTCGACAACTGCGAGCACCTGATCGACGCGGCCCGCGACCTCGTCGCCACGCTCCTGGAGCACTGCCCCGACCTGACCGTGCTGACGACGACCCGCGAGGCGCTCGGGCTGGCGGCGGAGGTCGTCGTCCGTCTCGCCCCGCTGCCCGTCCCACCCCCGGGCCCCGCGCCGGGGGACGTCCCGCTCGCCGCCGTGCCGTCGGTGGCCGTGTTCCTCGACCGCGCCGCCCGCGTGCGGCGCGACCTGCACCCCGACGAGCTGCCCCACGTCGCCGACATCGTCCGGCGCCTCGAGGGTCTCCCGCTCGCCATCGAGCTGGCCGCGGGCCGGCTCTCGACGTTCGCCCCGGCCGCCCTCGCCGCCCGGCTCGACCGCTCGCTGGACCTGCTCGGCAGCCGGGGTCTGCACGAGCGCCACCGCACCCTGCGCTCGACCGTCGCCTGGTCCTACGACCTGCTCGGCGACGACGAGCAACGCCTGTTCCGGCACCTCGCGGTGTTCGCCGACGGGGTCGACCTCACCGCGGTGGAGCGGGTGGTCGCGGAGCTCGGTCTGGGCGACGACGCCGGGAGCGTGCTGGCCCGGCTGGTCGACGCGTCGATGGTGGACGCGGTGGACGACCCGCCGCGGCGCGCCGACGGCTCTCCCGGCCGCACCCGCTACCGGATGCTGGAGACGCTGCGCGCCTTCGGCCGGGACCGGTTGGTGGCCGCCGGCGAGGACGACGCCGCCGACGACCGCCTCGTGCGGTGGGCGGTGGACCTGGCCGCGTGGGTGCAGCGGACGGCGTACAGCGCCGACGAGGCCGCCGCCGACGCGGTCCTGCGCCGCGAGCAGGGGAACCTCCGCGCCGCGTGGCGACGGGCGCGGGAGCGCGGCGACCTCGACGCCGCCGTCGCGGTGGCCACCGCCCTGGTCACGCCGGCGTACTGGCGGGACCTGGTGGAGATCCGCCGGTGGGCGGCGGAGCTGGTGACCGACCCGGCCCTGGCCGGTCATTCCCGGGAGGGCGAGGTCTACGGGGCGGCGGCCCAGGACGCCTACATCAGCGGCGACGCCCCCCGCGCGGAGCGGCTCGCCCGCGCCGGCCTCGAGCGGGTGCCGCCCGCTCCGGGGGTCCACCAGGGGCGCCAGCTGTGCCTGTCGGGGCTCGCGCAGGCCGAGCTCACCCTGGGCGCGTGGGACGACGCCGTGACCCACGACCTGGGCGCGCTGGCCGCCGCGAGCCCGCCGGGCTCCGAGCCCACCGTGGGTGCGCTCGCCGCGCTGTACGCCGGGGACCCGGCGCGCGCCCGCGACCTCGCGGCCCTCATCCCGGCCCGGGACGTCCCCAGCCTGCAGGGCCTCGCCGCGTACGTCGTCGCCGAGATCGACAGCGTCGAGGGCCACACCGACGCCGCGGAGGCGGGCTACGAGACGGCCATCGCCTGCGCGCGCCTCGTGGGTTCGACCTTCCTCGAGGCCATCGCCGCGGTCGGGCTGGCGTCGCTGCGGTCGCGCACCGGGCGCCTCGGGGCCGCGCTCGCGGGCTACCGCGACGTCGTCGAGCACTGGGCCGCGGGTGGCAACTGGGGCCACCTCTGGGTCACCCTGCGCAACCTCGCCGAGCTGCTGCGCACCCTCGACGACGCCGACACCGCCGACCTGCTCGACGCCGCCGCCGACCGCGCGCCCGACGCCCCGGACGGGCCCGCGCGTCCCGGCGCGGTCCGGCCGGAGCGCGCGCCGGACCGCGAGCAGGCCCTCGCGCTGGCCCGGGCGGCGATCGCGCGCCACCTCGCGGGGCGTGACAGCGCCGTGCACGCCGGCTGACAGGGCGAGCTCGCAGTCTCGACGGCGTCCCGCCCCGACGCCGACCGGAGACCGCGATGAGCGCCCCGACCACCACCCTCCGCACCACCGTCCGCACCACCGACGCCGTCACCGCCCTGGGCACCGTGCTGGGGGTCTGGGCGCACCCCGACGACGAGGCCTACCTCTCGGCCGGCCTGATCGCCGCCGCGGCGGCGGCCGGCCAGCGCGTCGTGGTCGTGACCGCCACCCGCGGCGAGCACGGCACCGACGACCCGGACCGGTGGCCGCCGGCGCGGCTCGTCCGGGCCCGCAGCCGCGAGATCGTCGACTGCCTCGCCGCGCTGCACCCGGCGATCGAGCACCGCTTCCTCGGTGACGCGAGCGGGCGCTGCCACCTCGACGGCGCGCTCGTCGCCGACCCCGGCGACGACGTCGTCGACGAGCTGGCGGCGATCATCGCGGAGGTCGACCCCGACACCGTCCTGACCTTCGGGCCCGACGGGATCACCGGGCACCGCGACCACCGCGCCGTCTCGGCCTGGACCGACCGGGCGCTGGAGCGGGTACCGACGACGCCCCGGCTGCTGCACGCCGCCGTCACCGAGACCTGGGTGCGGCGCTTCGGCGAGTTCGTCGAGCCGATGGACGACGCCGGCGACGCGTTCGTGCCGTGCCCGGACGCCGAGCTGGCCGTGGACCTCGAGCTCGACGGGGAGGTCCTGGACCGCAAGCTCGCCGCCCTGCGCGCCCAGGCCACCCAGACCGCCGCGCTCGAGGCCGCGACGGGCAGCGAGCGCTATCGGGATTCGCTGGCCGGCGAGTACTTCCGGCCCGCGGCCACCCTCTTCGAGGGATCGTGACCACCGCCCCCGCGTCGCCCGGACGGCTGCTGGCGGCGACCGTGGCCGCCACCGCGGTCGCCCTCGGGCTCGCGACCGGCACCGGTCCCCTCCTCGGGCCGGTGGCCACCACGTTCGGGGTGGGTCCGGGGACGGCGTCGGTCATGTTCGCGGCGACGCTCGCCACGATGCTGGCCCTCGGGGTGGTCACCGGACCGCTCGCCGAGCGCCACGGCGCCCGCCCGCTGGTCGCGCTCGCCGCGGTCCTGGTGCCCGGCGGCCTGCTCGTCCTCGCCGCCGCGCCCGGCTTCCCGGTGGCGGCCGCCGGCTTCACCCTCGGCGTCGGCGGCGGGGCGGGCTGCCTGTTCGTCCCGCTCCAGGCCGCCGTCGGGGCGGCCTTCCATCGTGGGCGCGGACCCGCGCTGGTCGTGGCGACGGCGGGCGCGGGGCTCGCCACCGTGATCGCTCCGCCGGCGACGGTGGCCCTGGTCGCGCCGCTCGGGCTCCGGGGCGCCGCCGTCGTGCTCGCCGCGGTGGCCGCCGTCGTGCTCGGGGCGTGCGTGCCCGCGGCGCCCGCCGGCGGGTCGTCGAGGAGCGGGACCCCCGCCGCGCCGGAGCCGGGCCTGCGGGCCGTCCTCGCCGACCGCGGTTTCCGGCGTCTCGGCCTGGGTGCGGTCGGGCTCTCCGCCGCGATGTTCGTGCCGTTCGTGCACCTCGCCCCGTTCGCCGCGCTGCGGGGCCTCGACCTCGCCACCGGCGCCGCCCTGGTCGCGGCCGCGGGTGCGGCGAGCCTGGCCGCCCGGCTGGCGGTGGTACCGGCCGTGGCCCGCTGGGGCGCCTTCGCCGTGTACCGGGCCGGGGCCGTGGCGATGACCCTGAGCCTCGGGCTGTGGGCCCCGGCGCACGGGGTGGTGGCCCTCGCCGGCTTCGCGCTGGTGTTCGGCGGGGCGCACGGGACCTTCGTCGGGCTCACCGGGGCCACGGCGGCCGAGCTGTTCGGTGTCGTCGGCTTCGGCCGTCGTCTCGGCGTGCTGCACCTCGCGGCCGCCGCCGGCGGGCTCGTGGGCCCGGGGACGGCGGGGTTCGTGGCGGAGGCGTCGGCGAGCCCCGCGGCCGGGGCCGCGGTGGCCGCGGCGTTCGGCGTCGGCGGGTGCGTGGCGCTGTGGAGGTGCGGAACGGGTCAGCGGCGCAGCGTCCCGACCACCTGCTCGTCCACCGGCAGGAAGACCGAGCCGGCGCGGTAGCGCTCCAGGGCCACCTCGGCGAACCCGGCCTCCGCCAGCAGGTCATCGGTGTGGCGGCGCAGGTCGCAGCCCTCGAACGCCCACCGCCAGCCGGACCGCAGGCCGCGCTGCAGCCGGGCGAGCGGGCTGCCGTCCGGAGCGGCGACGTGCTCGAGCACGAGGAAGCGGCCGCCGGGACGCAGGATCCGGCGCACCTCGGCGACGACCGCGGCGGGATCGTCCACCGTGCACAGCACCAGCGTGCTCACCACCGCGTCGACGCTGCCGTCCGCCAGGCCCGTGTCCTCGGCCCCCACCGCGCGGATCTCCAGGTCCACGCCGTGGCGGGCCGCGGCCTCCCGCAGCGGGCCGTGCATCGGCGGGTTGGGCTCGACGGCGATCAGGTGCGTCCCCGGCGGGTAGTAGCGCATGTTCGCGCCCGTCCCGGCGCCCAGCTCCACGACCGTCCCGGGGAGGTCGGCGAACAAGGCGGCCTTGCGGTCGCCGAGCACGTGGTGGACGTAGCGGTCGACGAGCCGGAAGAAGGCGGCGTTCAGCCGGCCCCGGACTGGGTTCGTCGTGCTCACGTCCCCGAGTATCGGCGTACGGACAGCGCGGGGACAGTCACGTGACAGGTCCGTGCGCCACCGTCGCCATCATGACGACCACGGACGAGACCACCACCACCCACACCACCGACGCCTGCGCCGAGACCGTGTTCGGCTGGATCCTCGGCATGGAGCACACGACCGCGCTCTACCTCGGCGACCGCCTCGGCTGGTACCGCTCGCTCGCGCAGGACGGGCCGGCCACGGCGGGCGAGCTCGCGACCCGCACCGGCACCGCCGCCCGCTACGCCCGCGAGTGGCTCGAGTACCAGGCGGTGAGCGGCCTGCTCACGGTCGACGACCCGACCGCCGCGCCGGACGAGCGCCGCTTCGCGATGCCCGCCGCGCACGTGCCGGTGCTCGCCGACCTCGACAGCGAGGCCGTGCTCACCCCGTTCGCCCGCATCCTGGTCGCGTCGCTGCGGCGGATCGACGACCTGCTCGAGGCCTTCCGCACCGGCGGTGGCGTCAGCTGGGAGGCGCTCGGCGACGACGCCCGCGAGGGCCAGGCGGCGCAGAACCGCCCGCTGCTGCGCGACGCCCTGAGCCGCGACTACCTGCCGCTGCTCGGCGACGTCGACGCCGCCCTGCGCGCCGGCGGCCGCGTCGCCGACGTCGGCTGCGGCGAGGGCTGGTCGGGCATCGGCATCGCGCGGGCCTACCCGACGGCGACCGTGGACGGCTTCGACGTCGACGCCGCCTCGGTCGAGGCCGCGCGGCGGCACGCCGAGGACGAGGGCGTGGCCGACCGGGTCCGCGTCCACCACGCCGACGTGGCGCGCGCCGACGCCGGCGCCTACGACCTCGTCTGCGCGTTCGAGTGCGTGCACGACATGCCCGACCCGGTGTCGGTGCTCGCCGCCATGCGCCGCGCGGTCACCGCGGACGGCACTGTGCTGATCATGGACGAGAAGGTGGCCGACGCCTTCGCGCCCGACGGCGACGAGGTCGAGCGGCTGTTCTACGGCTTCTCGCTGATGTGCTGCCTGCCCGACGGCCTCTCCACGCCCGGCTCGGTGGGCACCGGGACGGTGATGCGGCGCTCGACGCTCGAGGAGTACGCCCGCGCCGCGGGCTTCACCGGTGTCGAGGTGCTCGACGAGCTGGAGAACGACATCTTCCGCTTCTACCGGCTGCACACCGGCTAACCGACCGGCTCGACCCGCCCGCCGGTCCCGTCCACGCGCACCGTGGTGACGGCGGACAGCCGGGCCACCGCGTCGCGGACCCCCACGACGGCGGGCAGGCCGTACTCGCGGGCGACGACCGCGCCGTGGGAGTTCGAGCCGCCCATCTCCATCACCAGGCCGCCGGCGGTGAGGAACAGCGGCGTCCACCCGGGGTCGGTCGACGGGCACACGAGCACGTCGCCGGGGTCGAGGTGGGCACCCAGCGGGTCGGTGATCACCCGCACCGGGCCGGTCACCGTGCCCGCCGAGGCCGGGACGCCGGTCAGGGCGCCGTCGGCCGGGGCGGTCTCCGGGGCGAGCGCCTCGGGCTCGGTGCCGTCGGAGTACACGAGCCGCGGCACGTGGCGTCGGCGCAGCTCGCGGTCGTACGCCGCGCGGCGGGTGCGGACGAGGTCGCGGCGGTCGAAGTCCTGGCGGGCCTCGGTGAGGCTCAGGAAGAAGACGTCGTCGGGGTGCTCCAGGCGGCCCCGGGCGGCGAGGTCGGCGCCGACCACCGCCAGCTCGGCGCGGGCCGCCGCCAGCACCGTGACCAGCCAGTACTTCGGCAGCTCGCGCAGCCCGACGAGGTCGCGGGCGCGGCGCAGGGCGACGGTGACCACCCGGGCGCGCCACCCGCCCACCCGGCCGGCGAGCCGCTCGATCACCGCGTCCGCCTCCGCGGCGCTGCGGGCGAACACCGCGTCCGGTGCGCGGTCCGGGTCGGTGAGGCGGACGTAGTTGGCCAGGACGCCGAGCAGGTGGGTGGGGTCGTCGGACCAGCGCGGCAGGCCGAGGTCGATCTCGGCGACGGCGCGGCGGCCGTGGGCGGCGAGGAAGTCGGCCATCCCCGCCGAGAGGACGGGCGGCCAGGTGTCGCGGCGCCCGGCGAGCTGCGCGGGACCGGTGCCGGTGAGGGCGGCGACGCTGTCGGGGTCGTCGCGGAGGCGGACGGCGAGGTCCCAGAGGGCGAGGTCCATCTCGGTGGTCACGTTGTGCGGGACGCCGCGCAGGACGGTGCCCAGCTCGCCGGGACGGGCGTGGCCGCGGAGCAGGCGGGCGGCCAGGCCGAGGGCGAGGAACCCGGCCACCGGGGCAGCGGCGGTGCGCGGGGGCACCTGGACGAAACGCTCGGCGAGCATCCAGCGCGCCCGCTCGACGCGTTCCACCCGGCCGGCGCGCGCCCGCCCGGGCAGGGCCTCGCCGGCCGTGCGGACCAGCGCGAACGCCCGTTGCCGGGCCCGGGCGGGACGGATCCAGGCCGCCACCACCGCGGGCGGGATGCGGTACCGGACGGCAATGCGCGCGACCCGGCGCAGCGCGGGCAGGGGCGAGCGCCGGGTGACCGAGAGCTCCGGGCGGTCGAGCTGGGTGGCGATCACCGCCGCCGACCGGGCCTCCATGACCCCGAGGACGCCCGCCGCCCCGCGCCGCCCGATCCGGCTGCGCAGCACGTCGGTGAGGTCGACGAACAGCCGCTCGCCGGCCTGCGCGAGCATCGGCGGGCCCTGCTCGGGGTCGTCGACCGGCACACCGAGCAGGCGGGCCACGCCGGTGCCGGCGTGCCGGGCGGCGGAGAGCCCGGCGGGGGTCAGCGGCCGGAACACGCCCTGCGCGACGTTCGCCGACAGGAACAGCCGCAGGCCCGGCCGTCCCGGCACGAGCGGGTAGAGCGTGGTGATGGGCCGCGACTGGGTCAGCCAGGGCGTCCCGTCGGCGTCCAGGGCCCACTCGATGTCCTGGGGCGCCCCTAAGAGGGCCTCGACGCGGTGACCGAGCGCGGCGAGCGCGCGCACCGCGTCGGCGGGCAGGGACGTGACCCCGCCCGCGTGCGCCGCGGTCTCGGTGCCCCCGCCCGCCCGAGCGAGGACGAGCGTGCCGCCGGCGCCCGCGCGCCGCGTGACCGCGCCCCCGGGGTCGACGACGACGTGCTCCGGGTCGACCGAGCCCGACACCACCGCCTCGCCGAGCCCCGGCGCGGCGTCGATCACGGCCTCGCTGCGGCGGCCGGTCACCGGGTTCGCCGTGAACAGCACGCCCGCCCAGCGCGCGTCGACCATCCGCTGGATCACCACGGCGAGCGCCACGGTCGCGTGGTCGATGCCGTGGGCCTCGCGGTAGGCGACGGCCCGGTCGGTCCACAGCGAGGCCCAGCAGCGGCGGACCGCGTCGAGCACGGCGTCGGGACCGACGACGTTGAGGAACGTGTCCTGCTGGCCGGCGAAGCTGGCGTCGGGCAGGTCCTCGGCGGTGGCCGACGAGCGGACCGCGACCGGCCCGTCGGGGCACGCCGCGCGTACGGCGTCGGCGACCTCGTCGGGGACCGGGGACGCCAGGACGGCGGCGCGGGCGTCCGCGGCGACGAGCTCGGGCCCGTCGAGCAGGGGACCGAGCGCCACCGTGCGCCGGTAGGCCGTCGTGGTGAGGCAGACGCCGGCCGGGACGGCGAACCCGGCGCGGACGAGGGCCCCCAGGTTCGCCGCCTTGCCCCCGACACGGCCGAGCGCGGCGGGGTCGGCGGGGTCGATCGCGTCGAGGGGCAGCACGAGCACGTCGTCGGTCACGGGGGATCCCTCCTCGCCTGCCGGGCGGAGTCGCCGAGCAGGGCCATCGCGCGTGCCACCAGGGCCCGGTCCGCGGGCTCGAGGCGGTCCATGATCTCGAGCTGGGCGTCGGCCCGGGTGCGCTCGAGGCGGCGGAGCAGGGCCTCGCCGGCCTTCCCGATCGCCACCTGGCGGACCCGGCGATCGGTGGGGTGCTCCTGGCGCCCGACGAGGTCGCGGCGCACGAGCGCGTCGACGAGACGGCTGGTGGCCGACACCGAGCGCCCGATCCGCTCCGCGAGCGCCCCGAGGGGCACCGGCTCGCCGGCGTCGAGGACGTAGAGGGTGGCGAGCTGGGTCATCGAGAGCTCGTCGCCGCCGTCGATCGCCCGCAGCAGGTCGAGCAGGAACGCGGGGATCATCGCGCGCCGCATGTCGCCGAAGCTCGCCGCCAGGCGGTCCCGCTCGTCCATCGCCGATCCTTGCAGTGATGCAATGGGTGCAACGATGCAAGCACCGGTCGGCCCGGGCGTCAAGGGCCGCTACGCTCGCCCGCGCGACCGGTGGAGAGCGGCCATGCGGCTACGGGTGCTGGGCACGATCGCGGTGGAGGGCGGGCCGGTGCGCTCGCCGAAGGTCCGCCGCCTGCTCGCCGTGCTCGCGGTCCGGGCGGGCGCGGTGGTGCCCACCGACCGGCTCGCCGACGCCGTGTGGCCCGACGACCCGCCCGCGCACGCCGACGCCGCGCTGCACAGCCTCGTCGCGCGTGCCCGCGGGGCGCTCGGCGACGGTGCGCTGCTCACGCGCCCCCCGGGCTACCTGCTCGACCTGCCCGCCGACGCCCTCGACGCCACGCGGTTCGCCGGGCTCGTCGAGCAGGCCGCGGCGGCGCCCGACCCGGCCGGGCGGGCGGGCCTGCTCGACGAGGCGCTGGCCCTGTGGCGGGGCCCGGCGTTCGCGGAGTTCGCCGACGACGACCCCGTGCGCCCCGAGGCGGCGCGGCTGGAGGAGATGCGCGCGGCCGCGGAGGAGGCACGGGCGCAGGCCGACCTGGACCTCGGCCGCCCCGGCGCCGCGGTCGCGCGGCTCGAGCCGCTGGTGGACGCGGCGCCGTTCCGGGAGCGACGCCGCGAGCTGCTCGTCGACGCCCTGGCGCGCAGCGGCCGCGCGGCCGACGCCCTCGCCGCCGTCGCGTCCTACCGGCGGTTCCTGGCCGACGAGCTGGGCCTCGACCCCGGACCCGAGCTCCGCCGCCTCGAGGCCGCCGTCCTCGCCGGCGAGGTGGCGTCGGCGCCGGCGGGGTCTGACGGAACGAACGCGCCGTTCGCTGCTTCTAGCGCAGCGAACGGCGCGTTCGTTGCGGCGGGGCCGCGCCTGGTGGGCCGGGAGACCGCGCTCGCCGAGGTCACGGCCGGCCTCCGCGCCGGTCCCGGGCCCCTCACGCTGGTCGGGCCCGGCGGCGTCGGGAAGACGACGCTGGCGCGCCACGTGGCCGGGACGCTCGCCGCGTCGTACCCCGACGGCGTGGTCGTCGTCGAGCTGGCCGCGGTGTCCGACGGCGCCGAGGTGCCCGCCGCCGTGGTCGCCGCGGTCGGGGCGCCCGGCGCGTCCGCCTCCACCCGCGACCGGATCGGCCGGGCCGTGGACGTGCTGCGCGGCCGGCGGCTGCTGCTCGTGCTCGACAACTGCGAGCACGTCGTCGACGCGGCCGCGGCCCTGCTCGAGGCCGTCGTCGCCGCCTGCCCGACGGTGACCGTGCTGGCCACGAGCCGCGAGCCGCTCGGGGTCGACGGGGAGCGGGTCCGCCCGGTGCCCCCGCTCGCGGAGTCGGCCGCCGTCGCGCTGTTCGCGGACCGCGCCGCCGCCGCGTGCCCGGACTTCGCGCTCACCGACGACAACCGCGCTGCGGTCGCGGAGGCGTGCCGGCGCCTCGACCGCCTCCCGCTCGCCCTCGAGGTGGCCGCCGCCCGGATGCGGGTGCTGTCCGCCGCCGAGCTCGTCGCCGACCTGCCGGCCCAGCTGCGCTCCCTGCGCAGCCCGCGGCGCTCGAGCGAGCCCCGCCACCGCACCCTGCACGCGGTGGTCGACTGGTCCTACCGGCTGCTCGAGCCGGCCGAGCGCGCCCTGCTCGACCGCCTCAGCGTGTTCGCCGGCGACTTCACCCTCGCCGCGGCGCGGGCGGTCGCGGGCGCCGGCGAGCCCGACACCGACGCGGTCCTCGCCGGCCTCGTCGACAAGTCCCTGCTCACCGCCACGGTCGACCACACGCGGGCGGGGCCGTCGCGCTACGCCCTGCTCGAGACCGTGCGCGCCTACGCCCGCGAGCGGCTCGACGAGCGCGGGGAGACCGCCGCGCTGCGCCGACGGCACGCGGAGCAGGCGCTCGCCCTCCTCCGGAGGATCGGGTCGCTGGCCGGGCCGGCGTCGGCGGAGCGGCTCGCGGCGATCGACGCCGAGTGGGACGAGCTGCGCGCCGCCGTCGGCTGGGCCACCGAGCACGACCCGGCGCTCGCCGCGGCGCTCGTCGCGCTGCTGGTGGACCACGCCGAGGCGCGCATGACCCCGGAGCTGTTCGCGTGGGCCGACCGGCTCCTCGCCGGCGCCGCGGACCTCGGCCCGTCCGCGCCGACCGTCCACGCCCTCGCCGCGGCGGGTGCCCGCTTCGCCGGCGACCTCGCCCGCGCCGGGGCGCACGTCGACGCCGGGTGGGCCCTGGTCGACGGTCCCGACGACCCGCGGGGCCGGCACCTGGCGTTCCTGCGCGCCGAGTGTGCGCTGTTCGCCGGGCAGGTCGAGGAGGCCGCCTCGGCCGCCGCCGACGCGCGGCGGCTCGCGGAGGCCGTCGACGACGACCGCGTGCTCGGCCTGGCCGGGTGCACCGGGGTGCTCGCCGACGCCTACGCGGGCGCCGCCGATGGGGCGATCGCCCGCGCCGACGCCCTCGACGCCTGGCGCCGCGGGCTGGGCGACCCGCTGCTCGCGCCGTGGACGCTCTACACGGCCGGCGAGGTGCGCGTCGGCACCGACCCGCCGCGTGCGCTGGCGCTCGTCGAGGAGGCCCTGCAGGCGGCGCGGGCGACCGGCGAGCAGTACTCGCTGGGCGTCGCCCTGGTGACGGTGACCTCGCTGCGCGCGCGGCTCGGTGACCCGGACGCGGCGGCGTCCTCGGCCGCCGAGACCCTCGAGCACTGGCGCGGCACCGGCAACCGCACCCACCAGTGGGTCGGGCTGCGCCACGTCGTCGACCTCCTGGCGCGCCGCGGTGAGGACGAGGCCGCCGCGGAGCTGCTCGGGGGACTCGCGGCCCGTCGCAGCGGGGCCACGGCCTACGGCGCCGACGCCCGCCGGCTCGCCGAGATCCGGGAGCTGCTCGTCGGGCGCGCCGGCGGGACCGCCGTGGCCGCGGCGGAGCGTCGGGGCGCCGCCCTCGACGACGACGCCCTCGTCGACCTCGCCCGGGCCCGCCTCGCGTCGGGGTGACCCCCGTTACTGGCTGGTATCGCTCGCTGCGCGGGCGATACGAGCCAGTAACCGCCACGGCCGCGCCACGGCCGCGCCACGGCCGCGCCACGGCCGCGCCACGGCCGACGCCACGGCCGACGCCACGGCCGACGCCACGGCCGACGCCACGGCCGACGCCACGGCCGACGCCACGGCCGACGCGCAGCCGGGCGCTCAGCCGGGCGCTCAGCCGTCGTCCTCGCCGCCGTCCTGTCCCTCGTCCTCGCCCCCCTGCCCGTCGGGCGGCGGTGCCCCCTCCCCCTCGTCGTCCTGCTCGGCCGGCGCTCCCGGTACCGGGGGCACGGAGACCGGTGGGGGCGGCGGGGCGGCGGGGGAGGTGTCGCACGCGGTCGCGCCCAGCGCGAGGCCGGCGAGCAGCAGGGCGGCGGCGAGCGTCGATCGGGCCATGGGCCCGACCCTCTCGCGCGCGGGGTGAGCCGCGGGTGACGGGAGACCTCAGCCGCGTCGGGCCGGCGCGTCCACCTCGGTGACCCGGCCCGCGTCGACGTGCCAGCTCCGCGTGGTGGCCACGCCCGCGAGCAGCCGCCGGTCGTGCGACACCAGCAGCAGCGTCCCCTCGAACGACGCCAGCGCCGACTCCAGCTGCTCGATGGCGGCGAGGTCGAGGTGGTTGGTCGGCTCGTCGAGCACGAGCAGGTTGACCCCGCGGGCCTGCAGGAGCGCCAGCGCGGCGCGGGTGCGCTCGCCCGGGGAGAGGGTGTCCGCGCCGCGGTGGACGTGCTCGGAGCCCAGGCCGAACTTCGCGAGCAGGGTCCGGACCTCCGCGGTCGGCCAGCGGTCGAGCTCGGGCTCGCGGGACAGGACGTCGAGCAGCGGGGAGCTGCTCCCCAGCAGGCTGCGCGCCTGGTCGACCTCGCCGACGACGACGCCCGACCCCAGCGCCGCGCGTCCCTCGTCGGGGGCGAGGCGGCCGAGCAGCAGCGCGAGCAGCGTGGTCTTGCCCGAGCCGTTGGCCCCGGTGATCGCGACGCGGTCGGCGTAGTCGAGCTGCAGGGTGACGGGGCCGAGGGTGAAGTCGCCCCTGCGGACGACGGCTCCGTCGAGGGTGGCGACGACCGTGCCCGAGCGGGGCGCGGCGGCGATCGACATCCGCAGCTCCCACTCCTTGCGGGGCTCCTCGACGACCTCCATGCGCTCGATCCGGCGCTCGGTCTGCGCGATCTTCGACGCCTGCTTCTCCGAGGTCTGCGCGTTGTGGTGCTTGATGTGCTTGTCCTTGTCGGTGGCCTTCTTGCGGGCGTTGCGCACGCCCTTGTCCACCCACTGCTTCTGGGTCTGCATCCGGCTCGTGAGCTCGGAGCGCTTGTCGGCGTACTCCTCGTAGGCCTCGCGGGCGTGCCGGCGGGCGGTCTCGCGCTCGGCGAGGTAGCTGTCGTAGCCGCCGCCGTAGTGCGTGACCTGCTGCTGGGCGAGGTCGAGCTCGAGCACCGAGGTCACCGTCCGGGCGAGGAACTCGCGGTCGTGGCTGATCACGACGGTGCCGGCGCGCAGGTCGCGGACCCAGCGCTCGAGGCGCGCGAGCCCGGCGAGGTCGAGGTCGTTGGTGGGCTCGTCGAGCAGGAAGACGTCGAAGCGCGCGAGCAGCAGCGACGCGAGGTTCGCCCGCGCGGCCTGACCCCCGGACAGCGCGGTCATCGGGGCGTCGAGCAGGTCGGTGGACAGGCCGAGGTCGGCGGCCCCCTCCGCGGTGCGCTCCTCGAGGTCCGCGCCGCCGAGGTCCAGCCAGCGCTCGAGGGCGGCGGCGTAGGCGTCGTCGGCGCCGGGCGCGCCCTCGGCCAGCGCCGTCGTCGCGGTCTCCAGCGTGGCCGCCGCGGCGGTGACGCCGGTGCGCCGGCCGAGGAAGCCGCGCACGGTCTCGCCCGGCACCCGCGCGGTCTCCTGCGGCAGGTGTCCCACGGTGGCCGTCGCCGGGGCCAGCGCGATCGAGCCGGCGTCCGGCGCGGCGAGCCCGGCGAGCAGGCGCAGCAGCGTCGACTTGCCCGCGCCGTTGACCCCGACGAGCCCGATGACGTCGCCGGGGGCGACGACGAGGTCGAGTCCGGAGAACAGCACCCGGGCGCCGTGCGCGGCGGCGAGGTCCCGCGCGACCAGCGTGGCGCTCACGGTGATCGAGCCTAACCGCCCCGCACCACCGCCTTCCCGTGACCGGATTTCGCGGCCCTGACCGCGAATTCCGCTCACCCGGGTCCGGCACGCCGTGACGTGCTGCACGATGGGGGGACACGGGCGGTTTACGCTGAGGTCCGTGCCTGCCTGGGTCTGGTTCGTCATCGCGGTGCTCGCCGCGGGCGGCGGGGCGCTGCTGCTCTTCTCCGACCGCGCCCGCAGCGGCGGTCACCGCCGCGACCGGCGTCGCTGGGCGGAGCAGAAGAGCTGGGAGTTCGTCGACGCCGACCCGGTGCTCCCGAGTCGCTGGCGCTACGGCGCGGTCCACCAGGGTGGCCCCGGTCGTGCCCTCGACCTGGCCACCGGCGCGGTGCCCGGTCCCGGCGGGCGGCGCCTGGCGCACGTCTTCGACCACGAGCAGGCCGGCCAGATCACCGGCATCATCGCGGCCGTGCGCGGCGTGGCGACGCTGCCGGTCGCCCTCGAGCTGCGGCTGCCCTCGGCGCCGCTGCCCGACGACGCCGGGCTCGACTCGCTGGGCCAGGTCGGCGAGCGCTACGCGTTCGTCACCTCGGTGGCCCGGGCGCGCGCCCTCCTGACGCCCGACCTCGCCCGCGCGGCCGACCTCGTCGGCAACGACGTGCCGCTGGTGTGGGCCGAGGACACCTGGGTGCTCGCCAGCATCGACCCCGCCGCCGACCCCGAGCGCGTGCAGACGCTGCTGCAGACGCTGGTCGAGGTGTCGGTGGCCCTCGAGGACGCCGCGGGCGGCGCCGACGAGGACGCGCCCGTCGCGGACGCCGGGCCCGCCCCGGAGCCCGGGCAGGACCCCGAGCCGCGTCCGACCCATCGCGACCGCCCCGCGGACATCCCCTACGACGTCGAGGACGACGAGTTCGGGCCGGGCGCCCGCAGCAGCTCGTCCTCGGGGCGGTGAGCACCCCGACACCGCGTCGGGTCCTCGTCACGGGCGCGGACACCGAGCTCGGCCGGGCCTTCGCCCGCCGCCTGCACGCCGCCGGCGACGAGCTCGTCCTGGCCGGCGGGCCCCGCGAGGCGCTCGAGGCGCTGGCCGGGGAGCTCGACGGCGCCTCATCGCGCCCCGAGGTCCTGCCCGGAGACCTCGCCGACGCGGGAGACCTCGACCTCGTCGCGCGCCGCCTGCAGGCCGAGGCACGCCCGGTCGACCTGCTCGTCGTCGGGCCGACGCCGCCGCACGCCGCGGGCCTGCCCGAGGCCGACCCGGCCGACCTGCGTGCGGCCCTCGACCGCGGCGCGGGCGCGGTGCTGGCGCTCCTGCGGGCCGCGTTGCCGGGGATGATCGCGCGTGGTCACCCCGGACCGACCGGGGTGATCACGGTGGCCGGCGTCGCGGGTTTCCTGCCCGCCACCGGCGCCGCGGGGCTCGACGGCGCCGTCCAGGCCTACGTCGTGACGCTCACCGAGTCGCTGGCCCAGGCGCTGGGGCGCGACGGGCTCGGTATCACCGTCGTCTGCCCGCCGCCGCCCGGCAGCGGGAGCACGCCGAGCGCGGTGCCGCTGCGCCTCGCCCCGCCGACGCCCGACGCCGTGGCCGCCGCCGCGCTCGCCGACCACGCGGCGGGCCGGGCGCTGTCCGTGCCCGGCGTCCCGACCCGCGCGCTGGTCGGCGCGTCACGGCTCGTGCCGTACCCCGCCGCACGGTTCGCGACCGGGCACGGGGCCCCGCGCGGGCGGCGCGGCCCGCGCGGCCCGCGACCGGGCGCGGCGCTGGTCACCGGCGCCAGCTCCGGGATCGGCGCCGCCTTCGCCGACCACCTCGCCGCGACGGACCACGACCTGGTCCTGGTGGCCCGCGACGGCAACCGCCTCGAGGCGACGGCCGAGCGCCTGCGCCGCCAGGGTGTGCAGGTCGAGGTGCTCGTCGCCGACCTCGCGGACGCGGCGGGTCGCCGGCGGGTCGCCGAGCGGCTCTCCGACGGCGCCCCGGTGTCGCTGCTGGTGAACAACGCGGGCTACGCCACCGCCGGCGAGTTCGTCGACACCGACGCCGCCGACCTGCGCGCCAACTACGAGGTCAACATGGCCGCCGTGCTCGAGCTGACCGCCGCGGCCCTGCCCGGCATGGTCGCGCGCGGCGAGGGCGACGTCGTCAACGTCTCCAGCGTCGCCGGGTTCCTCCCCGGCCGCGGCTCGGTCTACGGCGCCGGCAAGGCCTACGTGACGACGCTGTCGCGCAACCTCGCGCTGACCGTCGCCGGCACCGGGGTGCGCGTCATGGCGCTGTGCCCGGGCTTCACCCGCACCGAGTTCCACCAGCGCATCGGGATGGAGCGGTCCGGCCCGTCGTGGGCCTGGCTGGACGCCGACCGGGTGGTCACCGAGGGGATGGAGGACCTCGAGGCGGGGAAGGCGGTGTCCGTGCCGGGCGCGGTGTACAAGACGATCGTCGGGGTCACGCGGCGCGGGCCGCGCTCGCTGTTGCGGGCCCTGGCCGCGCGCTCGGCGTCGGGGCGCGGATGAGCGCGCCCACGGTGGACGCCGGCGCGCGCGCCCGGCTCGCCGCTCTCGTCACCGAGCTCGCGGTGGTGCACGGGCGGGTCGTGCTCTCCTCCGGCCGCGAGGCCGACTACTACGTCGACCTGCGCCGGGCGACCCTGCACCACGAGGCGGGGCCCCTCATCGGCCGCCTCGTGCGCGAGCTGACCGCCGACTGGTCCTACGACGCCGCCGGCGGGCTCACCCTCGGCGCCGACCCGGTGGCCCTGGCCGTCATGCACGCGCCGGGCGCGCCCGTCGACGCGTGCGTGGTGCGCTCGGCGGCCAAGACCCACGGCATGCAGCGGCGCATCGAGGGCCCGAACGTCACCGGGCGCCGGGTGCTCGCCGTCGAGGACACCTCGACCACCGGCGGCAGCGTGCTCACCGCCGTGGACGCGCTGCTCGACGCGGGTGCCGAGGTCGTCGGTGTCGTGACCGTCGTCGACCGCGGCACCGGGGCGACCGAGGCCGTCGAGGCCCGCGGCCTGGAGTGCCGCTCGCTGCTGGGCCTCGCCGACCTGGGGCTGTGACCACCCCCGACGACCCCGATGGCGGGCCGGGGCCCACCGAGTGGCACACCGGCCCGGAGCCGGTCGGGGTCGGGCCCTGGCCGGGCGGGCCGGGTGCGTGGCCGGACGACCCGCGCTACGACCCGGAGCTCCTCGCGGGCGGCGACCGGCGCAACGTCGTCGACCGCTACCGGTACTGGCGGCGCGAGGCCGTGGTCGCCGACCTCGACCGGCGGCGCCACCCGTTCCACGTCGCGATCGAGAACCTGCACCACGACGCCAACATCGGCACCATCGTGCGCACCGCCAACGCGTTCGCCGCGGCCGCGGTGCACGTGGTGGGGCGGCGTCGCTGGAACCGCCGGGGAGCGATGGTCACCGATCGCTACCAGCACGTGCACCACCACCCGGACGTCGCCGCGCTGCTGACGTGGGCGCAGGGCGAGGGCCTGGCGGTGGTCGCCGTCGACAACGGCCCCGGCGCGCGGCCACTGGAGTCCGCGACACTGCCGCGACACTGCGTGCTGCTGTTCGGTCAGGAGGGGGTCGGCCTGACACCGGAGGCCGTCGCCGGCGCCGACGTGGTGCTCTCGATCGCCCAGTTCGGGTCGACCCGCTCGATCAACGCCGGCGTCGCGGCCGGGATCGCCATGCACGCGTGGGTCCGTGAGCACGCGGACCCCGGCCGGTCCGGCTAGCTCAGTGCTGGCGCGGGATCTGCCGGGTCGGCTCGTCGTCGGTGGCGCCGTCGAGGACGTCCTCCGCGAGGCCCTGCGCGCCGAGCTTCTTCTCGCGCCGCGCCTTGATGACCTCGATCGCGATCGGCACCAGGGACAGCGCGACCACGAGGATGAGCATGGCCTCGATGTTGTTCTTGACGAACTCGAACTGGCCGAGTCCGGCGCCCAGCAGCGTCACCCCGGCGGCCCACAGGACGCCGCCGACGGCCGAGAACGTGAAGAAGCGCTTCGCGTCCATGCGCCCGACCCCGGCCATGACCGTGATGAACGTGCGCACGATCGGCACGAAGCGGCCCAGCACGATCGCGCGGTTGCCGTACTTGTCGAAGAACGCCTGCGTGCGGTCGACGTTCTCCCGCTTGAACAGCCTCGAGTTCGGTCTGTCGAAGATGGCCGGGCCGGCCTTGCGCCCGATGTAGTAGCCGACGACGTTGCCCACGAAGGCGGCGATCACCAGCAGCACGCACACCAGCCACAGCGGCGTGTCGATGAGACCGGTGACCACCGCGAGCCCGGTGATGAACAGCAGCGAGTCGCCGGGGAGGAAGAAGCCGACCAGCAGCCCGCACTCCGCGAAGATGATCAGGCAGACGCCGGCGAGGGCCCATGGACCCAGCGCCTGGATGATGTACTGCGGGTCCAGCCACTCGGGGCCGAGGGCCTGCACGGAGGTCGAGGCGGCGGCGAGCGTGGGCGACACGCCTCCGAACCGTACGCGGCGGCCCGTGGCCGGATGTCCCGGGTGCCTCCCGCCATGTCCGGATCAGCCGGGTAGGGCGAGGGTGCCGACGGCCGCGAGCGCGCCGGCGATCGCCCCGGTCAGCAGCGCGACGCCCGACCACCAGGCGATGCGCGCGGGCGTCCAGGCGCTCGGGCCGGGCGCGGGCGGGGGGCCGGCCGGGGTCGCGCCCGTCGGGTGCGGCCCGGTCGCGGGCCGCGGGTGCGGCACCCCGGGCGCACCGGGGTGGGCCACCGGGCCCGTGGGCATGGGCCGGCCCGGCACCGGACGGCCCGGCGGGCGCGGGCCCGCCTGCGGCCAGGGCCGTTCCGGCGTGCCCGGAGCGGGACGCGGCATCGGCGGGGCGCCCGCGGAGGGCGCCCCCCGGCTCGCGGTGGTGGGGGCCGTCGGGGGAGCGGGCGTGCGACGGGTGACCGGCTCGGCAGGGATCGCGGGACCTCCGGGGAGGGGGGTGTCGCCGTCGCCCTGGCGGCGGGAACGGGCGAGCGGGCGGAAACGGTCACGGAGCCGGGAGGGACCGGCCGCCTCGGGGGCAGCGGCCGCGGCCTCGGCGGGACGGGCGGTGTCCGGGGTGGCCCCGGGGGTGGAGACGCCGCCTGCGGCGTGGGCACGCAGGGCCTCGGCCAGCAGTCGTTCGTCGTCCATCCCGGGCGATGGTAGCGGCGAGCCACCGGCCACCCCAGGGGCCGTCGCAGCGACCCTCGGCACCCCGATCACCCTTGCGGAGTACGGCCGCGCGATGTCCCGCGGCGCGCGAGACCTCGTTCTGACCCGGGGTCGCGGCCGCTAGACCCCGCCCACGAGCTTGCCGATGGCCTCGAGGCCCCGGCTGGCGGTCGACTTGACCGTGCCCTTGCTGATGCCGGTGGCGTCGGCGATCTCGGCCTCGGACAGGCCGCCGTAGTACCGCAGCACCAGCACCTCGCGCTGGCGCCGCGGGAGTTTGCCCAACGCGGACACCACCGCCTGGTGCTCGGCCGAGAGCATGGCCAGCGACTCGGCGGAGCGGGCGTCCGCGGTGTGCGGCGGGGTGTACTCGCGGGCGGTGCGCCGCCGGCGCAGCACGGAGCGTGACCCGTTGACCACGGCCGTGCGCAGGTAGCCCAGCGCCGCGTGCTCGTCGCGCAGGCGGGTCCAGTGCCGGTGCAGCCCCGTGAACGCCTCCTGGACCACGTCCTCGGCGGTCGCCGGGTCGTCCACGAGCAGCACGGCGAGGCGGACGAACCGCATCCGGTGCTCGCGGTAGAGATCCTCGAGCGTGCGCGGGGCCTGCTCGTTCTGGGTGGCGACGGGCCCGCCGGCGGGGTGCGGCGCCGGTGGGCCCGGTCGGTACGGCGCCGCGGGTGGTGCCGATGGATGGGGCACCGAGGCATCCGACGGGGCGACCGCATCGATCGCCCTCAGGCTGCCCAGCGTGCGCTCGACGGCACTCT
>JAQSWW010000174.1 GCA_029266415.1 Actinomycetospora sp. | reverse complement strand
AGTTCGACACGATCTACCACGAGCACTTCCAGTACTACACGCTCGGCACGGCGCAGAAGGCGCTGCGCAGCGGCGGGCTGGAGCTCGTCGACGTCGAGCTGCTGCCCACCCACGGCGGGTCGATCCGGTGCTGGGCGCGGCCGGCGGAGCTCGGGAGGGACACCCAGCGCAGCGAAGCTGGACCCGGGCTGACCGAGGCCTCGCAGGCCGTGGCCGAGGTGCTGGCCGAGGAGGCCGCCGCGGGACTGGACACCGTCGAGGGCCACGCCGGGTTCGCGCGCGACGTCTCGCGCATCCGCAACGACCTCGTGCGCTTCCTCGTCGACGCCGCGGACGCCGGGAAGACGGTGGTGGGCTACGGCGCGCCGGGCAAGGGCAACACGCTGCTGAACTACTGCGGCATCCGTCCCGACCTGCTCGCCTACACCGTCGACCGCAACCCCTACAAGCACGGCCGGTACACGCCGGGCACGCGGATCCCGATCCACAAGCCCGAGCGGATCGACGCCGACCGGCCGGACTTCGTGCTGGTCCTGCCGTGGAACCTGCGCGAGGAGATCACCGCGCAGCTCGCCCACGTGGCCGACTGGGGCGGGTCGCTCGTGTTCCCCATCCCCTCGCTGCAGGTGGTCGAACCCGGGTCTGGAAAGGTCCTCCGATCGTGAAGGTCGTTCTGTTCTGCGGTGGCTTCGGGATGCGGATGCGCGACGGCGACTCCGACGTGCCGAAGCCGATGCAAAAGGTCGGGCCGCGGCCGCTGCTGTGGCACGTCATGCGCTACTACGCGCACTTCGGGCACACCGAGTTCGTGCTGTGCCTGGGCTACGGCGCGGAGCACATCAAGAACTACTTCCTGTCGTACCGCGAGACCGAGTCCAACGACTTCGTCATGCGCGACGGCGAGGTGGAGCTCCTCGGGTCCGACATCGGGAACTGGACCATCCACTTCGTCAACACGGGACTGGAGTCACCGATCGGCGAGCGGCTGCGCCGCGTCCGGCACCTGCTCGAGGGCGAGGAGATGTTCCTGGCCAACTACGCCGACGTGCTCACCGACGCGCCGCTGGACCGCATGGTCCAACGTTTCGCCGAGAGCGGCGCCGTGGCCTCCTTGCTGGCCGTGGCGCCGCAGGAGGTCTTCCACACCGTCGACGTCGACGCGGCGGACCGCATCACCGGCATCTCCCGGGCCACCGACATGGGCGTGCGCGTCAACGGCGGTTACTTCGTCCTGCGGCCCGAGGTGCTCGAGCACATCCCCGAGGGCGGGGACCTCGTCGGCGACGCCTGCGTGACGCTCGCCAAGGAGGGCCGCCTGCTGGCCCACCGCTACGACGGGTTCTGGCAGCCGGCCGACACGCTCAAGGAGCGCAACGCGCTCGAGGCCGCCTACCGGGCCGGCACGCGCCCCTGGATGCTCTGGGAACGACCGGGACGTGAACGCACACCCCTCGAGTCGTTGGTCGAGGCGGAGCTGTCTCGCGACCACGCGCGCGGTGACGGCGTCTCCTCCGCCCGGTTCTGATGCGGACACTCCGCCCCGACGCGGTCGACGAGCTCGTCCTGCTCGCCGCACACTGCGACGACATCGCGATCGGGGCCGGTGGCACGGTGCTGACCCTCTGCCGGGCGAGGCCGGGTGTCCGCGTGCGAGCGCTCGTGCTCTCCGGCGGCGGTACCCCGCGTGAGGACGAGGAGCGCGCCGCCCTGGCCGCGTTCTGCCCGGGCGCGGACCTCGCGGTGACCGTGCTCGACATGCCCGACGGGCGCCTGCCGCACCACTGGCAGTGGGCCAAGGAGCAGGTCGAGGCGTTCCGCCGCACGTGCGAGCCCGACCTCGTGCTCGCCGGGCACCGCGGCGACGACCACCAGGACCACCGCGAGCTCGCCCGGCTCGTCCCCACCGTGTTCCGCGACCACCTCGCGCTCGGCTACGAGATCCTCAAAGCCGAGCCCGACCTCGCCCAGACCCCGCTGCTCCTGCCCCTGGCGCCCGAGGTCGTCGACGAGAAGTGCCGACTGCTGTGGGAGCACTACCCCTCGCAGCGGGCGCGCGGCTGGTTCGACGACGAGACGTTCCGCGGGCTCGCCCGGGTGCGCGGCGTGCAGGGCGGCGTGCGCTACGCCGAGGGCTTCCACCTGACGCGGGCGCTGCTGGCCGCCCCCGTACCGTCACGCTGACACGTCACACCCCCGAAGGAGGGACCGTCGCGATGCGCGTCCTGCTCACCGGTCACCAGGGCTACCTCGGCACGCTGATGGCCCCGCAGCTCACCGAGGCGGGCCACGAGGTCACCGGTCTGGACTCCGGCCTCTACGCCGACTGCGTGCTCGGCGCGCTGCCCGCGCCCGAGCCGCCCGCGCTGGCCGTCGACCTGCGCGACGTCACCGCCGAGCAGCTCGCCGGGTTCGACGCCGTCGTGCACCTCGCGGCGCTGTCGAACGACCCGCTCGGGGCGCTCGCGCCGGAGCACACCTACGACATCAACCACCACGCCTCCACCCGCCTGGCGCGCCTGGCGAAGGAGGCCGGCGTCGGGCGGTTCGTCTACGCGTCGACGTGCTCGGTGTACGGGGCGTCGGGCACCGAGGACGTGCTCGACGAGGAGGCGCCGATGAAGCCGGTGACCCCCTACGCCGAGTCGAAGGTGCGCGTCGAGGCCGACCTCGTGGACATGGCCGACGCCGACTTCGTCCCGGTCTCGATGCGTAACGCGACGGCCTTCGGCTTCTCGCCGCGCCTGCGCGCCGACATCGTGCTCAACAACCTCGTCGGGCACGCCCTGTTGTCGGGCCGCATCCTGGTGATGAGCGACGGCACGCCCTGGCGCCCGCTGGCCCACGCGCGCGACATCGGCGGCGCCGTCGTCGCCGCCCTGGCCGCACCGGCGGACACGGTGCGCGCACAGGCGTTCAACGTGGGCTCGACCGAGAACAACGTGCAGGTGCGCGACATCGCCGACGCGGTGAAGGTCGCGGTGCCCGAGGCGGAGCTCGTCATCACCGGCGAGACCGGCGGCGACCCGCGCTCCTACCGCGTCGACTTCACCAAGATCGGCAAGTTCCTGCCCGAGTTCCGGCCGGGGTGGACGGTGGCCGACGGCGCCGCCGAGCTGGTCCGCGAGTACCGCGACCGCGGCCTCACGCAGGAGGCCTTCGACCGCCGCTTCACTCGCCTCGCCGTGTTGAAGGACCGCCAGGCCGCCGGCTCGCTCGACGAGACGCTGCGCCCCGCCCCGGGCTCCTGACGGCCGGCGAGGACCTCAGCCGACGCCCAGCCGGTCGGCCGTGGCCCGGGTGCTCTCGCGGGTGGCGGGGCGGCTGCGCGGTGCGGGCGCCAGCGCCGTGATCCCGTCGCCGGGGGTCGTCGCGTCGAGCAGGCGGCGCCAGACCTCCCCGACCGCGTCCCAGCGGTAGTGCCGTTGCACGAGGTCGTGCGCGGCCCGGCGGAGACGATCGCGCCGGGGAGCGTCGTCGAGGAGGGCGAGGACGGTGTCGGCGAAGGACTCGCCGTGGTCGGCGCACGCGAGGTGCCGGCCGTCGCGGGCCTGGGGCACCGCCTCCACCCCCAGCGGCGTGGACACCACCACGAGTCCGAGCCCGAAGGCCTCGAGCACCTTGTTCTTCAGCCCGCTCCCGGTGCACATCGGGTTGACCATGATCGGGTAGCGGGAGACGATCGCGGGGAGGTCCTCGACGTAGCCCGTCAAGGTGATCAGGGGTTCCTCGGCGGCCAGCTCCACCAGCCAGTCGGGCGCGTCCGCGCCGACGACGCACAGCTCCACGCCCGCGTCGCGCAGGCGCGGTCGGAAGACCTCCTCGACGAAGAACCGCAGGGCCTCCCGGTTCGGTCCGAACGCCTGGTTGCCCCAGAACACCACACCTCGCCGCGTTCCCGCGGTCCGCAGCGGCTGCAGGTAGGCCTCGTCGAGGCCGTTCGGGAGGGTGTGGACGAGGCCCGGGCCGCTGCCCTCGACGGCACGCGCGTCGGCGTCGCTGATGGCGGTGACGACGTCGAAGGTGCGGGTATAGCGCGACTCCGTCCGGCGCTTGCGGGCGACGTCGAGCAGCGTCCGCACGCGGTGCACGCCGCGGGCGCGGCGCCGACCGCCCGTGCGGGCGCGCGAGGCGGTGAGCGTCTTGCTGTCGCACACGTCGAGCAGGACCGGCGGCCCGTCGAGGGTGGCGGCGAGTTCGGCGGCGTCCCCGCCGAACACGACGACGTGGGTGATGGCACGCTCCCGGACGATCTCTGCGAGCCGCGCGCAGGCCCGGGCGAACGCCACCGGCCGCGTCGTCTCCAGGAAGTGGGAGTTGGACGTCCGCAGGTGGCGGCGCGGTGCGGTGCGCTCACCTCGGAGCGGACCGAGCTCCTCGACGGAGTCGAAGACGCCCTCGACGGGCAGCCCCGGCCGGGCGTCACCGGCCGGCTGGAGCGGAGCGACGACCAGGTGGACCTCGCCGGGCAGCTGGGCGCACAGGTGCGCGACCCGGAGGTCGTAACCGCTCTGCCGGGACTCGATCCGCCGGGCTGTGAGAACCAGGAATCGCATGCTGTGCCGCTCCGATCACGGTGAGTAACAGAAACGAGACTATCGCGGTCGTGCTGGCGATGCGGCATCGGCGAATATCACCGATCGGCTGAAAAACGTAGCAATGACACCCGATCGCGGCGTGTCATTCGCTCGTCCGGGGCATCAAGTCACGTCATGTGATCGAGGTCGCGATGAGGTCGGCCCAGGAACCCGCATCGCGGTCGCGCGGGGACAGCGCCGTCACGGGTACCGGCCACGAGATCGCCAGGTCGGGGTCGTCGTGGGCCACCGCGATGTCCTCCCCGGGCGCGTGGGGACGGTCGATGCGGTAGCAGACGTCGGCGTCGGTGAGCGCCTGGAAGCCGTGCAACAGGCCCGGGGGCACGTAGAGGTGGTGGAAGTCGACGTCGTCGAGGCGGAACGTGGCCACCACCCCGAACGTCGGCGATTCCCGCCGGGCGTCCACCAGGACGTCGTGGACCGCGCCGTGGGCGGCTCGCACGAGCTTCGCCTCGCCGGCACCGCGCCGGCCGTGGAGGCCGCGCACCGTGCCGGCGCGGGAGCGCGACTGGCTGTCCTGGGCCACCGGCCCGAGGTCAACCCCGTGCTCCGCGCCGATGGCGACATCGAAGGTGCGGGTGAACAGGCCCCGGTCGTCCCGGTGAGGCGTCGGGACGAAGACCAGGACGCCGGCGATCGCGCTCGTGTGTACCTCCACGGCACCCACCTTCCCACCCCCGCTGCGAGCGCCGACCGGCCCCGGCGGTAGAAGGTCGGTGTGCACGCCACGAGCACGGATCCCCGTCGGTCCACGATCCGGTGCCGGTGGTGCCGCGCCACCACCGGCTCCGTCGTCCTCGACCTCGGCGACCAGCCCGCCGCGGACCTCTTCCCCGCGGCGGACGATCCGGGCCCGGACCCCGTCCACCCGCTGCGGATGTGGCTCTGTGACGCGTGCGGGCTCGCCCAGCTCGCCGAGGACCCGACGACGCCCGAGGAGCCGCGCGGCGCCGAGCCCGAGGCGCTGGTGGCGCAGGCTCGCGACGCCGTGGCCCGCATCGGCTCGGCGGGCCTGGTCCCGGCCGGCGGTGGCACGGTGCGGGAGTTCGGCAGCCCGCACGGAGGGTCCTGGCTCGGCCTGCTCGCGGCATCGGGTCTCGCCGAGGCGCCTGCCGGGGAGCCCGCCGACGTCGTCGTCGACTGCTTCGGACTCATGCACGCCGACGACCAGCGCGCCGGCCTCGAGGAGCGGGCCGCGGCGGTGGCCGAGGGCGGGGTGCTGCTGCTGCAGTTCCACACCCTGGCCGCGATCGTCGCCGACGACGGGTGGAACGCCCTGCGGCACGGGCACTTCGCCTACTACTCGACGCCCGTGCTCCGGGCGATGCTCGAGGAGGTCGGCTTCGAGGTCACCCACGCACTGCTCTTCGACCTCTACGGCGGCACCGTGCTCCTCGCGGCCCGCCGCCGCGGCGACGGGGGGCCGAGCGACACGGTGTCCGTCGAGGCCGCGGTCGAGCGCGAGCTGGCCGTGGGGGTCACCGACCCGGACGCCGTCGGCGGGCTCGAGGCGGCCGCCCGGGAGGGCGCCGAGGCGTTGCGGGAGCGACTGGAGGAGGGCCGGTCCCGCGGACGGACCGTCCTCGGCTACGCGGCGGCCTCACGGGCCGTCCCGCTGCTCAACCGCGCGCGCATCGGGCCCGACCTGCTGCCGGCCATCGCGGACGGCTCCGACGCCAAGCAGGGCCGGCGCGTCCCGGGTGTCGGCGTCCCCGTCGTGGGCGTCGACGAGGTCGGCCGGCGGCTGCCCGACGAGGTGGTCCTGTTCGTCACCGACCTGCTCGCCGAGATGCGTCAGCGCCTGCCGGAGGTGGAGGCCCGCGGCGGCCGGTGGGTCGTCGTCGACCCGGCGGTGCGGGTGGTGCCCCCGGCCCCGGCGCCAGGGGCCTGAGGCGCGCGTCAGGCGTCGCCGCGGCGCGCGGCCGCCACCTTGCCGGCGATCTCGGTGACCCGGCGCGTCACGCGCTGCTTGAGCGGCCACGCCGCCGTCAGGACGTGGGGGGCGACGCGCACCGCGGCCGCGACGGCCAGGGCTCGCGCCCTCGTGCGGGCCTTCGTGCTGTTCGAGACCGCGCTGTCGGCCGCCGCGCGGGCGGCGACGGCGTCGCCCTCGAGCAGGGCCGACCGCGCCCGGCGCAGGGCTTCGTGGTACCGCAGGCTCCGCAGCCGCCGGGCCAGGGCCTCCAGCACGGCAGGGTCGTCGGAGCCGGCGGCTCCGGCGATGAAGGCGCGCTCCTGCTCGGCCTGGAACCGGGCGGCCGACTCCGGGCTGCGCGAGAGCGAGTCGTTCCGGTGCAGGTACCGGCACAGGGGGTCGGGGATCTGGCGGATGTCGGCGCCGGCACCGAGCAGGCGCATCCACATCGCGGTGTCGGCGAGCCCGGCGCCGTCGACGAAGCCGCCGACCCGGTCCCACGCCTCGCGGCGCATGATCGCCGTGTAGTAGATCGCCGTACCGTCCACCACGTCGGCGAGCGTGAGCCGGTGGGAGAACGACGGCGTGCTCCGGTAGCCCAGGGCGCGGCGGAAGGTGCGGCGCCGGTGGGTGCCGGTGCGCCCGTCGACGACGTAGGCGTCGCAGTCGACGACGTCGACCCCGGGGTTCTCGTCGAGCAACGCGACCATGCGCTCGGTGTACCGCGGGGTGATCTGGTCGTCGCTGTTGAGCACGGCGACGTAGCGCCCGCTCGCCGCGGCCGCCGCGGCCTGCACGCCGCCCTCCATCCCGCGGTTCTCCTGACGGACGAGCACGATGCGGGGGTCCGCGTGCTCCTCGACGATGTCGCGGATCGCGTCCGACATGCCGTTGTCGACGACGACCAGCTCCCAGTCGGTGCGCGTCTGGTCGAGCACCGACCGGATCGTCGCCGGGAGGTACTGCTCCGTCCGGTACGCCGTGCACAGGAACGACACGGCGGGCCGGTCCACCGACGACACCTCGCGGGTCACGGCGGGATCGCTCATGAGGTGTTGACTACCCCCGCTCGGATGATCGAGTCCTGGCTCCGCCGCAGGACGCGCGCCGACCGCTCGCCTCGTCACCCCTGGCTCGGGCCGGTCCGCGACCGTGCGCCCCGCACCGCGGCGAGGGCCTTCTTGCCCGACGTGGTGACCCTCTGCTTGACCGGCCACAGGCGCGTGATCGCGCCGGGCGCCGCCCGGACGGCGGCGGCGACGAGGAGGCTCCGCGGACTCCTGCGCATGCGCATCGCCTCGTCCGCACGGGTGCGGGCCTCGGCGGCGTCCCCCGCGAGCAGGGCCGTCCGGGCGCGCCGGAGGGCTTCGAAGTAGCGCAGGCGGCGCATGCGCCGGGCGAGCGCCTCGTGGACCTCGGGATCGCCGGAGCCCGCGGCGGCCTCGACGTAGGCCTGCTCCTGGAAGGCCTGGAAGGCCGCGATCGACGCGGCGTCGCGAGACAGGGAGTCGTCGCGGTACATGTAGATGCCGAGGCGGTCGGGGATCGTGCGGACGTCGTAGCCGCTGCCCACGATGCGGAGCCACATGGGCAGGTCGCCGAGCCCGTCGACGCCACCGACGCGCTCCCACACCTCGCGGCGCAGGACCGCCGTGTAGTAGATGACCTTGCCGTCGATCAGTTCGCACAGGGTCAGCGGGTCGGAGAAGCGCGCCCTCCGCACCCCGTGCTGCTGGTGGAACGAGCGCCGCCGGAAGCTGTCGGTGCGCTCCTCGAGCACCACCGCGTCGCAGGTCACCGCGGCGACCTCGGGGTGGGCCTCGATCAGGCCGACCATCCGCTCCACGTACTCCGGCATGATCCGGTCGTCGCTGTTGAGCTGGGCGAAGCACCGCCCCGTCGCGACCGCGGCGGCGGCCTTCACCCCGCCGGCGAACCCGGCGTTCTCCTGGCGCACCAGGACGATGCGGGGGTCGTCCGCCGCGACGACGATGTCGCGGATGGCGTCCGACATCCCGTTGTCGACGACGACGAGCTCCCAGTCCGTCCGCGTCTGGGCCACCACCGAGGCGATCGTGCCCGGGAGGTAGCGCTCGGTCCGGTACGCGGGGCACAGGAACGACACGGCGGGGGTGCGCGGGGGCGCGGATCCCTCCGACGCCCGCGGAGCGGGCGCGGTCGCCCCCGCCGCCGGGTCGGCCTCACGGGCCGACGGAGTCGCCTGTCGGGTCGTGCTCGGGTCCCTGTTCACGGCTCTCTCCCCCTCGCCGTCCGGTCGGTCCCGTGCGGAGCCTCTCATCGGCGACTGACTGTAACAACGCCCGCCTCCGGTCAGGCGCACAGGTCAGAGGGGCGGGTCGGGATCTCGCTCCGGCGCGCTTCGTCCGAACTGTGGGTGTTCGTCCCGCTCGTCCCGTTTGTCCG
>JAQSWW010000302.1 GCA_029266415.1 Actinomycetospora sp. | reverse complement strand
GACCGGGTGCTCATCGACCTCTACGTCACCTCCCCGCGGGGTGCGGAGGGCGCCGACGATCCCGACGACCGCGCCGCCCGCATCCGCGACAAGATCGGCACCGTGCCGGCGTCCGTCGCGCGCGTGACGGTGGGCGTGCGGGGCTACGACGACACCGGCGACCGCAGCGGGACGACGAGCTGGTTCACGTTCCACCGCGGCGAGGACGGCGCGGCGCACGAGGACCGCACCCTGCGCGGCCTGCACCCCATGGTCGCCGAGCGGCTCGGGCTGTGGCGCCTGCGCGACTTCGAGCTCACCCGCCTGCCCTCGGCCACCGACGTCCACCTGTTCGACGCCCGCGGGCGCAACGTCCCCGAGGACCGGCGGCTCATCGTCACCGGCGACGTGCGCGACCTGACCGTCCTGCGCGACGACACCGGGCGCATCCGGGCCCTGCCGCAGGTGGAGGCCGTGCTCGACGCCGCACTGGACAGCCTGCGCTCCGCCCGCGCCGCCGACGCCGAGCTCGGCCGACTGGCCTGGAACCGCGTGCTGCTCTACGTCTGGCCCGTCGTCGAGGTGCCGCTGAGCGAGCTCGACGGCATCGTGCGCACCCTCGCCCCGCGTACCGAGAGCCTGGGGATCGAGCAGGTCATGGTGCGCTTCCGCACCCCCGACGGGGACGGGAGACGCAGCGATGGGGGGAGCACGCCGATAGGGGAGCTCGACCCGTCGAAGATTCCGCACACCCGCGAGTGGGTGCTGCGCATGAGCCGCCCGCCCGGCGCCGGCCTGACCCTGCGGGTCACCGAGCCGCCGAGCCACCTCATGGGCGAGCTCGACGCCTACACCCAGAAGGTGATCAAGGCGGCCCGGCGCGGCGCGCTGTACCCCTACGAGCTCGTCTCGCTGATCACCCGCAACCCCGACCCGGACGGGGAGCCGGGGACGTTCACCGAGTACGACCTCGATCCGGACACCCTGCGCCCGGTGCCGGTCGACCGCGCGCCCGGCTCGAACACCGCGAACATCGTGCTCGGCATGGTGACCACCCCGACGCAGCGCCAGCCCGAGGGCCTCACCCGCGTGGTGCTGCTCGGCGACCCGACGCGCGCGCTCGGGGCGATCGCGGAGCCGGAGTGCCGCCGGGTGCTCGCCGCGATCGACCTCGCCCGCGAGCACGGGGTGCCCGTGGAGTGGTACGCGGTGTCCGCCGGCGCCAAGATCGCCATGGACTCGGGCACCGAGAACATGGACTGGATCTCCCGGGTCCTGCGGGGGATCATCACGTTCACCCAGGAGGGCGGCGAGATCAACGTCGTCGTCACCGGGATCAACGTCGGCGCCCAGCCCTACTGGAACGCCGAGGCCACGATGCTGATGCACACCCGCGGCATCCTCGTGATGACCCCGGACTCGGCGATGGTGCTCACCGGCAAGCAGTCGCTCGACTACTCCGGGGGCGTGTCCGCCGAGGACAACTACGGCATCGGCGGCTACGACCGGATCATGGGCCCGAACGGCCAGGCGCAGTACTGGGCGCCCGACCTGTCGGGGGCGGTCGACGTGCTGCTCGACCACTACGCGCACACCTACGTCGTGCCCGGCGAGCGCTTCCCCCGCCCGGCGCCGACCACCGACCCGGTCGACCGCGACGTGCGCGACGCCCCGCACCACGGCGACGGGTTCACCCGCCTCGGCGAGATCTTCGACCCGGACGTCAACGCCGAGCGCAAGAAGCCCTTCGACATCCGCTCGCTCATGCGCGGGGTCGCCGACACCGACCACGGCACGCTCGAGCGGTGGGCCGACATGCACGCCGCCGAGTCGGTGGTCGTGCTCGACGCCCACCTCGGCGGGCACCCCGTCGAGATGATCGGCATCGAGTCCAAGCCCCTCCCGCGCCACGGTCCCCCGCCGGTCGACGGCCCGTCGCAGTGGACGGCCGGCACGCTGTTCCCGCGCTCGTCGAAGAAGACCGCGCGGGCGATCAACGCGGCCAGCGGCAACCGGCCCGTCGTGGTGCTCGCCAACCTCTCGGGCTTCGACGGCTCCCCGGAGTCGCTGCGCGGGCTGCAGCTCGAGTACGGCGCGGAGATCGGCCGGGCGGTGGTCAACTTCCGCGGCCCGATCGTGTTCTGCGTGGTGTCGCGCTACCACGGCGGCGCCTTCGTCGTGTTCTCCGGGACGCTCAACGACCAGATGGAGATCGCCGCGGTCGAGGGCTCGTACGCCTCGGTGATCGGCGGTGCCCCGGCGGCCGCGGTGGTCTTCGCCGGTGACGTGGCCAAGCGCGTCGCCGCCGACCCGCGCGTCGCGGAGCTCGAGGCCCGGATCAGCGAGCGGCTGGAGCGCGGCGAGGACGTCGCCGAGCTGCGCACGGAGCTGAACGCGATCCGCCCGGTGGTGCGCTCGGAGAAGCTCGGCGAGGTGGCCGACGAGTTCGACACCAAGCACTCGGTGGCCCGCGCCCAGGAGATGGGTTCGGTGCACCGGATCGTCGAGCCCGAGCGCCTGCGGCCCTACCTCGTCGACGCGGTGCGGCGCGGGATGGCGCGGACGCTGGAGTCGGAGTCGGAGTCGGGATCATCGTCGGGGTCCGGGTCGGCGGACTC
>JAQSWW010000011.1 GCA_029266415.1 Actinomycetospora sp. | reverse complement strand
CCGCCGTGCCGCTCTACGCCGCGTACGGATCCAACATGGACCCCGAGCAGATGATGCAACGTGCGCCCCACTCGCCCATGGCGGGGACGGGGTGGCTCGAGGGGTGGCGCCTGACCTTCGGCGGCGAGGACTACGGGCTCGAGGGCGCGCTGTCCACCGTCGTCGAGGACCCGGACTCCCGCGTGTTCGTCGTGCTCTACGACGTCAGCCCGCTCGACGTCGACCAGCTCGACCGCTGGGAGGGCGGCGAGCTCGGCATGCACAAGAAGCTGCGCCTGCGCATCCAGACCATGGACGGCCCGCAGCTGGCGTGGGTGTACGTGCTCGACGCCTACGAGGGCGGCCTGCCGTCGGCGCGCTACATCGGCGTGCTCTCCGACGCGGCCGAGGCCGCCGGGGCGCCCGACGACTACGTCCGCGCGCTGCGCGAGCGCCCCTGCCGCTCCGTGGGACCGGGGCCGGGGCCGAGCTCGGACCTCTGAGGCCCGAGCACGGCCACCCTGCTCAGCCGCCGTAGCCCGCGCGGCGCAGGGCGTCGGCCATGGCGTCGTTGGTGGGTGCGGGACGACGGTCGCGCGCGCCACGCTGGTCGCGCCCGCCCGGGGCCCCGCCCCGCTGATCGCGCCCGCCCTGGCCGCCACCGCGCTGGTCACGGCCACCCTGGCCGCCACCCCGCGGGCCCTGGCCGCGCTGGCCCTGGCCGCCCGGACCGCCGGGACCTCGGCCGCCTGGACGTCCCTGACCGCGCCCACGGCTGCCCGCCTCGGCGGGTGCCTGCGCGGCCGGAGGCTGCGCGGCCGGCGCCTGCTCCGTCGCTGCCGGGGCGGCGGGCGCCGTGCCCCGGCCGTCCGCGGCCGCGGGACGCGCGGGACCCCGGCCGCCGCCGCGGCCACCCCGGCCCCCACGTCCCCGGCGGCGCTCGCCGGCGCCCTCGGCGGGGGCGCTCGGGGTGGCGGCGCCCTCGGTCGCCGGCACGGCGCCGGCGGGCGCCGTGCCCGCCCCGGGACGCCCGCGGCCGCCCCGGCCACGACCGCCCCGGCCGCCGCCGGGCCGTGCCGTGGGGGTGGCGGCGGTGTCCGCCGACACCTCCTCGTCCACGCGCAGCGTCAGCGAGATGCGCTTGCGCTCCACGTCCACGTCGAGCACCCGGACGCGCACGACGTCGCCGGGCCCGACCACCGCGCGGGGGTCGGAGACGAAGTCCTTGGACATCGCCGAGATGTGCACCAGCCCGTCCTGGTGGACGCCGACGTCGACGAACGCGCCGAAGGCGGCGACGTTGGTGACCTGGCCCTCGAGGACCATGCCCGGCGTCAGGTCGGTGATCTGCTCGACGCCCTCGGCGAACTCGGCGGTGGTGAACTCCGGGCGCGGGTCGCGGCCCGGCTTGTCGAGCTCGCGGATGATGTCGAGCACCGTGGGGCGGCCGAACCGCTCGTCGGTGAACGCGTCGGGGTCGAGGCCGGACAGCAGCTCCGAGTTGCCGACGAGGCCGTCGACGTCGGTGCCGGTGGCCTCGACGATCCGGTGCACGACGGGGTACGACTCGGGGTGCACCGCCGAGCGGTCGAGCGGGTCGGCCGCGGCGGGGATGCGCAGGAACCCCGCGCTCTGCTCGAACGCCTTGGCGCCGAGGCGCGGGACGTCGCGCAGGGCGGTGCGCGACGGGAACGGGCCGTGCTCGTCGCGATAGCCGACGATCGTGGTGGCCAGGCCCGCGCTGATGCCCGAGACCCGGCGCAGCAGCGGCGCCGACGCGGTGTTCACGTCGACGCCGACCGCGTTCACGCAGTCCTCGACGACCGCGTCGAGCGAGCGGGACAGGGCGGTGCCGGCGATGTCGTGCTGGTACTGGCCGACGCCGATCGACTTGGGGTCGATCTTGACGAGCTCGGCCAGCGGGTCCTGCAGCCGCCGCGCGATCGACACCGCCCCGCGCAGGGACACGTCCAGGTCGGGCAGCTCGGCGGACGCCTGCTCCGACGCGGAGTAGACCGACGCGCCCGCCTCGGACACGACCGCCGCGGTGAGCCCCAGCTCGGGCTCGCGGGCGATGAGGTCGCGGACCAGGGCGTGGGTCTCCCGCGAGGCGGTGCCGTTGCCGATGGCGACCAGCTCGACGCCGTGCTCGCGGGCCAGCTCACCGATGCGGGTGCGCGAGGCCTCCCACTGCCGGCGGGGCACGTGGGGGTGCACGGTGTCGGTGGCGACGACCTTGCCGGTGCCGTCGACCACGGCCACCTTCACGCCGGTGCGCAGGCCCGGGTCGAGGCCCATGGTGGGGCGGGCGCCGGCCGGCGCGGCGAGCAGGAGGTCGCGCAGGTTGCCCGCGAAGACGAGGACCGCGCCCTCCTCGGCGACCTCGCGCAGCCGTACCCGCAGGTCGACGACCAGGCGCGACAGGATGCGCGTGCGCCACGCCCAGCGCACGGCCTCCCCGAGCCAGCGGTCGGCGGGACGCCCGCGGTCGGCCACGCCCACGGCGGCGGCGATGCGCGCCAGGTAGACCTCGCCGACCGCGGACTCGTCGTCGTCGGCGGCCAGCGGGTCGAGCGTGAGGGCGAGGACCTCCTCGGCCTCCCCGCGCAGGACGGCGAGGATCCGGTGCGAGGGCAGCCGCGTGAACTTCTCGTCGAAGGCGCCGTAGTCGGAGAACTTGGCGGCGGCGGTGTCGCCCTCGCCGCCCCGGCCCTCGCGGTACGTGGCCGTCAGCCGCCCGCGGCGCCACATCTGCTCGCGCAGCGCGCCGACGAGGTCGGCGTCCTCCGCCCAGCGCTCCACGAGGATGGCGCGGGCGCCCTCGAGGGCGGCGTCGCGGTCGGGCACGCCGTGGTCCGGGTCGACGTACGCGCCGGCGGCGGTGCGCGGGATGTGGGTGGGGTCGGAGAGCAGGGCGTCGGCCAGCGGCTCGAGGCCCGCCTCGCGGGCGATGGCCGCCTTGGTGCGCCGCTTCGGCTTGAAGGGCAGGTAGACGTCCTCGAGGCGGCTCTTGGTCTCGGCGCCGAGGATGCGCGCCGCGAGCTCGCCGTCGAGCTTGCCCTGCTCGCGCACGGAGGCGAGCACCGCGGCCCGGCGCTCCTCCAGCTCGCGCAGGTAGGTCAGGCGCTCCTCGAGCGTGCGCAGCTGGGCGTCGTCGAGCCCGCCCGTGGCCTCCTTGCGGTAGCGCGCGACGAACGGGACGGTGGCGCCGCCGTCGAGCAGCTCCACCGCCGCGGCCACCCGGCCCTCGCCGACCGCGAGCTCGTCGGCGATGCGGCGGGTGACCGGCGGGAGCACCGCACTCGGGGTCGAGCTCCGCTGCGCTCCGTCTCCCGGGCCCTCCCCCACGCCCGCGTCAGGGGTGGGCACACCAGTGGCGGTCACCGTCGCATCGCTCACGGCCGCCATGGTGCCCCACGGGCCCGACGGCGTGCGACGTGGTTGCCCCCGGCGCAGCAGCTCCGCGGCACCGCGTGCCGGCCCCGGTGCGGACCTGCTCAGCCCGCCAGCGCCGCCAGGGCCGCGTGGACCAGCGTCCGCACGCCGACCGGGAGTGCCCGCTCGTCCAGGTCGAACGTGGGCTGGTGGATGTCGGACATCTCGCCGACCCCCGACCACACCCCGAGCCGGCCCATGGCGCCGGGCACGTGCTCGAGGTACCAGCCGAAGTCCTCGCCGCCGCTGGACTGCTCGGTACCGACGGCCGCGCCGGGCCCCGCCGCCCGCTCGGCGGCGCACGCCAGCAGGTCGGCCGACACGGCGTCGTTGACCACCGGCGGGACGCCGCGGCGGTGCTCGAGCACGTAGCCGACGCCGGTGGGCGCAAGCAGCGCGGTGACGAGCGAGCGCACCAGCGGCTCGAGCTCGTTCCACGTCGCGTGCTGGGCGGTGCGCAGCGTGCCGCCGAGGACGCCCTGCTGGGGCACCGCGTTGGCGGCGTGGCCGGCCTGGACCGTGCCCCACACCAGCACCGTCCCCGAGCGCGGGTCGACGCGGCGGGACAGCAGGTCGGGCAGCCCGGTGATGACCGTGCCCAGCGCGTGCACCAGGTCGGCGGTGAGGTGGGGGCGCGAGGTGTGCCCGCCCGGGGAGGTCAGGCGCAGCTCGAGCATGTCGCAGGCCGAGGTGATGGCCCCGGTGCGCGTGCCGACCCGGCCGACCTCGAGGCGCGGGTCGCAGTGCAGCGCGAAGATGCGGTCGACCCCGTCGAGGCCGTCGGCGGCGATGACGTCGAGCGCCCCGCCGGGCTGGACCTCCTCGGCGGGCTGGAACACCAGCCGCACGCGGCCGGGCAGCGACGGGGCCGACGCGAGCGCGAGGCCGGCGCCCAGCAGCATCGCGGTGTGCGCGTCGTGACCGCACATGTGGGCGACGCCGGGGACCTGCGAGCTGTACGACGCGTCCGTCGCCTCGGCGAGCGGCAGGGCGTCCATGTCGGCCCGCAGGGCGACGGTGCGGGGCCCCTGGCCGATGTCGCAGACGAGGCCGGTGCCCGGCAGCAGCCGGGGGCGCAGGCCGGCGGCGGCGAGCACCTCGGCGCACAGCCGCGTCGTCCCGTGCTCGTGGCGGGCCAGCTCGGGGCGCGCGTGGATCGCCCGACGCCAGGCGACCACGTCGCCGGCGTGCTCGGCGAGCCAGTGGTCGATCCACTCCGGGCCGTTGCCCGCCCCGAGGTCGGCCACCGGGGCCGGCGCGGGCACAGGCTCCGCCAGAGTCATCGCACACACCTCCCGTGCCGAACCCGCCCCGAGCCCGACTGTTGGACCAGCATGCCTGCGCCGGACGGCGGTTGCGGCCGATCGCGGCCCCCTCGCGCCGAGGGGTCGCGAGGGCGCTGTGTGCGGTGCACCGGTCGGATGACCCGACCGACGAACGGCAGGTCGGTGCAGGTCACCGGCGTGCCGCGCCGCTACTCGGCAGTCGCCGCCCGTCCGTCGCACGGCGTTCTGGACGGGGTACCCCGGGGGCGGTCCGCCCAACGGTCGACGTTGCCATGATGGTCAGGTGACCCCCGCAGCCGCCGACGGCCCCGGCCCGCGCCGGATCGTCGGGCGCTACCGCCTCGAGCACGAGCTCGGTCGTGGCGCGATGGGCACGGTGTGGGCCGCGTACGACGAGGTGCTGCACCGCTCGGTGGCGGTCAAGGAGGTGCGGCTGTCGTCGGTGCCGGTGAACGAGCGCGGCATCGTGCGCGAGCGCACGCTGCGCGAGGCCCGGTCGACGGCGATGCTCAGCCACCCCAACGTCGTGACGCTCTACGACGTCGTCGAGGTCAACTCCGAGCCCTACGTCGTCATGGAGCTGCTGCCCTCGCGCAGCCTCGCCAGCTACATCGGCGACCGGGGCACGCTCACCCAGCCCGAGGCCGCGGAGATCGGGTCGGCGGTGGCGTCGGCGCTGGCCACCGCGCACCGGGCCGGCATCACCCACCGCGACGTCAAGCCGGGCAACGTCCTCATCGGCGAGAACGGGCAGATCAAGCTCACCGACTTCGGCATCGCGCGCAACGCCGCCGAGCAGTCGATGACCCAGACCGGCACCGTGCTCGGGTCGCCGCCCTACATCGCGCCCGAGGTCGCGATGGGCCGCGCCGTGGGCCCGGCCGCGGACCTGTGGGGGCTCGGCGCGACGCTCTTCGCCTGCCTCGAGGGGCGCCCGCCCTACGATGCGGGCGACCCGGTGGGCACGGTCACCGAGGTCGTGCACGGCGAGGTGCCGGTGCCCTCGGGACGGGGCCCGGTGATCGACGTCATCCGGGGCCTCATGGTCAAGGACCCCGCGCTGCGGATGCCGCTCGAGGCGGTGCGCCGGCGGCTGCGCCCGCTGCTCTCCGACCCCGAGGGGCCGGTGCTCGCCGTCTCGGCCGGTCCGCGCACCGCGGCCTTCCGCCTCCCCCCGCCGGGCGAGGCCTCCGACCAGGCGGGGCTCCTGCCGGTCTCGTCGTCGCGGGGGCCCTCGGGGACGCTGGTGGACGGCTCGCCGGCCGCCGCCCCCGAGGAGCCGCCGGCCACCGCCGCCTCGCCCCGTCCCCGGCCGTCCCCCACCCGCCGGGCCGGGACCGACGCGCCGAGCGGCGAGACGCCGGCCGAGCCCGGCGAGGAGCCGGCGACGCCGGACGAGGCTCCGGCTCCGGCTTCGGCCTCGGGGAGCGCCGAGAAGGTCGGTGAGGACGTCCCGGGCGACGCGACCGCGCCCGAGGTGTCGGAGGCGGACGAGGAGGCCGAGGCGCCCCACGAGGGAGCGGATGGCGCCGCCGCCGCGGGTGCCGCGGTCGCCGCCGGCGTCGCCGTGGGGGCCGCGGCCGCCACCGGTGGGGAGACGTCCGAGGAGGACGCCGCGTCCGGCGAGACGGCGACCGCGGTGGAGGGCGCCGAGGAGACCCCGGACGAGCCCGCCGCCGACGCGACGGCCCCGGCCGCTCCGTCGGACGAGGACGAGGCGCCCGAGCCGGCCCCGGCGGGCGACGCGGAGGTCCCGGAGAAGAGCGCCGAGAAGGCCCCCGAGAGCGCTCCGGAGAAGGCCGAGACGGCGGACCAGGCGGACGAGCCCACCGAGAAGGCACCGGACGAGCCGACCGCCGAGACACCGGACGAGGACGCGGACAAGGGCTCGGACAAGGGCTCGGACAAGGGCTCGGACGAGAGCGCGGCCACGGCTCCGTCCGAGGACGAGAGCGGGGACGAGGCTCCGTCCGGGGACGAGACCCCGGACGAGACCACGGCCCCCGCCGACGGGACGCCCGACGAGCCGGACGCCCCGGACGCGGCGTCGGGCACTCCCTCCGACGAGCCGACGCCCGCCACATCGGACACGCCGGACACCACCCCGGAGAAGCCGGCCACGAAGACCCCGTCGACGGCCCCGAAGGCCACACCCCCGAAGGCCACACCCCCGAAGCGGCCCGCCGCCGAGGGCTCCCCGCGCCCGGCCGCGGCGCGGGCCACGCGCGCGCCGGCGCCGACGGACGCCGAGACGACCATGGTCGGCCCGCGGGTGCCGCCGGCGGAGGAGGTGACGCGCGCGGTGCGCCGCCCGCCGCCCCCGCCGCCGCGGACCGTCGGCCCGCCGACGCCCACCCGCTGGACCCCGCCGCGCGGTGCCCCGGCCCCTGTGTCGCCCGGGGCGCCCGGCTGGCGCCCGGCGGCACCGCCGCGCCCCACGACCACCGGCACCGGCACCGGCACCGCCCAGCCGCTTGCCGCCGACCCCGGTCCGCTGCCGTTCACGCCGTCGCCCCGGCCGGCCGGTCCTCCGCGACGCTCGCCGTGGGTGGTGGCCGCGGTCGTCGCGCTGCTGGTGCTCGTCGCGGCGCTCGGGGCGATCGGGGCCTACGCGCTCACCCGCGCGCTGGCCGGGCAGCCCGTGGCGTCGGCGTCGCTGGCGCCCGCCGGGCCCGAGGTCGCCGACACCGTGCTCATCGCGCACGCCGACACCGACGAGCGCTACGCCGGCACCGGGCTCGGCTTCAGCGCCCTGGTGCCCGCCGACTGGCAGCAGTTCCGCCTCGAGCAGCCCGGCGGCGACGTCGCGGTGCGGTTCGTGTCCCCGGACGCGCACCGGGAGCTGCGCATCGACCGGGTCACCGGGTTCTTCCCGTCCCAGCGCACCGCCGACTACGTCGCGCTGCTCTCCCGCCCGGCGAGCCTGGGCGTCGACGCCAGCGCGGTCGGGCCCGTCGAGGCCGTCGGCACGGCAGCACCGGGCGCCGAGCCTCCGCAGCAGACCGTCTACCGCACCACCTCGGGCCCGGCCGACGACCGCACCACGTGGACGCGGCTCGTGCCGGCGGGCACCGACCTGTGGGTCGTGCGGCTCACGGCCGTGAGCAGCGACGTCACCGGGGCGCCCGAGCAGTTCCGCGCCGTCGCCGACAGCTTCGCCGCGCCGCCCGCCTAGGCTCCCGGCCGATGACCGAGATCGACGTCGTGCCGCCGCCGCTGCCCTCCCCCGAGGACGCGGCGACCGAGCTCGCCCGGCGCACCGGCGCCCTCACCCACGACGTCGCCGTCGTCCTCGGCTCGGGCTGGCGCCCGGCGGCCGACGCCTTCGGGACGCCGGTGGCCGAGGTGCCCGTCGCCGAGCTGCCCGGCTTCACCCCGCCCGGCGCACCCGACCACGCCGGGACAGCGCGCTCGGTGGAGGTCGCGGGCCGGCGCGTGCTCGTGCTGCTGGGGCGCACGCACCTCTACGAGGGCCACGGGCCGGCGCAGGTGGTGCACGCGGTCCGCACGGCGTGCGCGGCCGGCGCCACGACCGTCGTGCTCACCAACGCCGCCGGTGGGATCGACCCGTCGTACGCCGTCGGGCAGCCGGTGCTCATCGCCGACCACCTCAACCTCACCGGGCGCTCGCCGCTGGTGGGGCCGGCGTTCGTCGACCTCACCGACGCCTACGACCCGGAGCTGCGCGCGCTGGCCCGCGCGATCGACCCCGAGCTCGTCGAGGGCGTCTACGCGGGGCTGCCCGGCCCGCACTTCGAGACGCCCGCCGAGATCCGCATGCTCGCCGGGATGGGCGCCGACCTCGTGGGCATGTCGACGGTGCTCGAGACCATCGCCGTGCGGGCCGCCGGCGCGCGCGTCGCCGGGGTGGCCCTGGTCAGCAATCCCGCCGCGGGCACCACGGACGCGCCGGTCGACCACCTCGCGGTCATCGACGCCGTGCACGCGTCCGCGGCGCGCACCGGCGAGCTGCTGCACCGGCTCGTCGCCGCGGTGCTGGAGCGGGCGTGACGCGCCTGCTCGTCGTCCACCACACCCCGTCGCCCGCGCTGCACGAGCTGCTCACCGCCGTGCTGGCGGGCGCGGGCACCGACGAGATCGAGGCGGACGTGGAGGTCGTCAGCCGCCCGGCGCTCACCGCGGGCGCGGCCGACGCGCTGGCCTGTGACGGCGTGGTGCTGGGGACGACGGCGAACATCGGCACGATGTCGGGGGCACTCAAGCACTTCTTCGACCAGGTCTACTACCCCTGCCTCGACCAGACGGCCGGGCGCCCGTTCGGGCTCTACGTGCACGGCGGGTCGGACACGGCGGGCGCGGTGCGCGACGTCCTGCGGATCACCGGCGCGCTCGGGTGGGAGCAGGCCGCCGAGGTCTGCGCGACCACCGGGGAGATCGGGAGCGCCGAGCGCGCGGCGGCGTGGGAGCTGGGCGCCACCGTCGCGCTCGCCGCGGTCGAGCGCGCGGGGATGTAGCGGGGTGCCCGCGGCGTTGCGGGGGGCATGACGTCACGTGCCGTGCAGTACCGCCGCTTCGGCGGGCCCGAGGTCCTCGAGATCGTCGAGCGGGAGGACCCCGTGCCGGGCGAGGGCCAGGTGCGCCTGGCCGTCCGCGCCGCGGCGGTGAACCCGCTGGACTGGAAGCTGCGCAGCGGCGCCATGGCCGCCGCGGACGCGCCTCCCGAACCGCGGGTGCCGGGCTTCGACGTCGCCGGCGTGGTCGAGGCGGTCGGCGACGGCGTCGTGGACCTCGCGGTCGGCGACGAGGTGCTGGGCAAGTCCGTCGGCGGCGCCTACGCGGAGAAGGCGCTGGCCTCCGTGCGGGGGCTCACACGCAAGCCGGCCGGGGTGTCGTGGGAGGTGGCCGCGGCGCTGCCGGTCGTCGCCACCACCGCCTACCGGGTGCTCGCCCTGCTGGGGCTCGACGAGGGCGACCACACCGGCACCACGCTGCTGGTCGACGGGGCCGCCGGCGGCGTCGGGGTGATGACGGTGCAGATCGCCGTCGCCCGCGGCGCGACGGTGATCGGCACGGCGAGCGAGGCCCACCAGGACGATGTGCGCGCCCTCGGCGCCACGCCGGTGGTGTACGGCGAGGGACTCGCCGACCGCGTCCGCGCCGTGGCCCCGCAGGGCGTCGACCGGGCGGTCGACACCGCGGGCAAGGGCTCGCTGCGCGACCTCGTGGAGCTCACGGGCTCGCCCGAGAAGGTCCTCACGATCGCCGACTACGCGGGCGCGCAGGAGCTGGGCGTCACGTTCTCCTCCGGCGGCGACCCGGACGTCGAGACCCGGGCGCTCGCCGAGGCCGTCGCCCTGGTCGCCGACGGCCGCCTGCGCGCCCCGGCCGTCGTGACCTACCCCCTCGAGCAGGCCGGGCAGGCGCAGGACGACAACCAGTACCGCCGCGTCGCCGGCAAGCTCGTCCTCCTCCCCTCGTGAGTGATCTTCTCGGCCATCACCGAGAAGATCACTCACGAGCGCGGAGCGCCGCGTCATAGAGCGCGTTGGTCGAGACGCCGTGGGCGCTGGCGACGTCGCGCGCCGCGTCCTTGAGGCGCCGGCCGTCGGCGACGAGCCCGAGGACCTCCGCCGCGAGGTCCTCGGGCTCGGGGCTCGCCGGCACCGCCCCCGCGAGCACGACGGTGATCTCGCCGAGGGGCTCGCGCTGCGCGGCCCAGGCGGACAGCTCGGCGAGCGATCCGCGCACGACCTCCTCGTGCGTCTTGGTCAGCTCGCGGCAGACCGCGCCGCGACGCTCGCCCCCCAGCTGCGCCACCGCGGCCTCCAGCAGCGACCGGAGGCGCCGCGGGGACTCGAAGAACACGACGGTGCGACGCTCGGCAGCGAGCTCGCGGAACCACGTCCGGCGGTCGCCGTCCTTGCGCGGCGCGAACCCCTCGAAGCAGAACCGGTCGGTCGGCAGCCCGGAGACCGCCAGCGCCGTCAGCACCGCCGACGGGCCCGGCAGGCACCGCACCGCCAGCCCCGCCGCGAGGCACCCGACCACCGCCCGGTAGCCGGGGTCGGACACGCTCGGCATGCCGCCGTCGGTCATCAGCAGCACGGTCGCGCCGCCGCGCACGTCCTCCACCAGCCCGGGGGTGCGCTCCACCTCGTTGTCCTCGCGGAACACCACGACGCGCCCGCCCACCTCGACGCCGAGATCGGACGCCAGGCGCCGGAGCCGGCGGGTGTCCTCGGTGGCCACGACGTCCGCCGTAGCCAGGGCGTCGCGCACCCGTGGGGAGGCGTCCGCGGGGTTGCCGAGCGGGACACCACCCAGCAGGAGCACCCCGTCCGAACCCGTCACCACCCCCGGAACCCTACGATCGGTGGTCGTGACGGCCACCAGCACCGTCGCGCGCCCCGCCCCGTCGGCGGCCGCCGCGCGTCCCGCACCGCAGGACGCCCCGGCGATCGCGCAGCTCCTCGGCCGCCCGATGCCCACCGACCGGGTGCGCGGCTGGGTCGTCGCCCTGGTGCTCACGGTCGTGGGCGGCGTCGTGCGGTTCTGGGACCTCGGATGGCCCACCGACCAGGGCACGCCGATCTTCGACGAGAAGCACTACGTGCCCCAGGCCTGGCAGGTGCTGCGCAACGGTGGGTACGAGGACAACCCCGGCTACGAGCTGGTCGTCCACCCGCCGCTGTCCAAGCAGCTCATGGCCGTCGGGCAGTGGGTGTTCGGCTACGACCCCGTGGGCTGGCGCGCCGCGTCGGCGCTGGCCGGGACGCTGTGCATCCTCGCGATCGTCCGGATCGCGCGGCGCCTGACCCGCTCGACCCTGCTCGGCGGGCTGGCCGGGGTGCTGCTGATCGCCGACGGCGTCAGCCACGTGTCCGCCCGCGTCGGCATGATCGACGTCTTCCCCGCCGTGTTCGTACTGCTCGCCTTCGGCGCGCTGCTGGTCGACCGCGACGACGTCCGCGCGCGGCTGGCGACGGTCGTCGCCGAGGGCCGCATCGGCGACAGCGTGTGGGGCCCGCGGCTGGGCATCCGCTGGTGGCGCCTCGCGGCCGGGGCGTGCCTCGGGCTCTCGCTGGCCGCGAAGTGGTCGGGCCTGTACTACATCGCGTTCTTCGGGCTGCTGCTCGTCGGCTTCGACGCCGCCGCCCGCCGCGCGGCCGGGGTGGCGCGCCCGTTCGTCGGCACGCTGGTGCGCGACGTGGCCCCGGCGCTCTGGGCGTGCCTCGCGGTGCCCGTGCTGGTCTACGTCGCGAGCTGGCTGCCCTGGATCGCCAACGAGACCGGCACCGACCGCCACGCCGTGGGTCAGCAGCTGCCCGTCGGCGGGGTCCTGCCCGACTGGCTGCGCGGGCTCGTCTACTACAGCACCAAGGTGCTCGAGTTCCACGCCACGCTCGACACCCCGCGCGGGTCGCCGCACCCGTGGGAGTCCAAGCCGTGGACGTGGCCGATGGGCCTGCGCCCGATGCTCTACTCCTACGAGTCGGGCACCGGCGAGCTCGGCTGCGGCTCGTCGTCGTGCGTCTCGGCGGTGATGCTCATCGGGACGCCGGCGATGTGGTGGCTCGCGGTCCCGGCGCTCGGGTGGTCGCTGTGGCGCGTCGTCACGGCCTTCGACTGGCGCCACGCCGCCGTGCTCGTCGGCTACGGCGCCGGCTACCTGCCGTGGTTCACCAACCTCGACCGGCAGATGTACTTCTTCTACATGACGCCGGTGGCGCCGTTCCTCGTGCTGGCGATCGTGCTGGCGCTCGGGGAGTTCCTCGGGCGTCGCGAGCAGGGCCTCGAACGTCGGCGCACCGGCACGCTCGTGGTCGGCGTCTACACCGGGCTGGTGGTGGCCAACTTCGCGTGGCTGTGGCCGATCCTCGTCGGCACCTGGATCACCGCGGACCGCTGGAACGCGGAACTGTGGCTGCCGTCCTGGCGCTGAACCGGGAAAACTCGGGCTGTGCCCCACGACCAGCACCTGATCCGGTACTCCGGCCGCGGCGACTTCTCCCCCGACGTCATCGAGCGGGCGTCGGGCAGTGCGGTGTTCACCACGGACGGACGCGAGCTGCTCGACTTCACGTCCGGCCAGATGAGCGCGATCCTCGGGCACTCCCACCCCGAGATCGTCGCGACCGTCCGCGACCAGGTCGCCCGGCTCGACCACCTCCACAGCGGCATGCTCAGCCCGCCGGTGCTCGAGCTCGCCGAGCGCCTGACCGCGACCCTGCCCGAGCCCCTGGACAAGGTCGTGTTCCTGACGACGGGAGCCGAGGCCAACGAGGCCGCGCTGCGGATGGCGAAGCTCGTCACCGGGGGCCACGAGGTGGTCTCGTTCGCCCGCTCCTGGCACGGCATGACGCAGGCGGCGGCGAGCGCGACGTACGTGGCGGGACGCACCGGGTACGGGCCGGCCGCGCCCGGCAACGTCGCGCTGCCGGTGCCCGACCGCTTCCGTCCCGGCATCGTCGACGCCGACGGCGAGCTCGACTGGCGTCGGCAGCTGGACCTCGGCTTCGACCTCGTCGACGCCCAGTCGGTCGGCAGCCCCGCGGCGTGCCTGGTGGAGCCGATCCTGAGCTCCGGCGGGGTCGTCGACCTGCCGCCGGGCTACCTCGCCGCGCTGCGCGACAAGTGCCACGAGCGCGGGATGCTGCTCGTCCTGGACGAGGCCCAGACCGGGCTCTGCCGCACCGGCGACTGGTACGCCTTCGAGCGCGACGGCGTCGTGCCCGACATCGTCACGCTGTCCAAGACCCTCGGCGCCGGGCTGCCGCTCGCCGCCGTGGTGACCAGCGCCGAGATCGAGGCGCGCGCCCACGAGCGCGGCTTCCTGTTCTTCACCACCCACGCGAACGACCCGCTGCCCGCCGCCGTCGGCCTCACCGTCCTGGACGTGCTCGCGCGCGACCGGCTCGACGTCCGGACCCGCGAGCTCGGGGAACGGCTGCGCTCCGGGCTGCTCGAGCTCGCGCCCCGCCACCCCGCCATCGGCGACGTCCGCGGGCGCGGGCTCCTGGTGGGGCTGGAGCTGGTGGCGTCGGGGGCCGACGACCTCGGCATGGCGGTCACCCGCCGGTGCGCCGAGCTCGGGCTGCACATGAACATCGTCCAGCTGCCCGGCCTGGGCGGGACGTTCCGCATCGCTCCGCCGCTGACCGCGACCGACGAGGAGATCGACCGCGGGGTCGCGATCCTCGACAAGGCCCTGGAGACCGCCGACCCCTGAAACGCGAACGGCCCGGGCGCTGTCGCCCGGGCCGTCACGTGCGTGTGGGGTGGAGCTGAGGGGAATCGAACCCCTGACCTACTCGATGCGAACGAGTCGCGCTACCAACTGCGCCACAGCCCCTGGTGCGACGTCACTCTAGCAACGCCGCCGCCCATCGCCCGAGGGCGGGTCAGGCGCCCGCCGCGCGCCGGTAGCCGTAGCTGCGCTCGCCGTCGAGGTCGTGGAACGCCGGGTCGTCGTCGGTGTCGTCGACCAGCTCGAGGTCGTCGGGCACCGCCGGCGCCGGGGTCCGCGGGGCGGCCCAGCGCGGGCCCACGTCGCGGGGGTCGACCTCGTTCCGGTCGTCCTCCAGCTCGTCCTCCAGCTCGTCGTCCAGGTCCTCGTCGGCCTCGACGTCCGCGTCGATCCAGTCCTCGCCGCGCAGCGACGCCATCCGCGCGTCGTGCTCGGCCTGGCGTGCCCGGCGGGCCTCCAGCGCGCGGCGCTCCCCGGACAGACGCGCGGCCCGCCGGATCCGCACCTCCTCCTCGATGCGCGTCTGGCGACGGAGGAAGACGAGGTAGCCGATCAGGATCACGTCGGCGACCGCGTGCAGCCACCACATCGCGCTCGACACGGCCATCGCGGCCACCGCCGAGAGCACCGCGACCGCGATCAGCCCGAGGGCGACGCGCTGGCGGAACGCGTAGCGGGCGTGCGCCGCGGCCTCGGCGGCGTCCGGGTCGAAGCCACCGCGACCGGGGCGGTAGGGACGCAGCTCCCGGCCGACGGGCTCCTCGTCACGGAGGTCGTCGTCGTCCTCGTACTCGTCGTCCGCGTAGTCGTCGTACTCGTCGTACTCGTCGTACTCGTCGTCGGCGTACCGGTCGTCGAGCCGCTCGGCCTCGGGCGCGCGGCGCGGCAGCACCCGCTCGCGCCCGACGCGCGGGGCATCACCGACCGCGACGACCTCGTCCAGCTCCTCGAACTCGTCGTCCTCCGCCTCGTCGAGGTCGGCGTCGAGGTGGGCGTCCAGGTCGAGCTCGGCGTCGACGGCCGCGGGGGTCTCGTCGGCCCGCTCGACCAGGGCCGTCGCGGTGCGGGTCCCGCCGGCCGCCTCCGCAGGTCCGCCGACCGGGTGGGCTCCCGCCACCGTGCGCTCGCCGCCGGTGCGTCCGTCCGCCTGGTTCGTGGTCACGGGGGCCTCCTCGATCAGGGGTGCTCCGGCCGTCCTCGGCAGCACACGCGCGCTCAGGTCCGCGTCCGCGTAGCGCGGGACCATCTGTCGGCGGCGGGCGACCACGGGCACGAGCACCACCAGCCACGCCAGGACCAGGGCCGCGAACACGACCGAGCTCGGCACCGCACACCTCCCACCCCGGGACGACCGCGACGCCCGGATCCGACCGTCGCACGAGCCACGCTAGTCACACGAGTCCCGTGCGCCCCGCAGCCGCGACGGCGTGTCGTGTGCGAGCGGTGACGAGATCCCTCCAGTAGGGGAACCAGGCGCCATCAGGTTTACGGGCTATAGCACTCGACCGGATGGCCCGCCACCCTGAACCTCTGGGCCATGTGGTGCACGAGTCATGCGCGCTCGGCCCCGCCTGTTCGCAGCAGCCGCGCGACCAGACCGTCCGGCAGGACGTCCTCCGTGGTCACGGCCAGGACGAGGTGGTCGCGCCAGTCACCGTCGACCTCGAGGTAGCGGCGCAGCAGGCCCTCCTCGCGGAACCCGAGCTTGGCGAGCACCCGGAGGCTGCGCACGTTCTCGGGCCGCACCGTCGCCTCGATGCGGTGCAGGCCGACGCGGGAGAAGCAGTGGTCGACGGCCAGGGCGACGGCGGCGGTCGCCGCGCCGCCCCCCGCGACGTGCGCGCCGACCCAGTAGCCGACGTACGCCGACAGCAGCGGCTCGCGCACGACGTTGCCGATCACGACCTGCCCCGCGAACTCGCCGTCGACGAGCAGGGCGAAGGGCAGCGCCTGGCCGGCGCGTCCCATCGAGCGCAGCGCGCTCCACCGCGCCGGCCACTCGGCCAGCGCGTTGCGGTCGGCCCACGGCCCGGGCAGCGTCGGCTCCCACGGCGCGAGGTGCTCCTCGTCACGGCGGCGGATGCGCGCCCAGGCGCCGCCGTCGCGCAGGCGGATCGGGCGCAGCTCCACGACGCCGGCGGGCACCCGCAGGGCGCGGGTTCGCGCGGGCCAGCCCGGGTGCCGCCCGGTCGGCCGGGCCCCGCCCCACGGGGAGCCGGACACGCGGGTCAGGTGCGCGGGGCGAGGAACGACACGCGCACGGCGGCGTCCATGCCCGCCTCGGTCGTGTCCTCGTCGAGCACGATCAGCGCGTTGGCCTCGGCCAGCGACGAGAGCAGGTGGTCGCCCGAGTTGCCCAGCGGCTGGGCCAGGTAGTCGCCGGTGCGCCGGTCGCGCAGCAGGCGCCCGCGCACGTAGCTGCGGCGCCCGGCCGGGGAGCTCACCGGCGAGAGCAGGGACGCGGTGACCTCGCGGCGGTGCAACTCCGGCTTGCCGAGCGTCAGGCGGATCAGCGGGCGGACGAGCACCTCGAACACCACGAGCGCCGACACCGGGTTGGCCGGCAGCAGGAAGGTCGGGATCTCCTCGCGACCCAGGCGGCCGAAGCCCTGCACGGAGCCGGGGTGCATGGCCACGCGCGAGACGTCGACGGGCCCGAGCTGGACCAGCGCGTCCTGGACGTCCTCCCCCAGGCGCCCGCCGACACCGCCGGCGAGCACGACGATCTCCGAGCGGGCGAGCGCCGACTCGACCGCCTCGCGCAGGGCCGCCGGCTCGGTGGACGTGATCGGCAGGCGCGTGACCTCGGCGCCGGCGTCGGAGGCGGCCGCGGCCAGCGCGTAGGAGTTGACGTCGGTGACCTGGCCGGTGCCCGGCGTGCGGTCCAGGTCGACCAGCTCGTCGCCGACGGCCATCACCGAGACCCGGGGACGGGGGTGCACGAGCACCTTGGTGCGGCCCACGGCCGCGAGCAGCCCGACCTGGGCGGGGCCGACGGACGCGCCGCGGCGCACGGCGACGTCGCCGGGCGCCACGTCCTCGCCGACGCGGCGCACCCACGCCGCGGACGGCACGGGCGTCTTGACGGTCAGGCGCGCGCGGTGGCCGGTGCCCCGGCTGCCCGGGTCGTCGGCGGCGTCGGTGTGGTCGTGGGGGGCGACGGCGTCCGCGAGCGTGGGCAGCGGCGCGCCGGTGGCCACCCGGACCGCCTGGCCGGGCTGCAGCCGGTGCGCCTGCCGCGAGCCGACCGCGACCTCGCCGACCACCGGCAGCTCGACGGGCTCCTCGGCGGCGCCGCGGACGTCGACGCTGCGCACCGCGAAGCCGTCGACGGCGGCCTGGTCGAAGCCGGGCAGGGCGCGGTCGGCCACGACCTCCTCGGCGCACAGCAGTCCCTGGGCGGAGGAGATGTCCACCCGCACGGGCGCCGGACGGACCGCGGCGTCGAGCACGCGACGCAGCTGAGCCTCGACCGTCCTCACCGCGATCCACTCCTCATGGCGGCCATCGTCCTACGCCCGGCGCGTCGGGGACGGGACCGACGCGCCCGGGACCGTGGGTTCGACCGGGGGCCGGTGACCGGGAAGATGACCGTATGTCCTACGTCGACGCCGCCCTGGCCGCCCTGACCGAGCGGGACGCGCACCCGGCCGAGGTGGAGGCGTTCCGCCGGCGCCTCGAGCAGCTCGCCGAGCCGGACAGCGCCGTGCTGCCCGGCGACGCACTGGAGCCGGTGCCCGACCTGCCGAGTCTGGACGCCCTCGACGAGCCCTCCGACGAGGCCGCCCGCGACGCCCTGGACCGGCTTGCGGTGATCAAGCTCAACGGCGGGCTGGGCACGAGCATGGGGCTCGACGGGCCCAAGTCGCTGCTGGAGATCAAGCCGGGCACGAGCTTCCTCGACGCCGTCGCCCGCCAGACCCTCGCGCTGCGCGAGCGCCACGGCGCGCGGCTGCCGCTGCTGCTCATGGACTCCGAGGGCACCCGCGAGCCGTCGCTGGCGGCGCTGCGGCGCCACGAGGGCCTCGAGGACCCGGAGCTGCCCCTGGACTTCCTGCAGGGCTCCGAGCCCAAGCTGCGCGCCGACACGTGGGAGCCGGTGTCGTGGCCCGCCGACCCGCGCCTCGAGTGGTGTCCGCCCGGGCACGGCGACCTCTACACCGCGCTCGCCGCGTCCGGCGCGCTGGAGCGGCTGCTCGCGGCCGGCGTGCGGTGGGCGTTCGTGTCGAACTCCGACAACCTCGGCGCGGTGCCCGACGTGCGCGTGGCGGCCTGGGTCGTCGCGCAGGAGGTGCCCTTCGCCCTCGAGGTGGCGCGCCGGACGCCGATGGACCGCAAGGGCGGGCACCTCGCGGCCCGGAGACGGAGCGATGGGGGGAGCACGCCGAGAGGGGAGCTCGACCACGGAGACGGCGACGGGGCGCTGGTGCTGCGCGAAACCGCCCAGGTGCCCGAGGGCGACGACTCGTTCACCGACATCGAGCGCTTCAGCTGGTTCAACACCAACAACCTGTGGGTCGACCTCGAGCACCTGCGGGCGCTGCAGGCCGACGACCCGGCCGCGCCGTACCTGCCGCTGATCGTCAACCGGAAGACCGTCGACCCGACCGACAAGTCCTCGACGCCGGTGCTGCAGCTGGAGACCGCGATGGGCGCGGCGATCGGGTCGATCACCGGCGCGCGGGCGCTCGAGGTGCCGCGCCACCGCTTCGCACCGGTGAAGACCACCGACGACCTGCTCGTCGCCCGCTCGGACCTCTACGACCTCGCCGACGACGGCCGCATGGTGCCGACGTGGACCGGGGACGCGCCGGTGGTCGAGCTCGACGACGGCTTCAAGATGCTCGGCGACTTCGAGCGGCGCTTCGCCGGCGGCGCCCCGTCGCTGGCGCGGGCGTCGGCGCTCACGGTGGAGGGCGACGTGACCTTCGGCGCGCGCGTGAGCGTGGAGGGCGAGGTCACGGTGAGCGGGCCGCGGCACGTCGAGGACGACGAGGTCCTGAAGGGGTGAGCTCCCCGCCGACCCCGACCCCGGGCAAGGCCGAGCTGCGGCGGTCCCTGCTGGCCGCGCGGCGGGCACGGAGCCCCGAGCGGCGCCGGGCCGACGCGGCGGCGCTGGCGGCGGCCCTGCCGGCGGTGCTCGACGGGGTGCCCGACCCGGTCTGCCTGTTCGTCGCCGTCGGCGGCGAGCCCGGGGCGACGCCCGAGGGCGCGCTGCCGGTGCTCGACGCCGCCCGCGCGCTGGGCCGCCGGGTGCTCCTCCCGGTCACGGTCGGCGCGGCCCCGCTGGACTGGGCGGCCTTCACCGGTCGGGACTCCCTCGGCCCCGGCCCCCACGGGCTGCTCGAGCCGGTGGGCCCGCGCCTGGGCCCGGACGCCGTGGCCGACGCCGGGCTGGTCGTCGTCCCGGCGCTCGCGGTCGACCACGACGGCGTGCGCCTGGGCCGCGGCGGCGGGCACTACGACCGCACGCTCCCCCTCGCCGGGCCGCACACGCGCCTCGTCGCCCTCGTGGCCGACGAGGGGCTCGTCCCCGGGCCCCTGCCCGCCGAGCCCCACGACGTCCCCGTGCACGCCGTCTGGCGCCCCGCGACCGGCCTCACCCCGCTCCCCCGGCTCCGTTGACGCCCCCGGAACAGGCGTGACGCTCCCGGCGTTGGCACTCGGGTGGCGCGAGTGCCATCTACACTGCGCCCGGACACCACCACCCCCTCGCCGGGGGCGGACGAGATCAGGAGTGCACGTGCCGACCTATCCCTACGCCTGCACCGCCTGCGACCACCGCTTCGAGCAGGTCCAGGCGTTCTCCGACCCGTCGCTGACCGAGTGCCCGGTGTGCGGCGGCCGGCTGCGCAAGGTGTTCTCGTCGGTGGGGATCGTGTTCAAGGGCAGCGGCTTCTACCGCAACGACGCCCGCGCCGGCGCCGGCTCGTCCGCGGAGGCGTCGAGCTCGTCGGGCGAGTCGACGGGCTCCTCGGACGGGGCGACGAAGACCGAGTCGGGCGCCACGAGCGGGTCCGGCACGAAGAGCGACTCCGGCACGAAGAGCGACTCCAAGTCCGCGGCGGCGTCCTCGGGCTCCGGGTCCTCGGGCTCTTCCGGCACGTCCGGCACGTCCGGCACGTCCGCGAAGTCGGCCTGAGCGCCTGACCCGTCCGACGGCGGGAGGCGCGAGGGAAGGTCCGGGACGCCGACCCCGAGCCGGCATCCCGGACCGTGCGGTGCCCACCCGCTCCCCAGCGGCCGGCACCGTTCCTCGCACCCTGATTGACGGTCCCGGGGCCGGGTGGTTGCGGCTTCTCGACGACCTCACCGGGACGAGTGACGCCCCGCGGGTTTCGGATACCGGGGCGGCGGTCAGATCGGGCGGCGCCGCCCGGAGCCGGCGGACCCCGAGGTGTCCCGCGGGCCGCCCTCCTGCGCCGCCAGCAGGGGCGAGCGCGACAGCAGGAACACCCCGACCGTCATCAGCACGGCCCCGAGGAACCCGCCGACGAGCGCGAACCCGCCGTTCACCTCCTCGCCGAGCAGGGCGACACCCCAGAACGACGACAGCAGCGGGTTGCCCAGGATCAGGCCCGGCTGCGACGCGAGCAGCCGTCCGGCGCGCAGCGCGTGCTGCAGCGTGAGGAACGCGGCCGGCGCGACGGGGATCAGCAGGTAGGTCTGCCAGGTCAGCAGGACCGTGCCGACCCCACCCTCGGCCAGCGCCTCGGTCATCGCCTTGACGATGACGGCGACGAAGCCCGAGCCGATGCCGGCGGCGATGCCGTACCACGCCGCGCGGCCCACGGGCCGTGAGCGCTGGGCGATCGAGCTGGTCAGCCCGAGCAGGCCGAGGGTGACGATCGTGCCCGGGACCCAGACCAGCCACCCGGCGCCCAGGGCGTCGCCGCCGCTGGGCTGCAGGGTCACGAGCAGGACGACGAGCCCGACCGACATGATCGCGACGGCGATCCACTCGCGGCGCCGCAGGGCCCCGCCGAGCACGAACCAGCCCAGCAGCAGCGTGAACGGCAGCTCCATGACCAGCACGGGCTGGACCAGGGCGATCGACCCGAGGCTCAGCGCGATCGCCTGCAGGGTGACGGCCACCGCGAAGATCGACGTGCCGACGAGCCACGCCGGACGCTGGACCATGTCGCGCAACGTGCCGGCGCTGATCCCGCGGGCCCGGGCGCTGTCCTGCGCGGCCTTGCGCTGCAGGACGAGGGCCGTGGCGTTGGCGATGGTGGCCAGCAGCACGAGCACCACGGCCATGCCTGCGCCCGCCCCCGACCTCTCGGCTCCCGACTCCTCGCCCGACCCCCCGGCCGCAAACTACCGGGCAGCACGGGACGACGTCCCGGCGGTCCGTTGCCCGCGATCGGCGCTGTCCACACCGGGCGGCTACTGCTACTGCGCCGTCCCCATCGTCCGGATGCGTCCACAGGGTCGCGGGCCGACCCGTGACCGGGTGGTCCGCGCCGCCCTAGCGTCGTGGCCGTGGGTGCACGGGACGAGCCGGGCCGCGGGACGCGGGCGCGGCGGCGATGGCGGCTCCCGCCGCCGGGCTGGCGGCGGGTGGTGGCGCTGCGGCGGGCCGCGGCGGGGCTGCTGGTGCTCGTGGCCCTCGGGCTCCTCGCCGCACCGGGGGTGGCGCCGGCCGGCACGCCGGTGGTCGTCGCGGCGCGCGACCTCGCGCCCGGGGTCGCCCTCGCCCCGGCGGACGTGCTCGTGCGCATGCTGCCCGCGGAGGCGGTGCCGGGCGGGGCTCTCGCCGACCCGGCGGGGGTCGCCGGGCGCCAGGTGGTCGGCGGGGTGCGGGCCGGGGAGGCGCTCACCGACGTGCGGCTGCTCGGTCCCGCCGCCGCGGTCGCTGCCGCCGGGGTGCCGGACGCGGCCGGGGTGCCGGTGCGCCTGGCGGACGCGGGCGTCGCCGCCCTGCTCGCCCCCGGCGCGCGCGTCGACCTCGTGGGGGCCGGGGGGACGGGCTCCGGGGAGGTCATCGTGCCGGACGCCGCGGAGCCCGGTCCGGTGGTGCTGGCGTCGGGCGCGGTGGTGCTCGCCGTCCTGCCCGCGCCCGACCGCACGGCCGGGTCGGCGCCCGTCGTGGTCGTCGCCCTGCCCGCGGGCCTCGCCGCGCGGGTGGCCACGGCCTCGCTGCGCGAGGAGGTGACCGTGACGCTGCGCTGATCCGAGGGCGGAGTGGGGCTGGTCAGGGACGGTCGTGGTGCGGCGGGCGCTCGGCCTCGTACCGGCGGCGGGCGTCGTCGCCGCCCGTGTCCTCGCCGGGCTCGCGCTCGTCCGCGGATGTCACCGGCTCGTCGCCGAAGATCGCCGCGCGCCGGGCGGCCCGCCGGCGGGCCTCGTCCCGCTCGGCCCGCTCGTCCGGCCCGTCCGGGCCGGGGGTCAGGACTCCTCCATCCCGGAGAGCTCGGCGATGACGTGCGAGATCAGCGGGGTGAGCGTGGCCATCCCGTCGCGCACCGCGGCGCGGGAGGACGCGAGGTTCACGACGAGGGTGCTGCCCGAGACGCCGACGAGCCCGCGGGAGAGGCCGGCGTCGACCGCACCCGCGGCCAGGCCCGAGGCGCGGATGGCTTCCGCGATGCCGGGGATGGGGCGGTCGAGGACGCCCGTGGTGGCGTCGGCGGTGACGGCGCGCGGCGAGACCCCGGTGCCGCCGACGGTGACCACGAGGTCCACACCGCCGATCACCGCGGTGTTGAGGGCGTTGCGGATCGCCACCGCCTCGCCCGGCACCACGATCGTGCCGTCCACCACCAGCCCGGCCTCCCCGAGGAGCTCGGTGACCAGCGGACCGATCGTGTCCGACGACTCGCCCCGGCTCACCCGGTCGTCGACGACGACGACCAGGGCCCGCCCCAACAACTCCTCCTCGCCGCCGTGCAGCGGCCGGTTCTCCATGGCGCCCAACGTAGTCGGGACGGGTCGCCCTCCTCGCAGCGGAGCGGAGCTGCCCGTCCGCGCCGACCGGGCCCCGGTGGCTAGCGTGCGGTCCGTGCGCGTACTCCTCACGGGTGGGGCCGGGTTCATCGGCTCGCACATCGCCGACCTCCTCGCCGAGCGGGGCCACACGCCCGTGCTGCTCGACGCCCTGCTGCCCCAGGCGCACGCCGCCGGCAAGGCGCCGCCGTGGCTCGACCGCTACGAGATCGTGCACGGCGACGTCCGCGACGCCGACCTGCTCGACCGCCTGCTACCGCACGTCGACACGGTGTGCCACCAGGCGGCGATGGTCGGCCACGGCGTCGACCCGGACGACGCGCCGGGCTTCGTCGAGAACAACGACCTCGCCACCGCCGTGCTGCTGGCCGCCATGTACCGCTCGGGGCACCGCGAGCTGGTGATGGCGAGCTCGATGGTGGTCTACGGCGAGGGGCGCTACGCGTGCCCGGAGCACGGGGTCGTCCCGGCGCCCGCGCGCACGCAGGCCGACGTCGACGCCGGGCGCTACGACCTGCCCTGCCCGCACTGCGGGCGCGACCTCGCCGGCGGGCTGATCGGAGAGGACGCGCCGCTCGAGCCGCGCAGCACCTACGCCGCGACCAAGCTCGCGCAGGAGCACCTCGCGGTGGCGTGGGCGCGCGCGACCGGCGGGCGGGTGTGGGCGATGCGCTACCACAACGTCTACGGCCCGCGGATGCCCCAGAACACGCCGTACGCGGGCGTCGCGTCGATCTTCCGGTCCTCGCTGGAGCGCGGCGAGGCCCCGCGCGTCATGGAGGACGGGCGCCAGCGGCGCGACTTCGTGCACGTCACGGACGTCGCCGAGGCCAACGTCGCCGCCCTCGAGGCGCCGGCCGCGGAGGGGCGGTGCGTCCCGCTGAACGTGTGCTCGGGCGAGGTGCGCACGATCGGCGACCTGGCCAGGACCCTCGCCGACACGATGGGCGGGCCGGCGCCGCAGGTCGTCGGGGGTGCCCGGCCCGGCGACGTCCGCCACGTCACCGCCGACCCCGCCCGCGCCGCAGAGCTCCTCGGCTTCCGCGCCCGCACCGGCTTCACCGACGGCGTCGGCGCCTTCGCCACCGACCCGCTCCGCGACGCCGTCGGCTGATCCCGGGGTCGCGAACGCGGACTTCGCGCGCGTAGAAGCAGCGAACGCCACGTTCGCTGCAACAGGGACAGCGCGCTACCAGACCGTCAGCAGCAGGTGGTTGACGGCGAGGGCGAGGGCGGCCTGGGCGAGCAGCCACCAGCGCGCCGCGGGGCGGGGCAGGAGCGCGGCCAGGGGCACGATCCACAGCGCGAAGGGCAGCCAGATGCGCTCGACCTCGGACTTCGACAGTCCCGAGACGTCGGCGACGAGGATCGCGATGCACCCCGCCGCGGCGAGGGCGAGCAGCGCGAGGGGCACGGCGCGCGGGCGCCACACGGCCCGGCGCAGCCCCGCGACCACGGCCGGCCCGAGCACGAGGACGACGGCCGCGAGGTTGGCCCACCACCAGTACCCGTAGGGCCGCAGCAGGCCGTACTCGGAGGGCTCGTAGTAGCGGATCGTCACCTGCTCGTAGCCCTCGTACCACCAGAACCCCGCGACGGCGAAGCCCGCGACCACCAGCCCGGCGCCGACCCCGCCGACGAGCAGCGGGACCACGCGCCGCGTCACGAGCGCCACCGCGACCGGCAGGAGGCCCGCCAGCACCAGGCCGTAGGACAGGAACAGCGACAGGCCGAGCACGACGCCGGCGAGCAGGCACAGCACGGCGCCGCCCACCCCGCGGCGCACCGCCCCCAGCGCGAGCAGCGCGACGCCCCAGGCCAGCACCGCCGCGAACATCCCGTCCGCCGACACCCCGACCCACACCGCGCCGGGGAACAGGACACCGAACGGCAGGTAGAAGCGGGCGAGGTCGCGGTCGGCCAGGGCGGCGAGGGTCACGCCGACGGCGACCACCGCCGAGGCGCCGACCGCGGCGGTGAGCACGCCGGCGTACTCGCCGCCGGGGAAGCCGAGACGGTCGAGCAGGACGTACACCAGCGTCGCCGCCGGCGGGTGCCCCGCGGAGTGCGTCACGAGGCTGTCGGACGTCTGGCCGGCGATGCGGTCGGCGAAGGTCTGGAGGAAGACTGCGATGTCGGGCGTGCGCGGGATCTCGGCCAGGTACTCCGACGGGGTGGCCAGCCGCTCGGCGACCCCGACGTACCACCCGTCGATCGTCGCGAGCGCGAACGTCCACGCCAGTGACGCCGCGTAGGCGACGGCGAGCAGCGGGCCCCACCGCAGCCGGCGGGCGACGGCGGGCCCCCCGAGCGCCACGAGGAGCGCCACGAGGACGGCCGGGACGGTGCCCGGACCGACGTGCGGGAGCCACGACGCCAGCAGCGGCGGCCACCCCACGAGCACCGGCACGCCGGCCTCGATCAGCGACCATCCGACGACGGACGACGCCGTGACCAGCAGAGCGGCCACCGCGACGGCGATCAGGTCGCCGCGCAGGCGCAGGGGTCGGCGCGCCGGCGAGGCGGGCTCGTCGGCGGACCCGGGGCGTCCCCGCAGCGCGGTCGTCATCACCGCGGACGGTACGGCCGCGCCGTGACCACGGCGTGAGGAGGGCCGCCCGGGCGGTCGGTCCTCCCCCGGACGGACCGTCCGCCGGGCGGCCGGAAGGGCCATTCGACTTCGGTCGTGGGCCACCGGCCCCACGCGGCGGGTTCACGCCCGACCTCATAGCGTGACCGCGATGGATGGTCGTGTGGACGTCGTGCTCCCGTGCCTCGACGAGGCGGCGGCGTTGCCCGGCGTCCTGGCCGCCCTGCCCGAGGGCTTCGACGCCGTCGTCTGCGACAACGGGTCCACCGACGGCACCCCCGAGCTCGCCGAGCGCCTCGGCGCCCTCGTGGTGCACGAGACCCGCAAGGGCTACGGCGCCGCGGTGCACACCGGCCTGGAGGCCACGTGCACCGAGGTCGTCGCGGTGATCGACGCCGACGGCTCGCTCGACCCCGCCGAGCTGCCGGCGATGGTGCGCCTGCTGCTCGACACCGACGCCGACCTCGTCGTCGGCCGCCGGGTGCCCCAGGCGCGCGGTGTCTGGCCGTGGCACGCCCGAGTGAGCAACCTCGTGCTCTCGGGGCTCATGCGCACCCGCGGGGTCGGCGTGCGCGACATCGCCCCGATCCGCGTGGCCCGCCGGCAGGCGCTGCTCGATCTCGGGATCACCGACCGCGCCTTCGGCTATCCGCTGGAGCTGCTGATCCGGGCCGGAGCCGCGGGCTGGCGCATCCGGGAGGTCGACGTGGCCTACCGCCCGCGGGCCGGCGGGCGCTCGAAGGTGTCGGGCTCGGTCCGGGGCACCGTCCGCGCCGTGCGCGACATGTCCGTCGCCGTCGCCCGCACCCGTCCCGCCGCGTCCGCCGGCGGACGGGACGCACGCTGATGGGCGACGGGGTCGAACCGATCGGTCCGCCCCGCACGAACAGGCCTCCCATGCGGACCAGTAGTCCCGGGACGAGGGTCGTCCTCGTGCTGGCGAAGGCCCCGGTCGCGGGCCGTGTGAAGACCCGGCTGACGCCGGCCGCGACGCCCGAGGGTGCCGCCGGCATCGCGGCCGCGGCCCTGCTCGACACGCTCGAGGCCGCCACGGCGGTGCCCGGCGCCCGCGTCGTCGTCGCTCTCGAGGGCGACCCGCGCCTCGCCGAGCGGGCCGACGAGGTCGTCGACGCGCTGGCCGGCACCGTCGTCGTCCCCCAGCGGGGCCACACGCTGGGCGCGCGCATCACCGCCGCCCACGAGGACGTCGCCGCCGCGTACCCCGGCGCCGCGACCGTGCAGCTCGGCATGGACACCCCGCAGGTCGACGCCGGCCTCCTGGGCGACGCGCTCGACCTCGTCGACGGCGGCGGCGCGGACGCCGCCCTCGGCCTCGCCCTCGACGGCGGCTGGTGGGCGCTCGCCCTCGCCGACCCGCGCCGCGCCGCCGTCATCGCCGCCGTCCCGACCTCCCGCGACGACACCGGCCCGCGCACGCTCGCGACCCTGCGGGCGGGCCACGCCGGGCTCGACCCGGCGCGCGTGCTCGAGCTGCCGACCCTGTCCGACGTGGACACCCCCGGCGACGCCGTCACGGTCGCCGACCTCGTGCCCAGCGGTCGCTTCGCCCGCGCCGTCGCGGATCAGCTCCTCACCCCGCGGTCGAGCTCGGCTCCGCGCCGTCTCCCCGTTCCCGGAGGCCTCCCACGATGACCCCCATGACGTCGACACCACTGGCGTCCGCGATCCGGCACACCACCACCGAGCCCCTCGAGAGCGGTGCGGTGTTCGACGCGGCCCTGGCGGGACGACGCCAGCGGCTGGTGCGCGGCGACGGCGTCGTGCTGCCCCTGGCCGTGCAGCGCTGGCACGACGACGCCGACGCCGACGACGACTGGCTGCTCGCCCGCTGCGCCGGCGCGACGCTGGACCTGGGCTGCGGGCCGGGTCGGCTCGTCGTCGCGCTGGCCGACCGCGGTGTCCCGGCGCTCGGCGTCGACGTGTCGATCCAGGCCGTCCAGCGCTGCCTGGAGCGCGGCGCCGCGGTGCTGCACCGCGACGCGTTCGAGCGCCTGCCCGGCGAGGGCCGCTGGCAGCACGTCGTGCTGGCCGACGGCAACATCGGCATCGGCGGCGACCCGGTGTCGCTGCTGCGCCGCTGCCGGGCGCTGCTCGCCGACGGCGGCACGATCCTGCTCGAGCTCACGCCCGGCGCCGGCCTGTGGTGCGGCACCGCCTACCTGGAGAACACCGACGCCGACGAGCCCGCGGACGGCCTGACGGTGCTCGAGGCCCTCGACGCCGGCCCGTGGTTCCCCTGGGCGGTGCTCGGCCCGCACGCGGTCGACGAGGTGGCCGCCGAGGCCGGGCTCGCCATCCGCGCCCGCGCCGAGGGCGACCGCTGCTTCGTGGAGCTCGCGCCGGCCTGACCCGGCGCGAGCCCGCCCGACTCAGCGGCCGCCGATCACCCGGCTGCCCAGGGTGACCGTGACCTGGCGCTGACCGCCGCCGGGCGACACCACGGTGAGGTTCGCCGTCTGGCCCGGCGCCCGGGACTGGATGGCCGCGACGAACGCGTTCGCGTCCTCGATCGGCCGGTCGTCCACCCGCACCACGACGTCCCCGGCGACGATGCCCGCCGCCTGGGCCGGCGAGCCGGGCTGCACGTCGGCCATCGCCGCGCCGCGCGGGGCCGCGTCGGCCACCCCGACGCCGATGACGGCCTGCGTGGCCCGCCCGGTGTCGACGAGCTCGGTCGCGAGCCGCCGCGCCTGGTTGATCGGGATCGCGAAGCCGAGGCCGATCGAGCCGGCCTCCTGCCCCGCGCTGCCGGTGACGCTGGCGATCGCGGTGTTCACCCCGATCACCTCGCCGCGGCCGTTGACGAGCGGGCCACCGGAGTTGCCGGGGTTGATCGCGGCGTCGGTCTGGATCGCGTCGAGGACGCTGCTCTGGCCGGCGCCCGAGCCGCCGGCCTCCACGGGGCGCTGCAGCGCGCTGACGATGCCGGTGGTCACCGTGCCCGACAGGCCGAGCGGCGACCCGACGGCGACCACGGTCTGGCCCTGCCGGAGCTGGTCGGAGTTGCCGAGGGTCGCGGCCCGCAGGTCGGTCACCCCGCTCGCCCGCACCACCGCGATGTCGGCGGCGGGCGCGGTGCCGACGATCTGGACCGGCGCGGTGCGCCCGTCGGAGAACACGGCCTCGAGGCCGCCGCCCTGCCCGGCCTGCAGCACGTGGTTGTTGGTCATGATCAGGCCGTCGGCGGACAGCACGATGCCCGAGCCCTCGCCCGCCGCCCCGCGGATCTGCACGGCGCTGGGCAGCACGGCGGCCGCGACCTGCTCGATCGACCCCGGGACCGCCTCCGACGGCGCGGTGTCGGGCACCGGCTCGTCGAGCGCCGTGCCCTGCGAGGAGCTCGGCCCGGTCACGCCGCCGATCGCGACGGCCGCGAGGGCGCCGCCGATCAGGCCCGCGACCAGCGCGAGCGCGACGAGGGCGAGGGTGCCGGGGCGGCGCCGGCCGCCCGACGCCGCGGGCGCCGGGCCGGGGGCGCCGCCGCCGCTCCAGCCGCCGCCGGGGTCGCGGGGGTAGCCGCCGGGCGGCGTCGACGGGCCGGCGGCCGTGCCGCCCCAGCCGTAGCCGCCGTCGCCCTGCGGAGGACCGCCGTACCCGCCGGGCCCGTACCCGCCCGGGCCGGGCTCGCGGGCCGTGGACGGTCCGCCCTGCGGCGGGGTCGCGGGGTAGGACGGGGCGCCGAACGCCGACGTCCCGCCGGGCCCGGGCTGGCCGCCGAGACCGAAGGCCTGGGTCGGCCGGGCCTGCGGCCCGCCGGACTGTTGCGGCGGCTGCTGCGCCGAGACCGTGGTGGGCGCGCTGTACGGGGTCGCGCCCTCGGTCGCGCCCGCCCGTCCCGTGGTGCCCGTGTCGTACTCGCGACCGGTCCCTTCGGCCCAGCGCACCCCCCCGGGTCCGGCGGGCGCTGCTGGTCCGTTCGGGTCGGTGGCCGCGCGCGAGGACGCGCCCGCCCGCTCCGGGGCGGGCGCCGACGTCGATCCGGGCGGCGCGACGGGCCCCGTCCCGGAGCCGTCCGGGGTGGCGGAGGCGGCGTCGTTCTCGCTCATGTCCCCCAGCCTCCCCCATCGCCTCGCGCACGTGTCGACAGGCGTCCCCGCCGCCGGCGCGCCGACGGGGCAAGCTGGAGGGGTGGAGCGCCCCGTACCCGGCCCGTCGACGGCCGGCGCGCCGACCGTGGCGGCGCCGACCGGCGCGGGGTCCGACGACCCCCCGGCCACCCCGTCGACCGGAGCAGCCCCCGGTGCGCCGACCGGCACCGTGCCGGGCGCCGTGCCGGACCCCGCGCCCGGCCCCGGCCCCGCGGACGAGGAACCCCCGCCGGGCCTGGTCCGCCACGTGCTGCAGGGCATCCCGCTGCGCCGCCGCGTCGGCATCCTCGTCTCGGTGGGCGGCGGGCTCCTCGTCGCCCTCATCGCGATCGCGGTGTACCTCACCGCCCAGCGCGCTCTCTACGACCAGCTCGACGAGAGCCTCGTGCAGCGCGCCACCGTCGCCGCGTCCGGCGACCTCGCCGACCCCGCCCTGCTGCTGCGGGTCTCCTCCGACGCGCTGGCCGCGGGCGAGGTGCGGGTGGCGATCGTGACCTCGGGCGGCGAGTTCGTCACGCTGGCCGGCAACAGCCCGCCGCTCGGGGCGCCCGAGATCGCGGCGGCGCGCCGCGATCCGCCGACGTCGGTGCGGACGGGCATGGTCGACGGCGAGCTCCAGCGCGTCGTCGCCGTCTACGCCGGCGAGGGCCGCGCGCTCGTGCTGGCCCAGGAGCTCGACCCGACCCGCCGGACCCTGTCCAAGCTCGCCGTGGTGCTGCTGGTGACGGGCGCGTCGGGGGTGCTGCTCGCGGCGCTGACCGGCGTCGCGATCGCCCGGGCCGGCCTGCGTCCGGTGGAGCGGCTGATCTCGGCCACCGAGCGCGTCGCGCGCACCGGCGACCTGCGCCCGATCCCCGTCACCGGCGGCGACGAGATCGCCCGGCTGACCAGCAGCTTCAACGCCATGCTCGCCGCGCTCGCGTCGTCCATCGAGCGACAACGCCGGCTCGTCGCGGACGCGGGGCACGAGCTGCGCACGCCGCTGACCTCGCTGCGCACCAACCTCGAGCTGCTCGTCGCCTCCGAGCGGCCGGGCGCCCCGAGCCTGTCGGACACCGACCGCGCCGAGCTCCCGGCCGCCCTGCGCGCGCAGGTCGACGAGCTCGCCACCCTCGTCGGCGACGTCGTCGAGCTCGCTCGCGACGACCCGCCCGAGGTGGCCGCGGAGCCCCTCGACCTCGCCGAGGTCGTGGAGCGCGCCCTCGACCGGGCCCGGCGCCGCGGGGCCGCCTCCGACGTGGTGTTCGACGTCGACCTGGCCTCCTGCGAGGTCACCGGCGACGCCAACGCCCTCGAGCGCGCGGTGCTCAACCTGCTCGACAACGCCGCCAAGTGGAGCCCGCCGGGCGGGCGCGTGCGGGTGACCCTGCGCCCCGGCGTCGCGCCCGAGCGGCCGGGCACCGCGGTGCTGGAGGTGGCCGACGCCGGCCCCGGGATCGCCGACGAGGAGCTCGACCTGGTCTTCGAGCGCTTCTACCGCTCGCTGGACGCGCGGACGATGAGCGGCTCGGGGCTCGGGCTCTCGATCGTCGCCCAGGTCGCCGAGCGCCACCACGGCGGCGTCTCCGCCGGCCGCGCGCCCGAGGGCGGGGCCCTGCTCCGCTTCTGGATCCCGCGGACCTGACGGAGCGTCACCGGGTCTGTACGCGCGGCTGTGACGCGCCTTACGGTCGACTCGAGGGGGGACACACGACCACGTCGAGGAGGCCCTTCCGTGAGCAGACTGCGCTTCGGCACGTTCCTGGCCCCGTTCCACCGCGCCGGTGAGAACCCCACGCTCGCGCTCCAGCGCGACCTCGAGCTCGTGGAGCACCTCGACCGGCTGGGCATCGACGAGGCGTGGATCGGCGAGCACCACTCGGCGGGCAGCGAGATCATCGCCTCGCCCGAGATCTTCATCGCCGCCGCCGCCGAGCGGACGAAGCGCATCAGGCTCGGCACCGGCGTGACGTCGGCGAGCTACCACAACCCGCTGTGGGTGGCCGACCGCATGGTGATGCTCGACCACCTCACCCGCGGGCGCTCCATGCTCGGCGTCGGCCCCGGGTCCCTGCCCAGCGACTCGTCGATGATCGGGCTGAACCCCACCGACACCCGCGAGCTCCTCGACGTCAACCTCGACATCATCATGCGGCTGCTGCGCGGCGAGGTGGTCACCGAGCAGACGAGGACCCACAACCTGGTCGAGGCGCAGCTGCAGCTGCGGCCCTACACCGAGCCGTGCTTCGACATCGCCGTCGCGGCCGTCGCCTCGCCCACCGGACCGCGGATGGCGGGTCGCCACGGCGTCGGTCTGCTCTCGATCGGCGCGACGCTCACCCAGGACGGGTTCGACGCGCTGGCCCACCACTGGAACGTCGTCGAGGAACGCGCCCAGCACTACGGGCAGCCGACGCCGGACCGCTCCAAGTGGCGCCTCGTCGGGCTGATGCACATCGCCGAGACGAAGGAGCAGGCCTACCGCGAGGTCGAGTACGGGATCGAGTCCTGGTTCCGGTATTTCCAGAAGACCGCCGCGTTCCCGCAGATGGCGGTCGAGGGCGGCGACGTCAAAGAGATGATCGACTTCATCAACGAGGCCGGCATCGGGGCGATCGGGACGCCGGACGACGCGAAGGCGCAGGTCCAGCGACTCGCGGACCAGTCCGGCGGCTTCGGCGCCATGCTCCTGCTCGGGCACGAGTGGGCGAACCCGGAGGCGACCAAGCGGTCGTGGGAGCTGCTCGCCCAGAACGTGCTGCCGCACTTCCAGGGCGCGACGTGGGGCGGGCGCACCCACGCCGAGTCGACCCAGGCCGCCAAGGAGCGCGCGGGGCTGCGGCGCGACGAGTTCGCGGCCACCCAGCTCCAGGCCGTCGACCACATGACGCAGAAGTACGCCGACGAGGTCGCGAGCACCTCCCGCTGACCACGTGGGCACTCTCCGCCCTCATCGGGGCGGAGGGTGCCCCCACGTCAGGGCGGGGTCTCGCGCAGCACGTACCCGACGCCGCGCACGGTGTGGATGAGCCGCGCCTCGCCCTCGGCCTCGGTCTTGCGGCGCAGGTAGCCGACGTAGACCTCGAGGGCGTTGCCGGTGGTGGGGAAGTCGTAGCCCCAGACGTCCTCGAGGATGCGGCTGCGGGTGAGCACGCGGCGCGGGTTGGCCATGAACAGCTCGAGCAACGAGAACTCGGTGCGTGTCAGGCTGATCGGGCGCTCGCCCCGGCGCACCTCGCGCGTGACCGGGTCCAGCGACAGGTCGGCGAAGCGCAGCGGGTCGGGGTCGGGGGCGCCGCTCTCGTCGGGCGCCCGCCGCCGCAGCAGCGCGCGCAGCCGGGCCAGGAGCTCCTCGAGGGCGAAGGGCTTGGCGAGGTAGTCGTCGGCGCCGGCGTCGAGGCCCGCGACGCGGTCGGACACGGCCTCGCGCGCGGTGAGCACGAGCACCGGGATGTCGTCGCCCGCGTTGCGCAGGCGCCGGCACACCTCGAGCCCGTCGACGCGCGGCATCATCACGTCGAGCACGAGCGCATCGGGACGCTGGCCCTCGATCGCCTCCAGGGCCTGCTGTCCGTCGGCGGCGAGCTCGACCTGGTAGCCGTTGAACGCGAGCGAGCGGCGCAGCGAGTCGCGCACCGCCCGGTCGTCGTCCGCGACGAGGATCCGCATGGGCCCAGTGTGGGGCCGCGGCCTGAGACCTCCCTGAGACAGTTCCGAGGCCGTTCCGGACGAAGGCCGAGGTCAGGGCCTCGACCGTCGATCGAGACCTGATCGACACCACTCGACACGCAACCGGAACCCGCCGGGGGCGTCTCGGTCGGGCGAGGATGGTTGGGCAGAATGTCCCGTATCGGGACGAGGGGGACGGTGTGGTGAGGACGCAGCGCGGCCGGTCGGGGCCGGGTGTGTGGCTCGATCGGGCGTGGAGTGCCCCGGTCGTGGTGGTGCTGGCGCTGCTGGCCCTGGTGGCGGGCTGCAGTACCGGTCCTGGGGGCTCCTCGGCGGACGCTCCGCCGCCCGTGCCCCCGGTCGCGCTCGCGGCCTCGGTGGCGCCGGGCGCGGTCGACGTCGCCCCGGCCGAGCCCCTCGTGGTGTCCGCGGCCGGCGGGCGGCTCAGCTCGGTCACCGTGACCCCGGCCGGCGGCTCGGGTGGCACGGCCCTGGCCGGAACGCTCGACCCGTCGGGCACCCGCTGGACCAGCGCCACGCTGGCCTTCGGCACCCAGTACCGCGTGCAGGCGGTCGGCGTCGACGAGCGCGGCGCCCCGGGCGCCCCGCTCGACCAGACCTTCAGCACCGTCGCGCCGGAGCAGACCCTGGAGGTCGCGAGCATCCGACCCACCGACGGCCAGACCGTCGGTGTGGCGATGCCGATCTCGATCACCTTCGACGCGCCGGTCACCGACCGCGCCGCCGTCGAGCGCCGGGTGTCGGTGGCCACGTCGGTGCCCACCGAGGGCTCGTTCCGCTGGATGTCCGACGAGCAACTCAACTGGCGGCCCAAGGAGTACTGGCGCCCCGGCACGCAGGTCACCGTGAACGCGCGCCTCTTCGGTGTCGACAGCGGCGAGGGCCTCTACGGCGCCGAGGACAGGACGTTCTCGTTCACCGTCGGCCGCGACCAGCGCGCCCGCGGCGACGTCAACGCCCACACGCTCGTGCTCTACCAGGACGGGCAGGAGCTGCGCAGCATGCCGGCCTCGTACGGCCGCGACATCTACCCGACCCAGTACGGCGTGCACGTCGCGTTCGAGAAGCACGAGGTCAAGCGGATGCGCTCGGACACGTGGGGCGGGCCGGCCGAAGGCACACCGGGCTTCTACGACCAGAACCTGCCGCTGGCCGTCCGCATCTCCAACAACGGCGAGTTCGTGCACGTCAATCCCGACACCGTGCGCCAGCAGGGCCGCAGCAACGTCTCGCACGGCTGCGTGAACCTGTCCCCGGCCAACGGCCAGTTCTTCTTCAACTGGGTGCAGATGGGCGACCCGGTGGAGATCGTCGGCTCGAGCCGCCCGCTGACCACCCGCGACGGGGACATCGCCGACTGGACGATCCCGTGGGAGGAGTACCGGCAGGGCTCCGCGCTGGCCTCGGCCTAGCGTCGGCTCCGCGGGGTGCGAGGGTCACCCTGGCTGCGTGTCGCGCAGCCGGGGTGACCCCGCCGTCGAGCCGGAACGATGACTAGAACTCGGCGCGGACCAGGCCGAGGACCTCGGCGCGCCAGTCCGCGTAGGCCTTGCCGATCGCCTCGCGGTTGCCGGTCTGCTCCGGGGTCGACGAGCTCTCGTCGTCCCCGCCGGTGAGCTTCGCGGCGATGTCCGCCCCGCTCCAGTCGGGGCCGGCGGTGCGCACCCGCAGGTGGGCGGGCGCCCGCTCAGCACGCAGGGCGTGGGCGAGCACGCGCATCAGCGCGGTGCGGGCCTGCTGGTCGTCGGGGGCGTCCACGTCGACGTTGGTCTGGCCGCCGACGAGCATCACCGTCGCCGACTCGGCCAGGGAGGGCAGCACGGTCTCGGCGGCCCGGAAGCGCGAGAGCAGGCCCTCGGAGAGGAACTGCTCGACACGCGAGACCAGGCTCCCGTGCCGCGGCGTCATCGCCACCGGCAGTTGCACGTAGGCGTCGAACGTCGTCCCGCTCACGACCTCGCCGAGCCGGTCGAGCGTGTCGACCACCGTGGTCTCCGCCCCCGTGGCCCGGATGGCCTCGGCCACCTCCGTCAGTCGCTCCCCGCCGCCGGTCACCAGCACGCTCGTCATGGCGCGTGACCCTAATGGGGCGGACAGGGGTCCGGCAGGGACGATCGATCCAGCACGGATGTGTAGAGCGCCACGACGCGC
>JAQSWW010000301.1 GCA_029266415.1 Actinomycetospora sp. | reverse complement strand
CGGGTGTTCGAGGTGCTGCGTGCGCCGCACACCGAGGAGCCGACCAACTGGTCGCGCCGGTACAAGGCGAACCTCGAGAAGCTCGCGTCGGGCGACGTGAACAAGGTGGCCGAGGTCGTCCGCGACCTCTGGCGCCGCGAGAAGGACCGCGGCCTGTCCGCGGGCGAGAAGCGGATGCTGGCGAAGGCGCGCCAGATCCTGGTCAGCGAGCTGGCCCTCGCCGAGGGCACCGACGAGGTGGCCGCGGAGTCGCTGCTCGACCAGGTCCTGGCTTCCTGAGCAGCGTCCTGGCGGTGACGGTCCTGCGCACGCGGTGACCGTCGCCGCGATCGTCCCCGCGGCGGGACGGGGTGAACGGCTCGGCCTCGGCCGGCCGAAGGCCCTCGCCGTCGTGGGAGGTCTCACACTCGTGGCCCGCGCCGTGGACGGCCTCGTCGCCGGGGGCGTGGACGTCGTCGTGGTGGCCGCGCCACCCGGCGACGAGGACGCGGTGCGGTCCGCGCTCGGGCACCGCCGCGTGACGGTGGTGACGGGTGCGGACGACCGCGTCGGTTCCGTCTCCGCCGCGCTCGCCGCACTGCCCGCCGGCACCGAGGTGGTCCTCGTGCACGACGCCGCCCGCTGCCTGTGCCCGCCGGACGTGGTGCGGGCGGTCGTCGGCGCGGTGCGCGCCGGCCACGCAGCCGTGGTCCCGGCGACGGCCGTGGCCGACACCCTCAAGCGCACGGGCCCGGCCGGCGAGGTGACGGCCACCGTCGACCGCAGCGGCCTCGCCGCCGTGCAGACGCCCCAGGGCTTCGCCACCGCGACGCTGCGCGCGGCGCACGAGCGCGCCCGCGTCCGGCGCGAGGCTGGTGAGCCGCCTGCCGCGACGGACGACGCCGGCCTGGCCGAGGACCTCGGGGTCACCGTCGTCACCGTCCCCGGCGACCCGCGGGCGTTCAAGGTGACGACCCCGCTCGACCTGGCGATGGCCGAGGCCCTCGTCACCGGGGGGTCGGCGTGAGGCCGGGAGACGCGCCGCGGAGCCCGACCGTGCGGGTCGGCGTCGGCACCGACGTACACCCCGTGCGGCCGGGCGTGCCGTGCTGGGTCGCCGGCCTGCTCTGGGAGGGCGTCGACGGCTGCGCCGGGCACTCCGACGGCGACGTCGCCGCCCACGCGCTGTGCGACGCGGTGCTCTCGGCGGCGGGTCTCGGCGACGTCGGCGCGGTCTTCGGCACGGGCCGCCCCGAGTGGGCCGGGGCCTCGGGCGTGCGGTTGCTCACCGAGGTCCGCGGGCTCGCCGCGGCGGAGGGCTGGGGGCTCGGCAACGCCGCGGTGCAGGTGATCGGCAACGCCCCGCGCATCGGCACGCGGCGCGACGAGGCGCAGGCCGTCCTGTCCGCTGCACTCGGCGGGCCGGTGGCGGTGTCGGGGACCACCTCCGACGGGCTGGGGCTCACCGGCCGGGGCGAGGGCCTGGCCGCCGTCGCGACGGCACTGCTCGTCCCGGCCTGATCCCCGCGGGTTCTCCCGAACCGCACCCACGCGCCGCGCCGACTCCCTAGCCTCGCGACGAGGGGAGGCGCCGGTGTTCGACACCCATTGGGCGAGCTGGACCCACCAGGCGATCTACGACGCCCTCCACGGCGCGGACCAGGGCCGCGACGGCTTCCGCGAGGCCGGCAGCACGTGGGGCGACCTGGCCGGGCGTCTCGTCGCCGTCACCGACGCGATCGGCCGCGCCAACACCACGCTGGACGCGGTCTGGAAGGGCGCCGCGCAGGAGGGGGCGACGAACGCGATCCAGCCGCTGAGCCCGTGGGTGGACAGCGCGCGGGAGGCGGCGGGCACGGTCCAGATCGCCGGGCAGCAGCAGGCCGACCGGCTGCAGGGCGCCCGGGACGCCGTGCCGCCGCCGACGTACTCGTCGTGGATGGACGCGGGCATCCAGGGCTTCCTCGACGGGACGTCGCTGACCACCGCGGCCCTCGCGCCGTTGCCCGGAGGCCCCGGCGTCGTGCTCGGCACCGCGGGCGACGACGTCTTCCGGGCCCTCGCGCGGCAGGAGGAGGAGGCGGAGGCCGCGCGGCGGGCGATGGAGGTCTACCAGCAGGGCAGCAAGCCGCAGATGGCCGCGCTGCCGAAGTTCGCAGGTCCCGGGGGCAACGGCGTCGAGCCGTCGTCGCCCGGCGACGCACCGGGCGGGGGCGGGCCCGGCGCCGGCGACTCGGGTGGAGGTCCGGGCGGCGCCGGGGTGCCCGGGGTCGGCGGGGTGCCGGACGCCGGGGGCGGCGCGGGTGGGGTGCCGGGCTCCCCGGAGGCCGGGACGGCTCCCGGCGCCGGGGTGGCCCCGGGTGCGGGGCCGGGCGCTGCCGGGGCGCCGGGTACTGCGAGCGCGCCGGACGTCGACGCGACCCCGCTGCCGCCGTCGTCGACGACCACCGCGGGTGCCGCCCCCGCGCCGACGGTCCCCGGCACACCGGGCACACCGGGCACGGGTGGCGCCGCTGCTCCGGCCCCGGGGACGGGCGTGCCCGGCGGCGCGGGAGCGGGCGGGACGTTCCTGCCCCCGGTGGGCGGGGTGCCGGGAGCGGGCGCGGGTACCGGCGCCGGCGGGCGCCTCCC
>JAQSWW010000173.1 GCA_029266415.1 Actinomycetospora sp. | reverse complement strand
GGACTTGTGGACCCCGAGCTCCTCGGCCAGCTCGGTGATGCCGACCTCGCCGCGGGCCGCGACCACCTCGAGCGCCGTCACGGCCCGGTCGACCGAGCGGACGAGTGCGGGCTCACGGGAGCCGGAGCCCACGGTGCTGCCCGTGCTGCCCGTGCTGCCCGTGCTGCCCGTGCTGCCACCGTCGCCGTCGCTGCGCGCCATCGCCCGGCATCCTCCCCGCCGCCGCGGTCCCGTCCCGGCGGCGGGGTCAGCCTCACCGCTCGGTTGCGGAGCGCGCAACCCCCACCGCGGTCAGCGCGTCTGACGCTGCTCCCGGGTCGGGACGCCGTTCGGGCCGCCGAGGTCGGTCGCGTAGGTGCCGACACCGACGGCGAGGGTGTCGAGCATCCGGTCGAGGGCGACGCGGTCGATGTTCGCGGTGGTGTCGCAGGCCTGGTGGTAGCAGCGGTCGTAGGCCACGCCGGCCTGACCACCCCACAGCGCGGCCTCCTCCGGGGTCTTGAGCTCCTCGGCCCCGGTGAACAGCCCGCCGGCCGGGATGCCCGCCTCGATGAAGGGCCCGTAGTCCGAGCGGCCGTCGAAGTCGGTGCCGCGCGGCTGCGCCCCGGTGGCCGACAGCGCGGCCGCGAGCGTGCGCTCGATGCCGTCCGACCCCCCGGGCCCGGGCGGGGCGCCCTGGCGGTCGGAGTCGTCGCCGTCGTAGACGAGGTAGGCCGGGTTGGGCGAGCCGAGCATGTCGGAGTTGAGCAGCACCGCGATGTCGCGGCGCGCCTCGGGCGTCAGGCCGCGCACGTAGGCCGTCGAGCCGAGCAGGCCGACCTCCTCGGCGCCCCACCACGCGAAGCGCACGGCGTTGGTCACCGGTGGGGCGCCGCCGAGGCGCATCGCCAGCTCGAGCTGGGCGGACGACCCGGAGCCGTTGTCGTTGATCCCCGGGCCCTCGGGCACGGAGTCCAGGTGGGCGCCGCTCATCACGACCTCGTCGGGACGCCCCGTCGTGGTCTGGGCGATGACGTTGCGGGTGACGACGGTGGCCGCCCGGGTCGCCAGGGTCAGGGTGGCGGGCGTGCCCGCCCGCGGGAGGAGCGCGTCGAAGTCGGCCTGCAGCAGCCCGCCGGTGGGCAGGCGGCCCTCGGCGACCGACCCGAGCGTCCCGCCCAGGGGGCCGGGCGCGTTGTTGCCGACCAGCACCGCCGCGGCCCCCACGTCGGCGGCGACCTGCTGCTTCTGCGTGAACGTGCACGAGCCACGGCGCACGAGCACCACGGCGCCGCGGGCGGGCAGGTTCGCGTAGTCGCCCGCCTCGCAGCCCGGGGTCGGGTCGCCGGGGGCGTCCGGGGCCACGACGAGGGGCGCGGTCACCCCGCCGGCGGCCGTGGCCGGCGAGTAGGTCAGCGCGGTGACCGCCGGACCCGGGGTGCCGCCGACGACCAGCGTCTCGGCGTCGACCGCGAACGTGTCGAACGGGAAGCTCGGCGTCTCGACGGTGAAGCCCGCACGGCGCAGCTCGCCCGCGACGTACTCGACGCTCGCGTCGTAGCCCGGCTGCCCGGAGGCCCTGTTGCCGCCGTTCGCGTCGGCGATCCGCTGCAGCTCCTCCATCCGCGCGAACGCCGCGTCGCCCGTCACCTGCTCGGCCAGGCGCCGCGCCAGCCCCGGGTCACCGATGGGGGCGGCCGCGGCCGCGGGTGTGCCGGCGGGCGGCGCCGGGGCCGCCCCCTGCCCGCCGCCGCAGCCCGCGAGCACGAGGAGCCCGGCGACGGCGAGGGCCACGAGGGACCCGCCGTCCCGGCGAGACGTGATCATGCTCACGCACCGTAGCGGATGGTTGCCGACCGAGGGCGACACGGACCACGTCCGCGCGGTGTCCCCGCGGGCGCTCCGTCCCGCTACAGTTGGTTGGCACAGACAACGAACTACCCGAGCCCCGAGGAGGGTGCGTGCCGCACGCCGGAGTCCCGACGGCCCGGCGCGCCGCACCCCGGCCGGCCCTCGTGGTCGCGGTCCTGTCCTCGGTGGGCCTCGTCGCGTCGCTGTGCATGACGCTCGTCGTGCCGGTGATCCCCCAGCTGCCCCGGCTGCTCGACACGACCACCGCCACGGCGTCCTGGGTCATCACCGCGACGCTGCTCGCGGGGGCGGTGGCGACGCCGATCGCCGGGCGCCTCGGCGACATGGTCGGCAAGCGCCGCGTGCTGCTCGCGACCCTCGGGCTGCTCGTCGTCGGGTCGGTGCTGTGCGCCGTCACCGACGCACTGCTGCCGGTGCTCGTCGGGCGCGCTCTGCAGGGTGTCGCGGTGAGCGCGGTGCCGCTGGGCATCAGCCTGATGCGCGACACGCTGCCGCCCGCCCGGCTGGGCTCGGGGATCGCGCTGATGAGCGCGACGCTCGGGATCGGTGGCGGCCTGGGCCTGCCGCTCTCGGCCCTCATCGTCGAGGTGGCCGACTGGCACGCCCTGTTCTGGGTCGCCGGCGGACTGGGCCTCGCCGGCCTCCTGCTCGTCGGCCTCGTCATCCCCGAGACGACCACCCGGTCGGGCGGGCGCTTCGACATCGTCGGTGCGGTGGGCCTGTCCGTGGGCCTCATCGGGCTGCTGCTCGCCCTGTCGAAGGGCAGCGAGTGGGGCTGGACGAGCGCCACGACGCTCGGCTCCGCGGGCGTCGCGGTGGTGGCGCTGCTGGCGTGGGGCGCCTACGAGCTGCGCACCACCGACCCGCTGGTCGATCTGCGGCTCAACGCGCGCCGGGCGGTGCTGCTGCCCAACCTGATCTCCATCCCGGTCGGCGTCGCCATGTTCACCGGCATGGTGGTGTTCCCGCAGCTGCTCTCCGCGCCGTTGTCGTCGGGGCACGGCCTGGGGCTGAGCCTGCTCGCGGCGGGCCTGGTGCTGGCGCCGAACGGCCTCGTCATGATGCTGATGTCGCCGGTCACGGCCCGGATCTCGGCGAAGGCCGGGCCGCGCGCGTCGCTGCGGGTCGGCCTCGTCGTGATCGCCGTGGCCTACGCGGCGAGCACGGTGCTGCTCACCGCGGCCTGGCAGATCGCGGTGGTCATCTCGGTGGTCGGCGCCGGCGTCGCCCTGGCCTACGGCGCGCTGCCCGCGCTGATCATGCGGGCGGTGCCCACCACCCGCACGGCCGCGGCCAACGGCCTCAACACCCTCATGCGCTCGATCGGCACCTCGACCGCCTCGGCGCTGGCCGCGGTGGTGCTCTCCGCGTCGACGCTCCCGGTGGAGGGCACGCTCGTGCCCTCGCTCGGGGCGCTGCGCACGACGCTGCTCATCGCCGCGGGCTGTGCCGTCCTTGCGCTGCTGGTCAGCTTCTGGGTGCCGTCGCTGCCGGAGCCGGACGTCGAGACCGGGTCCGACACCGGCACCGACGGGCGGGAGCCCGCGCCCGCCCTGGTCCGGGGCCGGGTGCTGCACGACCACGGCGCCCCGGCGGCCGGGGCGCGGGTCACCCTCGTCGACCTCGACGGCCGGCAGCTCTCGGTCAGCCCGGTGGACCCCGACGGCGCGTTCGCCGCCGACCCCGGGCCGCACCGTCCGGTCCTGCTCATCGCCGGCCTCGCGGGCGCGCACCCCGCCGCGGTGCACGTCATCCCGGGCCAGGACACCCTCGACCGGCCCGTGGTGCTCTCCCCGGCCGAGCGCTGACACGTCCCGTTTGCGGCCCGGCGCGGGCGTGGCACCCCTCCCCCGCACCGAGCGACGAGGGACGGAGGGGCCGATGTCCGGCGACGACACCGCGGTGGTGGCCGTGCGACAGGCCATCTCGGCGCTGCGGGCGGGCACGGTGACCCGTGCGCCCGATCCGCAGGACCTCGCGCTGCTCGGCGCCGAGGCCCGGGCGCTCGTGGAGCAGCTCGTCGACCTGCTGCAGAGCGTCGACCGCGCGACGACCGACCCGCGCGACCCGCACACGCGAGACCTCAGCACCCTGCGCGAGCGCCTCGCGACGGCGCTCGCGCCCGTCGACGTGGCCGGCGACCCCCGCGACCGCGTCACCGACCACGCGCCGAGCGCCCCGGTCCCCGCGGGACGAGCGGGCCAGCCCGACGACTGATCGGCCGCGCCCGCCGGAGTGCGGGACGATGGTCGGGTGCCGGAGGGTGACACCGTCTTCCTCGCCGGCCGGCGCCTCCACGACGCGCTGGCCGGCCAGGCGCTGACGCGCGGGGAGCTGCGGCACCCGCGGCTCGTCCAGCACGACCTGGCGGGGCGCACCGTGCTCGGCGTGGTCAGCGTCGGCAAGCACCTGTTCACGCGCTTCGACGACGGCACCAGCCTGCACAGCCACTTCCGCATGGACGGCTCGTGGCACCTGTACCGCCCGGGGCGCCCGTGGCGCGGTCCGGACCACCAGGTACGCGCGATCCTCGAGGTGCCCGAGCGGGTCGCCGTCGGCTTCCGCCTCCACGACCTCGACCTGCTGCCCACCGAGCGCGAGGACACCTGGGTCGGGCACCTCGGCCCCGACCTCCTCGGCGACGACTGGGGCCCCGGGGCCGCCGCCGAGGTGGAGCGCCGCCTGCGCGCTGAGCCCGAGCGCGAGCTCGGGACCGCGCTGCTCGACCAGCGCGTGGCCTGCGGCGTCGGCAACCTCTACAAGGCCGAGATCTGCTTCCTGCTCGGCGTCTCGCCCTGGACCCCTGTCGGCGACCTGACGGACCGGCAGGTGCACGACGCCGTCGCGTGGGCGCACAAGCTGCTGGCCCGCAACGCCTGGCGCCCCGAGCAGTCGACCACCGGCGACCTCGGCGAGGGCGCCCAGCACTGGGTGTTCGAGCGGACCGGACGCGGCTGCCGGCGCTGTCGCGACGTCGTCCGCACCGCCGGCCAGGACGACGGGAGTCCCGACCGCGAGGACCGACTCGCGTACTTCTGCCCCACCTGCCAGCCCGGGCCCCATCCGCCCCTGGCGCGCCGCGGTGGCCGCCGACCGCAGCAGCAGACCGGGCGGCGATCGCGCTACGGCTGATCGCCGTCCTTCGCCACACTGCCCCGGTGGACACCGTGCCGCCCGGTCGCGCGCACGAGACGGCCGTGCTCGTCTCGGCGCTCGACGACGCGTGCGCGGGCCACGGCGGCGCCGTCCTGGTGGTCGGCGAGGCCGGGATCGGGAAGTCGACGCTACTCGGGGCGCTGCTCGACGCGGCGGAGAGCCGGGGGGTGCCGGCCCTGCTGGGCCGGGCGAGCACCGACCTCGGGACCCCGGAGTTCTGGCCCTGGAGCCGCCTGCTGGCGAGCCCCGCCGCACGGGAGCGAGGGCTCGACCCGGCCGTGCTCGACGTCGGGGCGCTGCCCGAGACGACCGACGCCCGCGCCCGGTTCCGGGCGGTCGCCGACGCCGCCGACGCCCTCGCCGCGGCCGCCGGGGACGGGCTCGTCGTGGCCGTCGAGGACGTGCACGCCGCCGACGACGCGTCGCTGGCGCTCCTGCGGCACGTGGCGCGGGAGGTGGTCGCTCCCCGCGGCCCGGCCCTGCTGCTCGTCGCCACGACCCGCGAGCCGCTCCCGGACGGGCTCGACGCGGAGGTGCCGACCGTCCTGCACCTCGGGCGGCTCGGGCGCGACACCGTCCGCGAGCTCCTGCGGCGGCGCGACGGCACCGAGCCCGACGACGACACCGTCGACGTGCTCCTGCGGGTGAGCGCCGGGCATCCCCTGCACCTGCGCGAGCTGCTGCGTGCCGTCGACGTCCGGGAGCGCGCGGTGGCCCCCCTCGTGCAGCGCCGGGTCGCGGCGCTCACCGACGCGGCCCGGGACCTCGTCGCGACGGCGGCCGTGGCCGGCGACGAGGTCGAGCGCGGCCTCCTCACGGGGCCCGGCCCTGCCCTCGCCGAGGTGCTGGGAGCAGGACTGCTCGTCGAGGACCCGCGGGACGCGGGGCGGGTGCGGTGGTCGCACGCGCTGGTACGCGCCGCGTGCCGTGACGCCCTGTCCGCGACGCGGCGCCTCGCCGAGCACCGCCGGCTCGCCGACGCCCTGCCCGCCGACCGCGCCGGCGAGGTGGCGGGCCATCGGCTCGCCGCCGCCGACTCGCCGGCCGCGCGGTCCGCGGCCGCAACGGCGTGCCGGGTCGCCGCCGAGGCGGCGGCCGTGCGCCGGGCCCCCGACGAGGCCGCCGACTGGTACCGCCGGGCGCTGGAGGTCACCGACGACCCGGTGGCCCGCGGCGAGGTGCGACTCGCGCTGGCCGGGGCGCTCGTGCGCGCGGACCGCGTGGTGGACGCCCTCGCCGAGGCGGGCGGCGTGCTCGACGTCGCCGAGGCCGAGGGCCGTCCCGACCTCGCCGCGGCGGCCGCCGTCGCCGTCCGTGGCGTCGGCCCCGACCAGACCGCCGCGCGGACGGGTGCCCTCGTGCGGCGCGCCCGGGCCCTGCTCGGGACGGAGGACTCGGCGCGCTACGCCCGGTTGCTGGCACAGGAGGCGCTGGTCGCGGCGGCGGGCGGGAGGCTCCCGGAGGCCGCCGAGGTCTCGGCGCGGGCGCTGGCGATGGCCGACCGGCACGAGGACGACCCCGACGGCGTGGACGCCGTCCTGCACGCCCTGCACGCGCGCCACGAGGTGTGCGGGGGGCCGGAGCTGGTCGCGGAGCGGCTCGCGGCCGGCCGCCGCACCATCGCGCTGGGCGAGGCGACGGGTCGTCCGGAGGCCCTGGTCTGGGGTCACGTGTGGCGCATCGAGGACGCCTTCGAGCTCGGGGCGATCGACGTCGTCGACGCGGGCATCGAGGCCCTCGGCGCGGTCGCCGACGAGCTCGGCGGCACCCTCGCCCGCTGGCACCAGCTGCGGGCCCGGGCGGCCCGCGCCCAGCTCGTCGGCCGGTTCGACGAGGCGTTCGCGCTGGCCCGCCGGTTCCGGGACGTCGCCCGGCGCAGCCAGGACCCCACGGCGGACGGGTTGTACGAGGCCTTCATCAGCCTCCTGCACCGCGACCTCGGCACCCTCGCGACGTGGACGCCCGACCCCGAGGTCTGGGCGCGCTCCCGGGGTATGCCGATCTTCTGGGCCACCGCCGGCGTCGTCCACCTCGAGCGGGGGGACGACGAGGTCGCCCGCCAGCTCTACGAGGAGCTGCGCCCCCTCCTGTTCGCCGTGCCGCACGGGGGCCGGTGGCGGGCGATCGTGTGCTGCGGGAGCGAGCTGGCTGCCGCGTTCGACGACAGCGAGGTGCTGGGGATCCTCCTCGACGAGATGCGCCCGCACTCCGCGCTGCGCGGCGACGGCAGCACCGGCTGCCCCGGCCCCGTCGCCCGCTTCGCCGCCCTCGTCGCCCGTCATCTCGACGAGCGCGAGGAGGCCGTCCGGCTCGCGGAGCAGGCCGTGACGTCGGACCGTCGTCTCGGCGCCCTGCCGGGCCAGGCGCGCTCCGGGCTGGAGCTGGGCCGGGCGCTGGCCCTGCGGGGCGGACCGGGCGACCGCGACCGCGCCCGCGGCGTCCTCGACGAGGCGCTGCGCACCGCCCGCCGGCTGGCGATGCGCTCGATCGAGCGCGACGTGTCCGCGCTGGTCGCCGAGCTGTCCGGGACCGGCCCCGGTGCGGCCACCCTGACCGTCCGCGAGCGCGAGACCGTCGCCCTGGTGGCCACGGGACTCGCGAACCGCGACGTCGCCGCGCGCCTGGTGATCAGCGAGCGGACGGTCGAGAGCCACGTCCGCAACGCGCTGGCGAAGCTCGGCCTGCAGAACCGCACCCAGCTCGCCGCGTGGGCCGCGGACGCCCGGCTCTGAGGCCTGCGTACCGACATCTCCGTGCCAGCACGGAGGTGGGTGAGCGCGTTGCTGACCAGGCTCGCAGGGGCAACACCACCCCCTCCGAGAGGACGTGAACGCCGTGTTCGCCCGTTTCCAGACCATGCGCCCGGTGCGCGGCACCGACGACTCCGAGACCGGCCGCCGTGAGCTCTCCGACATCCTGCGCCGCCACGCCGGCTACAGCGGCGCGTACTACCTGGTCTCCGGCCCGTCCGCGCTGCGGGCTCTCGTGACCCTGTGGTCCACCGAGGAGGACGCCCGCCTGGCCTCGGAGCGGACGCGCGCCGCCTCGGGCGGCGGTCCCCGTCCGGTGACCCTCGAGGAGGACACGATCTACGAGGTGGTGGACGACGAGGCCGGGGCCGCGGCCGACGCGGCTCCGAACGTCGTCGACGTCGTGGTGTTCGACGGGCCGTTGTCGGATGCGTCGCGGGCCGCCACGGACCGCTTCCACCGCGGACGGGTCATGCCCGCCGTGCGGGCGATGGCCGGGACGGTGCGGCTGCTGGTGCTCTGGGACCGCCTGGCCCGGTCGATCCGCGTGCTGCACCTGGCGAACGACCCCGCGACCCTCGATGCGGTGCCCCCGACCGTGCACGCCATGGAGCTCGACGACGACGAGGACCCGGCGCTGCTGTCGACCCCCGACCGCAGCGACCGGTGGGAGGTCGTGGCCGCCGACGTCCCGGCGGTCACGTCCTGAGGTCCGGTCCCCTACCGGCTCCGCGTCGCTCTCGCCGCGGCCGGCTCGGACCTGACGGTCGTGATCACGCGCGTCGTGCACGACGTCATCGATCCCTCGAGATCGAAGCGTTCGAGAGGTTCGCGCAGCTCGGCGCGGTAGGGCGGGGCCGGCGGTACGGGTGTCGAGCTCGAAGGGTGCCCTCGCGGGCTGCGCGACCTAGGGTCAAGATCGCGTCGAAATCTCCGTCGGACCCGGTCCTCGTCGGTGGGCGGGACTGTCGGGGGTCGGGTCTAGATTCGAACACATGAGCGAAGATGGTGCTGTCGGGCAGGTCGAGCGGGAGGCACTCGACCGTGTCCGGGAGCGCCTCGCCGCGCTGCGCCGTGACCAGTACCGGCTGTTGGAGGACATCGCCGATCTCCAGCGGCTGGGGGTGGCGCAGCAGACCGGGGACCGGTTCACCGAGCGGCTGCTGCAGGATCTGGGTAGGCTGATTAGACGTGACGCCGACCGGCTGGTCGTAGAGTCCGCCGTTCTCTTGCCTCAGCTGTCGCTGTCCGGTGGGCCGTAG
>JAQSWW010000300.1 GCA_029266415.1 Actinomycetospora sp. | reverse complement strand
CATCGCCCTCATCGGGGCGGTCGCGCTCGGCTCGGCGCTGGCCTTCGGTCTCGGTGGCCGCGACGCCGCCGCCGACCTGATCAACTCGGGCTACCGTCGCGCCCAGCAGCAGTCCGACCAGGTGCAGGCCGACCTGCAGGCGGGCCGCCAGCGCGCCGAGGTCGACGCCCGCGCGTACGCCCCCGCCGGCGTCCAGGGCGGCACCCCGGGTGGTGCCCACGAGGCCGCCCCGGACGCGTTCCGGACGGAGCCGACCACGCCCAACGGTCGGCGCTGACGACCGAAGGACGACGCCCCGCCGGGGCGAGGACGACACGAGGGCCGGCAGGTCACCACGACCTGCCGGCCCTCGTGCGTGCGCCGACGGTCAGTCGACGGCCGCCGCCCGCTGGGTCGGCCGCGCGAGCCGCACGGCGATCGCGACGACCACCGACGCCGCACCGAGGACGAGCAGGGCCGAGGACAGACCGGTGAGCGCCGCGGCGAGCGCGAGCACCACGAGCGGGCAGATGAACTCGCCGAGGAACAGGGCGGCGGTCCAGAACCCGGTGCCGCGGCCGCGCTGCTCGAGGGAGAGCGAGGAGATCGTCCAGGTCAGCATGCTCGGGAGCAGCAGCCCGCCGCCGTAGCCGGCGATGATCGCGCCGACCAGCACGACGGGGACGCCGTTGCCGGCGGCGATGACCGCGAGCCCCACGCCGATCGCGGTGAAGGCCGCCGGGAGCAGGACCGCCGGGCCGCGGTGGGCGACCCGCGGGAAGGTGAGCGCGCCGATCGCGGTCGCCAGCGAGGCGATGGCGCTGACCAGGCCGATGGTGCCCGTGGAGGTCACCCCGACGCCGGCGAGGGCGTAGGAGAGCTCGACGATCAGGGTGTAGAAGGCGATGCCGCCGAACAGGGTGACCGCGATCGGGCCGGCGAGCTGCCGCCACGGCACCGGCGGCAGCGCGCGGGCCCCGCGCTCGGCGGTGCGGCGCACCGGCTCCCAGATGGCGACGATCGTCATGACGGCCAGCGGCAGGCTCACCAGGTAGAGCCAGAACGGGGCGCGCCAGCTGGCGGCCCCGAGCGCGCCTCCGAGGGCGAAGAAGACCGTGGCGGCGAGCGTGGTGTAGACGGCCTGCAGGCCCAGGTACTTGTCGCGGGCGTGGCCGGTGAAGTAGTCGGCGATGAGCGTGGTGCAGCACGTCATGATCGCGGCCTCGGTGAGGCCCACGCCGATGCGGCTGAGCAGGATCATCGGCAGCGACTCGAGGTACAGCGGGGCGGTGCCGACGAACGCGTAGACCACCAGGGCCCCGACCAGCAGGTTCTTCCGCCCGAAGGCGTCGACGATCCGGCCGGCCACCGGGGCGAGCAGGCCGATGACCAGCGCCGGCGCGGTGAGCACGAGGGGGACCAACGCCGCGGATCCGGACACGTCGGCGAAGGCCGCCTGCATGATCGGCAGGACCGGGGCGAGCAGGACCGCGCCGAGGATGGGCAGGCAGCTCGAGAACATGAGGACCGCGACCTGCAGCAGCCCGGGGCGCCGTCCGGTGCGCGGATCGGCGACCACCTCCTCGGCGTCGCGCGTGGCGACCGCGTGCGGCGGGTCGGCGGTCTGGTCGCTCATGTCGGGGTCCTCCGGCGTCGTCGGCTCGAGATCGTGTGTCGTCTCACCTGCCGACAGTGTCGGGAGCGCCCGCACCGGGCGGAAATCACCGTTCCCGCTGGGGCATATCGACCGCGTCTATGGGTCGGCCGCCGCGTCGAGCTCGGCGGCCGTCGGCATGCCGGCCCGGGCGCCCACGGCGGCCACCGACAGCGCGGCGGCGCGGTGGGCCACGGCGACGGCCTCCAGCAGGTCGTCGCCCGCCGCGAGGCGCGCCGCGAGGACCCCGGTGAACGTGTCGCCCGCGCCCGTCGTGTCGCGGACCGTTGCGGGCACCGCGGCGAGGTGCTGCGGGTCGGTGTCGACGACGAGGACCCCGTCGCCACCCAGGGTCACCACCACCGGGGCGCCGGTGCGTTCCCGCAGCGCACGCGCCTCGTCCTCGGGCGAGCCGGAGGCCAGGCCGGCCGCGCGGGCGAGGGCCGAGAGCTCACCGGCGTTGGGCGTGAGGACGGGGCCGCGGCCCAGGAGCTCGGTGACGACCGGGACGACGGGGGCGGGGTCGAGCACGCACGTCACCCCGAGCTCGCCCGCGGTCTCGACGGCCGCCGCCACCGCGTCCTCGGGGATCTCGGTGCTGACCAGGACCACGCCGACGTCCTCGGCGGCGCGCAGGCTCGCCCGCACGCGCTCCGGGTCCACCCGGCCGTTCGCGCCGGCACCCACCGCGATCTGGTTCTCGCCGTGGGCGTCGACGACGATCAGCGCGGTGCCCGTGGTGGCGCCCTCGACCACCTCGACGTCGTCCACGGCGTTCGCGCCCTTGCCGCCGCCGTGCTGCTCGACGCCGGGGCCGACCACGGTCTCGCCCGGGCCGGGGAGGGTCTCCGTCGCCACCACCATGTCGACGTTGACGGCCCCGACGACGGCCACCGTTCGTCGCGCGCCTCGTCGTGCCTGCGAGGGGGAGCCCACACCTGAGTATCGCCCCCGCCGGGAGCGGGGGAGGATCGCCCCGGGACCGCGCGCTCGCGCGGGGCCGACACGGGAGGGTGGACGGCGTGACGGAGTTGAAGTTCGGGCTCAAGGCGTCGGCGGAGCAGTTCGACCCGCGCGAGCTGGTGGACATGTCCGTCCGGGCGGAGGAGGCCGGGCTCGACAGCGTCCTCGTCAGCGACCACTACCAGCCCTGGCGGCGCACCGGGGGGCACGCGCCGTTCGCGATGGTCTGGATGAGCGCGGTGGGGGAGCGCACGTCGCGCGTGCAGCTCGGCACGAGCGTGCTCACCCCGACGTTCCGCTACAACCCGGCCGTCGTCGCGCACGCCTTCGCGACCCTCGGCTCCCTCTACCCCGGCCGCGTCATGCTGGGGGTCGGCACGGGCGAGGCGCTCAACGAGACGTCGGTGACCGGCGCGGAGTGGCCGGAGTTCAAGGAGCGGTTCGCCCGCCTGCGCGAGGCCGTGACCCTGATCCGGACGCTGTGGCGCGAGGACAACGTCACCTTCGACGGCGACTACTACCGCACCATCAACGCCACCGTGTTCGACAAGCCCGAGCACGAGGTGCCGATCTACATCGCCGCGGGCGGGCCGCAGGTCGCCCGCTACGCCGGTCGCGCGGGCGACGGCATGATCTGCACCAGCGGCAAGGGGATGGAGCTGTACTCCGACAAGCTCATGCCGGCGGTCGACGAGGGCCTGGCGAAGGCCGAGCGCGACGGCGTCGGGTACGACCGCACCATCGAGATCAAGCTGTCCTTCGACCTCGACCACGACCGGGCGCTGGAGAACACCCGCTTCTGGGCGCCGCTGGCGCTGAGCGCCGAGGAGAAGCACGGCTACGACGACCCGACCGAGATGGAGCGCGCCGCCGAGCAGCTGCCCGTCGAGAAGATCGCGGGCCGGTGGATCGTCACCTCGGACCCCGACGAGGTGATCGACCAGGTCAAGCCCTACCTCGACCTCGGGCTCAACCACCTGGTCTTCCACGCGCCGGGCCACGACCAGCGGCGCTTCCTCGACCAGTTCTCCGAGCACGTGCTGCCCAAGCTGCACGCCCTGCGCTGACCGCCGCCGCTACCGGGCGGCGGCGCCCGCGCGGGAGAGCCGGTCGAGCAGCGCGGCACGGACGGCGTCCACGTCGGCGTCGAGCGCCACGTCGACGGGCCGGTGCTCCGGGGGGTCGGGCCGCAGGCGGCGGCGGTCGGCGAGCACCGCGCCCCGGCCCACCCCGGTGGACGTGTCGATCTCGAGGGGCAGCGGGGTGGTGGTCACCGAGCCCGGGTGGGTGGCCTCCAGGACGGCCACGGCGTCGTGCAACGGGACCGCGGAGACGCCGAGCGCCTGCCGGTAGTGGCGCAGGTAGGTGTCCCGGCTCCCGGTCAGCACCCGGGCGATCGGCCCGGTGACCGCGAGGCGGTCGAGCCAGCCCTCGTCCACCGTGCACCGGTGGGTCAGGTCGAGCGGTACGAGGGTGACGGGCACGTCCTCCTCCACCAGCACCCGCCGGGCGGCCTCCGGGTCGCACCGCAGATTGAACTCCGCGACCGGGGTGACGTTCCCGGAGACCGACACCGCGCCGCCCATGACCACCACCCGCCGGATCCGCTCCGCGAGGTCCGGTCGCGTCGCGAGCAGGAGGGCGATGTTGGTCAGGGGACCGATGGCGGCGACGGTGACGGGCTCGGCCGACGCCTCGAGCGCCTCGACCAGGACGTCGAGGGCGCGGCGGACCGCCACCCCGCCGGGCTCGCCGAAGTCGGCGGCCCGCCCCCCGAGCCCGTCGG
>JAQSWW010000172.1 GCA_029266415.1 Actinomycetospora sp. | reverse complement strand
CAGGTGCGCGAACCACGCGGGCGCGATCCCGCCCTCGAGCGCCTCGACGGTCGGTTCGAGCGCCTCGGGGAAGGCGAGGAAGCCGTCGACCAGCGTGAGCCCGAAGCGCCCGGCGAACTCCTCCGGCTCCGTCAGCAGCGTCACCGCCTGCTCGGCGCTCAGCGGCACGACCTCGATCCCCATGTGAGTGATGTTCTCGGCTATAGCCGTGAATTTCACTCACGGAGGGGTCTCACATGCCGTGCATCTTCGCGATGACCTGGAGCATGACCTCGTCGGCGCCCCCGCCGATCGACGTGATCCGCATGTCGCGCAGGAAGCGCGCGGTCCACGTCTCCTCCATGTAGCCCAGGCCCCCGTGGTACTGCAGGCAGGTGCGGGCGACGTCCTCGCAGAGCCGGCCGATCGCGAGCTTGGCGATCGTCGCGAAGCGCGAGGTGTCCTCGCCGCGCATGTACGCCTCGGCGCAGGCGTAGTTGTAGTGCCGGCACATGTCGAGGCGCGCGTAGAGCTCGGCGAGCTGGTAGGTCAGGTACTGGTTGCGGATCAGCGGCCCGCCGAACGCCTCGCGGGTGCGCAGGTAGGCCGCGGTGCGGTCCAGCGCCCGCTCGCACGCGCCGACCCGGCCGTAGCAGGCGACCATCCGCTCGTTCTGGAACTGCGCCATCTGCTGCTGGAAGCCGCGGCCCTCGCGGCCGATGGTGTTGGCGATCGGGACCCGCGCACCGTCGAACGCCAGCTCGGCGGTGTCCGAGCAGCGGTTGCCCAGCTTGTCGAGCTTGCGCGAGACGCCGACGCCGGGCGTGTCCGTGGGCACGACGATCTGGCTGATGCCGCGCGCGCCGCCCTCGTCGGACGTGCGCGCCAGCAGGCACAGCCAGTCGGCCTCCACCCCGTTGGTGATGTAGAGCTTCGACCCGTGGATGACCCAGTGGTCGCCGTCGCGGACGGCGCGGGTCTTGAGCCCTGCGACGTCGGAGCCGGCGTCGGGTTCGGTGACCGCGATCGCGGTGACCATCTCACCGCGGATCGCCGGGGCGAGGTAGGTCTGCTTGAGCTCCTCGGTGCCGAAGCGGTGCAGCGACGCCGTGGCCATGTCGGTCTGCACGGCGATGGCCATGCCCACCCCGGCCGCGTCGGCGCGCCCGATCTCCTCGGCGAGCACGACGGAGAACAGGTGGTCGGCGCCCCCGCCGCCGTAGGCCGGGTCGTACTCCAGCCCGAGGAACCCCAGCTCGCCGAGCTTGGCGAACAGCTCGTGGGTCGGCATCCGCCCGTCGCGCTCCCACGCGTCGACGTACGGGTCGATCTCGCGCTCCACGACCGCCCGCACGGTCTTGCGGAAGGCCTGGTGCTCCTCGGTGAACGCGACCATCTAGGACACTCCCTGCAGGTGGGCCAGGGCCGGGCCCCAGCGGTCGGTCTGCGAGCCGCTCGGCGCGTAGAGCGGGATGCGTTGCGCCACGCCCGCGAAGCGCCGCTCCAGCGCCGGGCCGACCTCGTCGGGCTCGGCGACGATCGCGACGGTGCGCAGCACCTCGTCGTCGAGCGCGTCGCCCATGGCCTCCCACTCGCCGCGCTTGGAGAGCGTGTTCAGCTCCCGGGCCAGGTCGCCCCAGCCGTGCAGCTCGAGCACCGGGTGGTACGCCGGGGTCGAGCCGTAGAACGCGACCTGGCGGCGTACCTCGCGGATGCTCTCGGCGAACTCCTCCTCGGTGGTGCCCGTCGCGATGAGCGCGGTCCCGGAGAACTCGAAGCCGCTGCCGTCACGCCCGGCGCGGGCGAAGCCCTCGTGCAGCGCGGGCAGGGTCACCTCGTGCAGGTAGCGCTCGGTGGAGAACGCGTGGGCCATGAAGCCGTCGGCGACCTCGCCCGCGACCGTGGTCATCCGCGGGCCGACGCCGGCGAGGTGGATCGGCGGGTTGCCGTGCGGGTTCGGCCCGGGCGAGAAGAACGGCGTCATCAGCGTGTGCGTGTAGAACTCGCCGCGGAAGTCGAGCCGCTCGCCGGTCGCCCAGGCGTCCCAGATCGCGCGCACGGCCCGGATGTACTCGTGCATCCGGCGCGCCGGCTCCGACCACGGCATCGAGAACCGCTTGGTGACGTGCGGCTTGATCTGCGTGCCGAGCCCCAGGACGTACCGCCCGCCGGTCACGAGGTGCAGGTCGTTGGCGGTCATCGCCGTCGTCATCGGGGTACGGGCGAACGCGACGGAGATCGCGGTGCCGAGGGTGACACGCTCGGTCCGCGTCGCCGCCAGCGTGATCATCACCGCGGGGTCGTGCTGGGTCTCCGACGCCCACACCGCGTCGTAGCCCGCCGCCTCCGCGGTGACGGCGTCGTCGGCGAAGGCGTCGAGCCCGCCGGTCACCACGGTCGCGTCGACCTTCATCGCAGCAGCTCCTCGGGGACGTCGATGTGTCGGGCTCGGACGAACTCGCCGAGCCCCTTGGCCTGGGGATCGAGCGCGAGGTTGTCGGCGACCCCGCGGCCGAGGAAACCGACGACGGTGACCCCGACCGCGCGCAGCTCCGGCAGCTCCCACAGGCGCAGGGGGCAGCCGGCGGCGTCCTCGCCGAGCAGCCAGGCGACGTGCGCCTCGTCCCACCAGGCGCGCAACCAGGCGTGGGCGTCGTCGTCGCGCGCCCAGAGCCCGAGCGTCGCGTTGCCGCCCTTGTCCCCGGACCGCGCGCCGACCAGCCGCCCGAGCGGAACCGTGGCGGTCGGACTGTCGGAGCGAACGGGTATCTCGCTGCTTCTAGGCGCACGAACTCCCCGTTCGCTCACCCCCACGGCGGGCGGCGGCACCGTCCAGGTCCGGTCGCCGAGGCCCACGAGCTGGGGCAGGTCGGCGGCGGGCAGCAGGATCGGCCAGAAGACGCTCGCCGCGCTCCCCGGGGCGGGCGGGGCGGTGGCGAAGAAGCCCGGGTAGCCCGCGAGCGCGGTCTCGACGGCCGCCCGCGACAGCCGTCCCACGGTCTCCTTCGACCCCGCGACGGCCACGGTGAGCAGCGCGACAGCCTCGATCATGCGGGCGGGATCGGGGCGGTCGGCGCGCAGCAGGCGGGTCTCGACGCGGTCGAAGGCCTTGCGCCCGCCCGGCACCCCGGCCCACAGCGCGGCGAGCGCGTGCTCGGCCTTCTGCTCGACGTCGAGCCCGGTGAGCACGAACGTCATCTCGTTGTGCCACCCGGCGGGCACGATCGCGCCGACCTTGACGGTGTCCGGCGGCGGCTCGCCGCGCGTGCCCGCCATCCGCACGCGGTCCGGCGCCTCCGGGGTGAGCGTGATCGTGTCGAGGCGCGCGACGACGTCCGGCGTCGGATAGCGGGGCCCGTCGACCTCGTAGAGCAGCTGCGCGGTGACCGTCTCCACCGTGACCGCGCCGCCCGTCCCCGCCGCCTTCGTGATCACCGCGGACCCGTCGGCGTCGATCTCGGCGACGGGGAAGCCGACGTGCTCGGAGCCGTCGAGCTCGCCGACGAACGAGAAGTTGCCGCCGGTGGCCTGGGCGCCGCACTCGATGACGTGGCCGGCGGCGACCGCGCCCGCGAGGGCGTCGAGGTCGTCGGGACCCCATCCGTGGCGCCACGCCGCGGGTCCGACCACGACGCCGGCGTCGGTCACGCGGCCGGTGACCACGACGTTCGCGCCGGCCTCGAGCGCGGCGACGATGCCCCGGCTGCCGAGGTAGGCGTTGGCGACGAGCGGCGTGTCCGGGATCGGCTCGCCGGTCTCGAGGTGCGTCGCCTGGTCGGGTGGCAGGGCGCGCACCCGGTCGGTGACGTCGTCGCCGCCGACCCAGGCGACGCGCGCGCGCTCGTCGATCGCCGCGATCTCGGCCGCGCAGCCGGCGGGGTCGAGGCCGCCCGCGTTGGCGATGACGAGGATGCCGGCGTCGAGGCAGTCGGTGAGCACGTCGCGCATCTGGCGCACGAACGTCGACGCCCAGCCGCCGGCGCCGCGCTCGCGCTGCTTGGCGAGCAGGCCCATCGTCAGCTCGGCGAGCCAGTCGCCGGTGAGCACGTCGACGTGCACCCGGCCCTCGCGGTGGGCGTCGACGATCTCGCGGGCGGCGGCGAGGCGGTCGCCGTAGAAGCCGGAGACGTTGGCGATCGCGATCACGGCTGTGCCTCCGGGGCTCCCAGCGTCACGAGCGTCGCGTGCGCCTCGACGTACTGGCCGACCGCGACGTGCACGGTCTCGACGACGCCGTCGGCGGCCGCGAGCGCCGGGTGCTCCATCTTCATGGCCTCCAGCACCACGAGCTTCTGGCCCGCGACGACGTGCTCGCCCTCGCGCACCAGCACCTCGACGACCGTGCCCGGCACCTCGCTGACCGGCCCCGCCCCGCCGGCCGCGGCGTCCGGGGCGGGCAGGCGGGGCAGCTCGCGCCAGGTGCTGTGGCCCTCGCCGTCGTCGACGTAGGCAGCGCCGTCGTGGTGGGCGACGCGGCAGTGGTACTCGACGCCGGCGTGCGTGACGCGGACGGTCCCGGGCGTGAGGTCGCGCAGGGCGAGGATGTGGTCGGCGATCTCGAGGGCGTCGCTCGTGAGGCGGTACGCGACGTCGACCTCGCCGTCGGGGCCGGCCCAGGTGATCCGCGGGCGTGGTGTGCCGCGCAGCGTGCGCCAGCCGGGCGGCGCGAGGGCGGCGCGGGGGTCGTGTGCTCTGCGTGTCGCGCTCGTGCAGGCGACCGCGGCCGCGAGGTGCACGATGCCCGGGGTGGCGGGCTGGGGGGTACGCAGCTGCGGGTGGCGGTCGAGGAAGTCGGTGCGCGTGGCGCCGGCGAGGAAGTCGGGGTCGCGCAGGACGGCGACGAGCAGGTCGCGGTTGGTGGTCGGCCCGTGGATCTCGGCGCGGGCGAGACCGGCGGCCAGCTTGCGGGCGGCCGCCGTGCGGGTCGGGGCGTGGGCGATGACCTTGGCGATCATGGGGTCGTAGAAGGCGCTGATCTCGCCGCGGGCGCCGAGGGCGTCCTCCCAGCGGAGGACCTCGTCGTGCGCGTAGCGGTGGAGGGTTCCGGGGGCCGGCCGGTCGTCGTGGGCGGGGTCCTCGGCGTAGAGCCGGACCTCGATCGCGTGGCCGTTCGCGATCACGTCCTCCTGCGTGAACGGCAGCGGCTCCCCGTCGGCGAGGGCGAGCTGGAGCGCGACGAGATCGACGCCGTAGACCTCCTCGGTGACGGGGTGCTCGACCTGCAGGCGGGTGTTCATCTCGAGGAAGTAGAAGGGCGGTTCTGGGGGCGTCTGTGCCAGCGTGGGGGCCACGCTGGCACTGGGTGCGTGCAAGTCCCCCACGTCGTCGACGAGGAACTCGACCGTTCCCACGCCGACGTAGCCCAGCGTCTCGGCCAGCGCGACGGCCGTGGCGCCCATCCGCTCGCGCAGCTCCCGCGACACCGCCGGCGACGGCGCCTCCTCCACGACCTTCTGGTGCCGCCGCTGGATCGAGCACTCGCGCTCGCCGAGGTGGACGACGTGACCGTGCGCGTCGCCGACCACCTGGATCTCCACGTGCCGCGGCGCGTCGAGCAGACGCTCGAGGAAGACGGTGTCGTCGCCGAAGCTGCGCGCGGCCTCGGCGCGGGCGGAACGAACGGCGCCGGTGAGGTCGGCGGCGTCGCGGACCTCGCGCATCCCGCTGCCGCCGCCGCCCGCCGAGGCCTTGACCAGCAGCGGGAACCCGACGCCCTCGGCCGCGCGCGCCCAGTCGTCGGGGTCGTCGGTCTCGAGCAGGGCGTCGGGCAGCGTCGGCACCCCGGCCTCGCGGGCCAGCGCCTTGGCGGTGTGCTTGACGCCCATCGCCTCGATCGACGCCGGGTCCGGGCCCACCCAGGTGAGCCCCGCGTCGCCGCAGGCCCGGGCGAAGGACGCGTTCTCCGACAGGAAGCCGTAGCCCGGGTGCACGGCGTCGGCGCCCGTGGCCCGCGCCGCGGCGAGGACCTGGTCGACGTCGAGGTAGGTCTCGGTCGCCGTCGACCCGCGCAGCGCGACGGCCCGGTCGGCCTCGGCGACATGGGGAGCGTCGGCGTCCGGAACGGAGTAGACGGCCACCGTGCGGACGCCGAGCGTGCGCGCCGCGCGGATCACCCGGCGCGCGATCTCCCCGCGGTTGGCCACGAGCAGCGTGGTGATCACCCGCGTGCCTCCGTGATCGACGGGAGAATACGGACACTCAACGTCTGCGACGCCACTTCGCTGACACTCCGCACCCCGCTCACATCCGGAACGGCGCGAACCGGGTCGCGCCGGTGATCGGGGCCGAGTGGACGGCCGAGAGCGCCAGCCCCAGCACGGTGCGGGTGTCGCGGGGGTCGATGACCCCGTCGTCCCACATCCGTCCCGAGGCGTACACCGCGTTCGACTGCGCCTCGACCGCGTCCTCGATCGCCGTGCGGGTGGCGGCGTCCGCCTCCTCCGAGTACTCCCGCCCGGCCCGTTCCGCCGAGCGGCGCTGCACCATCGACATCACCCCCGCGAGCTGCGTCCCGCCCATCACCGCGATGCGGTGGTTGGGCCAGGTGAACACGAAGCGCGGGTCGTAGGCGCGCCCGGACATCCCGTAGTTCCCCGCGCCGTACGACGCGCCGACCATCAGCGTCAGGTGCGGGACCTCGGAGTTCGACACCGCGTTGATCAGCTTCGCGCCGTCCTTGATGATCCCGCCGCGCTCGTACGCGGAACCCACCATGAAGCCGGTGATGTTCTGGACGAACAGCAGCGGGATCGCCCGGGCGTTCGCGAGCTGGACGAACTGCGCGCCCTTCTGCGACTCCTCGGAGAACAGGATCCCGTTGTTCGCCAGCACCCCCACCGGGAAGCCGCCGATCGATCCCCAGCCGCAGACGAGCGTCGTCCCGTAGAGCGGCTTGTGCTCGTCGAACCGCGACCCGTCGAGCACGCGGGCCAGCACGTCGCGCACCTCGACGCTGCGCTTCGCGTCCGACGCCGCGCACGCGAGCAGCTCCTCGGCCGGGAAGCGCGGCGGGTCGGCGGGCAGCGACGGCCCGGGGCCGCCGCGACGCCAGCCCAGGTCGGCGACGATCCGCCGCCCGATCCGCAGCGCGTCGCGCTCGTCGGCCGCGAGGTGGTCGGCGAGCCCCGACTCGCGGGCGTGCATCTCCGCGCCGCCGAGCGTCTCGTCGTCGACGTCCTCGTTGATCGCCATCTTCACCAGCGGCGGTCCGCCCAGGTACACGGTCGCCTGCCCGCGGACGAAGACCGTGTACTCGCTCATCCCCGGCATGTACGCCCCGCCGGCGGTCGAGCTGCCGAACACCAGCGCGATCGTCGGGATGCCGGCCGCCGAGAGCCGCGTCATCTCGCGGAACGTGCGCCCGCCGGGGACGAACAGGTCGGCCTGGCGCGGCAGGTCCGCTCCGCCGGACTCGACGAGCGCGATCACCGGCAGCCGGTTGCGCTCGGCGATCTCCAGGGCACGCAGCTGCTTGGTGACCCCGATCGGCGTGATCGAGCCGCCCTTGACCGTCGGCTCGTTGGCCACGACCAGGCACTCGACCCCGCTGACCGCCCCGATCCCGACGACGAGACCCGCGCCCGGCGTCGTCAGGTCGGGCTCGTGCGCCCCGGCCAGCGCGCCGATCTCGAGGAACGCCGCGTCCGGGTCGAGCAGCAGGTCGACGCGCTCGCGCGCGGTCAGCCGGCCGCGCTCGTGGTGGCGGTCGACGTACGTCGCCCCGCCGGCGGCGAGCACCGTCGCCGCGACCGCGTCGACGCCGGCCAGCGCGGCGAGCATCGCCTCGCGGTCGGCGGCGTACTCCGGCGACGACGGGTCGAGTCGCGAGCCCAGGACGGCGCTGGGCGACACCTCGGGCGGCGCGCTCACGCCCGCACCGGATCCGCACCCGGCGTCCCCGCGAACGCCTGCCCCAGCAGCATCCACTCGCGCGCCACGTCCCCGGTGACGACGAGCGCGGTGTCGTCGACGTGCACGCGCCGCACCAGCACGAGGCAGAACTCCTCGGCGTCGCCGCCGACCGACTGCCCGTCGGAAGGACCCTCGCCCCACGTCCACACGTCGCCCGACGGCCCGGTGAGCTCGACCCGCACGGGCGTCGACGGGACGTCGAGCCCGCGCACCCGGTAGCCCTGGGGCCGGGCGCGCACGGCGATGTCGGCGACGTGGCGCAGCCGGTCGGTCGGCGCGAGCCGCGCGTCGAGGGCGTCGGCGACGTCGGTGCCGTGCGCCCAGGTCTCCATGATCCGGCTGGTGATCGCCGAGCGCAGCGACATCGGCGGCCCGTACCAGGGCAGGCGGGCCTTCGGGTCGATCGCCTCGAGCGCGACCGCCGCCCGGTCGAACGCGAGCGCCGCGTCCTGCCACCACGCGAGCGCGGCGGGCCCGTCCTCCGGGACCTGGGCGTTCGCCGCCTCCACGAACGACCCGACGTCGGCCACCGCGTCGCGCTCGGCCTCGAACTCCAGCGGCGTCGAGATCGCGCGGGCGAACGCGCCGTCGAACCACCCGAGGTGGGCGATCTGGTCGCGCACGGTCCACGGCACCGCCCGGGTCGGCAGCGTCCAGGACGCGCGCGGGAGCTCGCGCACCAGTCCCATCACGGCGTCGCGCTCGTCGTCGAGGTCGCTCAACAGCTGCGCGACGGATGGAACGGGTCGAGCTCCGCTTCGCTGTGTCTCCCTCGGTGCCCCGCTCATCCGTCCAGCCCCAACCGGCCCGCCACGACCTCGTTCATGATCTCGGTCGTGCCCCCGCCGATGCCCAGAATTCGCGCGTCGCGGTAGTGGCGTTCGACCTCCACGCCGTGCATGTAGCCCATCCCTCCGTGCAGCTGGACCGCGCGGTCGACGACGGCGTCGCACGCCGCGACCGCGGTGTTCTTGGCCATGGCCAGCTCGGTCACGAGGTCCCCGGAGTCCTCCCCGGCCTGCCACCGCGCCAGGACGTCGCGGACGTAGGTGCGGGCGACGGTGGCCTCGCGCGCCATCTCGGCGACCTGGTGGCGCACGACCTGGCGCCGGGCCAGCGGCTCGCCGAAGGTCCG
>JAQSWW010000171.1 GCA_029266415.1 Actinomycetospora sp. | reverse complement strand
GTGCTCGTAGAGCACGTCCTCGACCTCGCGGGGCCAGACCTTGTAGCCACCGGCGTTGATCTGGTCCTTCTTGCGGTCGACGACGTAGAACCAGCCCTGCGCGTCCATGTAGCCGACGTCGCCGGTCTTGAGCTCCACCGACCCGTCCGGGGCGCGCAGCGCGTTCAGTGTCTCCTCGGGCTTGTTCCAGTAGCCCGGCACCACCTGCGGGCCACGGGTGACGATCTCGCCGACCTCGCCCACGTCGGCGTCGGTGCCGTCGTCGCGCATGATCCGCACGACGGTGGAGAAGATCGGCACGCCCACCGAGAGCGCACCGGACTCCTGGTCGACCGGCGCGTCGCCGCCCAGCGGGACGCCGTGGGAGGGCGAGTTGGTCTCGGTGAGCCCGTAGAAGTTGTGGATGTAGTGGCCGAACTGCTCCTGGAACGCCGTCACCGTCGACGGCGGGATCGGCGCGCCGCCAGAGTAGATCTTGACCATCGAGGACAGCGCGTCCCGGTCCGCGTTCGGCGCGTTCATCATCGCGATGAACACGGTGATCGACCCGATGGAGAACGTCGGCCGGTGCTCCCGGATCGCGTCGACGACGACGCCGGGCTCGAAGCGGTAGGCCAGCACGAGGGGCGCGGGCAGCAACAGCGCGATGGCCATGTGGCCCACCACGCCGGTGATGTGGAACAGCGGCGCCACGCCGAAGATCGAGTCCTCGCGGCCGAGCTGGATCCAGTCCCGGTAGGTCTGCGCGTTGAACACGATGTTGCGGTGGGTGTTCATGGCCCCCTTCGGCGGGCCCGTGGTCCCCGAGGTGTAGCCCAGGAACGCCACGTCGTCGCCGTCGAGCTCCACCGGCTCGGGGTGCCGGTCGCCGACGGCCTCGAGCACCTCGGTGAGGTCCTCGGTGCCCTCGTGGCGGGTGCGCTCGACGCCCTTGAACAGGCGCTCGTCGTGGCGCGTCTGGTACTCCAGCGGCGAGGTCGTCCAGGTGATGCGCAGCGACGGGATCGTCGGCACGACCTCGGCCGCGACCTGCCCGAACAGGTCCTCCTCGGCGAGCAGGGCCGTGGCCTCGCAGTCGGTGAGCAGGGTGGTCAGCTCGCGGGTGCGGCTCATCGGGTTGATCGAGACGACGATGCCGCCCGCCTTCCACGTCCCGATCACCGCGATGAGCACCTGCGGGATGTTCTGCAGGTACGTCGCGAGGCGGTGGCCGCGCTCGAAGCCGCGGTCGGCGAGCGCGACGGCGAAGCGGTCGGAGAGCCGGTCGAGCTCGGCGAGGGTGAGCGTGCCGTCGAAGTAGCGCACGATCTCGCAGTCCGGGTCGCGCTCGAGCGCGGCGCGGAACATGTGCAGCGCGCTCGGGTACTCGACCTCGATGTCGGCGGGGTAGTCCTCGCGGTAGCGCGCCAGCCAGGGCCGCTCGTCGTAGATGCTCATCAGCGGATCACCACGGGGTTCACGGGGGCGCCGGTGGCCTCGTGGATCTTCAGCGGCGCCGCGGTGTAGAGGAAGTCCCAGCGCCCGTCGGCCGCGCACGCCTCGGCGAGGTCGTCGAGCCAGATGATCTCGGCGAGGCTGACCCCGAGGTTGCGCAGCAGCGATGCGTGCAGGGGCAGCAGCACCCCGGTCTCGGGCTCGGCGGTCACCTCGTTGGCGATCGTGTCGGTGACCAGGTTCGGGATCTCCTTGCTCTGGAACCACTCCACGAGCTCGCGGGAGTAGGTCAGGCCGGGCTCGATGAACCCCTCGTAGAACTCGTCGTGCGAGACCGAGAAGAAGTACTTCAGGAAGCCGGTGCGCACGCAGAGCACGTCGCGGGCCTCGATGGAGGTCCCCTGCGCCGCGGCGGCCTCCTGGAGGTCGTCGTGGGTGAACGTCTCGCCCTTGTCCAGCCACTCCTTGCCGCGGTGACGGGCCATGTCGATGAGCACGCCGCGCCCGACCACGCCCCGCTGCGCGATCGGCAGGATCGACGCCCAGCTCATGCCGCCGCCGTTGGTGGTGTCGGCGGAGCGGCCGTTCCAGAGGGTGTCGTCGTACCAGGCGTGGCCGAGCGCGTCGTACTGCGACGAGCCCTGCAGGAAGATCTCGGCCTTGTCGTCGGAGGCGCGGATGCCGCCGGGGAAGCTCGGTCCGTTGCCGGACTCGAAGAGCTCCTGGTCCCACACCATCTCGCGCTTGATGCCCTCGCGACCCGGGAAGACGGGGTCGCCGTGCGGGTGGCCCATCGGGCACTGGAGCGTGAAGACCTGGCCGCTGCGGACGCTGGCGACCCCCCGCAGGACCTGCTCGGCGTCGAGGTAGTTCAGCGACCCGACCTCGTCGTCCGGCCCCCACCTGCCCCAGTTCGTCGGCGGGTCCTCGCCCAGCAGTTCCCGCATCGACGGGGCCTCGGTCATGAGCTCCTCCTCGAGATCCAGCGTGACCCGGCACACGGTGCCCGCCCACCCCGACGGGGGACAAGACCCGTCGGCGGGCGTGATCGAGGATCGTTAGGCTCCGCACGCATGCGGCCGTCCGTCGATCAGCTCGGCGAGATCGCGTGGTTCCGGCGTCTGGATCGCGCCCACCTCGACGCCGTCGCCCGGGCCGCCACCATCGAGACGCTCGCTCGCGACTCCGTGCTCTACCGCTCGGGCGGCGCGCCGGACGCCTTCTTCGTCCTGCTGGGCGGGCGGGTCGGCGCGTGGCGGGGCGAGCCGACGGACCCCGAGTCGATGCTCTACTTCGTCACCGACCGCCGTCTCGAGAGCCTGTGCCTCGAGAACGTCGTCGCCGACATCCCGTACTTCGCGACGATGCGCGGCCTGGTCGACGGCACGACGGTGCTGCGGATCCCGGCGACGCTGCTGCCCGGGATGCTCGAGGCCGACCGCGGGCTGGGGATCGCCATCGCGCGCCACATCGCCGAGCGCCTGCAGGCCTTCACCGAGCAGATGACCGACCTCGGGTCCCTGCCGGTCATGCGCCGGGTGGCCAAGTACCTGCTCGGCGCGCAGAAGGACGACTCGGGACTCGTGGTGGTGACGCTGCGCCAGGCGGAGCTCGCGAGCCGGCTCGGGGCGGCGCGTCAGTCGGTCAACCAGGCGCTGGCCACGCTCACCCAACGCGGCATCGTCGAGGCGATCGGGCGCGGCGTCTACGAGGTGCGCGACCGCCCCGCGCTCGGCGCGCTGGCCCGCGGCGGGCCGGCCCCGGGGCCTGGCTCGCGGGGGCGCGGCGTGGTCGGATCCGCGCGTGCCCCCGACGCATGAGGTGATCAACCAGGCCCCCGACCTCGTCGGCCACGACGTGGCCGCCGACCCGCCGCTGCTGGAGGCGCTCGAGCGCGAGGGGGCGGGCTGGGCGCGCGACGACCTGCACGCGGTCGGGCGGCTCGCGGGCTCCGCGCGGGCGCGGGAGTGGGCCGACGCCGCGCACCGCAACGAGCCCCGGCTGCGCACCCACGACCGCGTCGGGCACCGCGTCGACGAGGTCGACCACGACCCCGGCTACCACGCCCTGCTCACCGAGGCCGTCGGCCACGGCTTCGCCGGCGCCCCCTGGGCCGACGACCGGCCCGGCGCCCACGTCGCGCGGGCCGCGGGATTCCTCACGTGGTCGCAGCTCGAGGCCGGCCACGGCTGCCCCGTCTCGATGACCTACGCCGTGCTACCCGCCCTGCGCGCCGCCCCGGAGCTGCTCGCGACCTACGGGCCCGGGCTGACCAGCCGGGAGTACGACCCCGGGCTGCGCGTCCCGTCCACCAAGCGCGGCCTGCTCGCGGGCATGGGGATGACCGAGAAGCAGGGCGGCTCCGACGTCCGCGCCAACACCACCGTCGCCCGGCCCGACGGCGACGTCTACCGGCTCACCGGGCACAAGTGGTTCACCAGCGCGCCGATGTGCGACCTGTTCCTCGTCCTGGCGCAGGTGCCCGGGACGCGGAGCGGAGCAGGGCCGGACCGTCGAGGGGGCGGGCTGACCTGCTTCCTCGTGCCGCGCGTGCTGCCCGACGGGACCCGCAACACGTTCCGCATCCAGCGGCTCAAGGACAAGCTGGGCAACCGGTCCAACGCCTCCTCGGAACCGGAGTTCGACGACACGGTCGCGTGGCGCGTCGGCGACGAGGGCCGCGGGGTCCGCACGATCATCGAGATGGTCGCGTGCACGCGGCTGGACACGGCGCTGGGCTCGGCGTCCGGGATGCGGGCCGCCGTCGCCCGCGCCGCCCACCACACCCGGTACCGGCACGCCTTCGGCCGCGCGCTGCGCGACCAGCCCCTGATGCGCGAGGTCCTCGCCGACCTGGCCTGCGAGTCAGAGGGCGCGATCACCCTGGCCATGCGGTTGGCCGGTGCGCAGGACCGGGCGGCGCGTGACGAGCACGAGGCAGCGTTCCGGCGCATCGGCGTGACGCTGGGCAAGTACTGGATCTGCAAGCGCCAGACCGCGGTGGTCGGCGAGGCGCTGGAGTGTCTCGGCGGCAACGGCTACGTCGAGGAGTCGGGCATGCCGCGGCTGTTCCGCGAATCGCCCCTGAACTCGATCTGGGAGGGCTCGGGCAACGTCAACGCCCTGGACCTGCTCCGGCTGCTCGCCCGCGAGCCGGCGACGCTCGAGGCCTACCGCGCCGAGGTGCTCGGCGTCGACGACCGCGTGGACGCGGCGTTCAAGGACGTGGAGACCGAGCTCGCCGCGCCGGAGGAACGGGTCGCGCGCCGGCTGACCGAGCGGATGGCCGTGCTGCTGACCGGGGCGCTGCTCGCCCGCCACGCACCCGCCCCCGTGGCCGACGCCTATCTCGACTCCCGCGTCGCCGGCGACCACGGCCACGCGTTCGGCACCCTGCCCCGCGGGGCCGACGTGGACGCCCTGCTCGATCGCCTGCCCGACACGGACCCGGTGGTGGCCTGATGGACCTGATGCCCGGGGTGCGCGCCGCCGAGGTCGACGGCCGCATCCGCACGCACTACCTCGAGTCGGGCCCGGCGGACGGCGAGCCGGTGGTGTTCGTCCACGGCAACCTCTCGACCGGCCGGTTCTTCGAGCACCTCATGCCCGGCGCGCCCGAACGCTGGCGGCTGCTGGCCCCGGACATGCGGTGCTTCGGACGCTCCGAGCCGGCGCCGATCGACGCGACGCGCGGGCTCGGTGACTGGGCCGACGACCTGGTCGGCTTCCTCGACGCGCTCGGCGTCGACCGGCCCGCGCACCTCGTCGGCTGGTCCACCGCGGGCGCGGCGCTCCCGCTGGTGGCCCGCGCGCGGCGGGTGGCGTCGCTGACGTTGCTCGACCCGGTGTCCCCGTACGGCTTCGGCGGCACCCTCCGCGACGGCAGCCCGTGCTGGCCGGACTTCGCCGGGTCGGGAGCAGGCGTGGTGAACCCCGAGTTCGTGCGGCGCCTGCGCGAGGGCGACCGGTCGGAGGACGACCCGCTCTCGCCGCGCAACGTCATGAACGCGACGTACTGGCGCGCCGGGCACCGGGAGCCGCGTGACCGCGAGGACATCCTGCTCGAGGAGATCCTGCTGACCACGATCTCCGACGACGGCTACCCGGGCGACGCGCAGACCTCCGAGAACTGGCCGGGCGCCGCCCCGGGCACCCGCGGACTGATCAACGCGCTGTCGCCGAAGTACTGCGACTGGTCCTGGCTGCCGACGCTGGACGAGAAGCCGCCCGTGCTCTGGACCCACGGGGGACAGGACGTCGTCGTCGCCGACGGCTCGGCGCTGGAGCTCGGGACGCTCGGCGCCGGGGGCGCCATCCCCGGCTGGCCGGGCCAGGACGTCTTCCCGCCCCAGCCGATGGTCAGCCAGATCCGGGACGTGCTCGACGCCTACCGTGCCGCGGGCGGGCGCGTCGAGATCGAGGAGTTCCCGGAGTCGGGCCACGGGCCGCACGTCGACGCCGCGGAGCGCTGGTCGGCGACGTTCTGGGCGTTCCTGGAGTCGGTGCGCTGAGGCGCACGCGAGCAGAACGTGGTGCTGGGGCACCCTCTACCGCCGCACCCCGCTGCTCACGACCGCGGCCGGCTGCGAGGTGTGAGCGCTTGTCCGTGCCCCGGCACGGGCAAGCGCGCACGAGCGCGGAGCGCCAACGCCTCACTCAGCCCAGCACCTGGTCCAGGCCGGTGAGCCGCAGCGCGCGGGCGGGCTGGCCCTGCACGCCGCGCAGCACGAACGTCGCGCCGACCTCGCCCGCGCGGTGGTGCGCGCCGAGCAGCACGCGCAGGCCGCAGGAGTCGCAGTAGGTGACGGCGGTGAGGTCGAGGACGAGCCCGGCGGGCCCGCCGTCGAGCGCCTCGTCGACGGCCTGCTCGAGGCGCCCGTGGCTGTCGTAGTCGAGGTCGCCGCCGACGCTGACCACGACGTCGGCGCCGTCCCGGTCGGTGGCGATGGTCAGGTCGGCCATCACGGCGCCGGGGTCGGGTGGGCGGCACGCGCGTCGCGCAGGAGGCGGGCGGTGCGCGGGGAGTCCGCCAGCGCGGCGGCCAGCGCGTCGAGGGCGGGCCCGACCTCGTCGACCCGCAGCCCGGCCGGGATCGCCAGGGTGCCGACCCAGGACACGAAGCCCTCGAACAGGGACGGGTCGTCGACGAACACCGCGGCGGCGAGGAAGTCCACGAGGTGGCCGAGGTCGTCGGCGAGCTCGTCGGGGACCTCGGCGCCCGGACGAACGGCCGCGGCGGCAACGCCCACGAGCTCGGCCCGCCGTGCGTGCAGGACGGTCTGTTCCTCGCGGGCGCCGCGATCGTCCGCGCCGGTGGCCGTCCCGCCGCCCGTGGGCCACGGCCCGTCGGGGGCGGCGGCCAGCATCGCGGCGGCGGCGCGCGCGTCGGGCGCCCAGCCGTCGGCGCCGACCGCCCGCGCCCAGCGCCCGTCCTCGCCGAACGCCGGACCGCCGGCGAGCACCGGGGTGCCCGTGCTGCGGCACGCCTCGACCATGCGCCGCGCCGCGGGCAGGCGGGAGGGCAGCGAGCTGGAGATGGCGACGACGTCGGGGCCGGCGCGGTGCAGGTGGGTGGCGAGGTGTGCCGCGGGCACCGAGGCGCCGAGGAACTCGACGTCCCATCCGTACCGGGTGAGCACCTCGGCCAGCAGCCGCGCCGGGAGCCCGTGCCACTCGCCGTCGAGGCAGGCGACGGCCACCCGGCCGAGGCCGTTCGGGGTGGGCGTGGGCGCGCGGCGGGCGACGGCGGCGACGACCCGCTCGCTGATGTGCGTGGCCACGTGCTCCTGCACCACGGTCCACTCCCCCGCCGCCCAGCGCTCGCCGACCTCGCGCTGCGCGCCGGCGACGACGTCGAGCAGCACGACCTCGGGGTCGACGCCGGCGTCGAGGGCGTCGACCGCCACGGTCACGGCCCCCTCCTCGTCCGACGCGGCGAGCCGGTCGAGGTACACCGCGCGCAGGGTCGTGGGGTCGGTGGCGGTCGCGGGCACGGAGGTCACGTCGCGCTCCGCGGGGCCCGGATCGCGAGCAGGGCGACGTCGTCGTGGTCGTGGCCGTCGAGCCACGAGACGACGGTCTGCTCGAGGTGCTCGCAGATCACCGCGGGGGGCGCTCCCGCGCAGCGCGGCAGGGTCGCGGCGAGGCGCTCCTCGCCGAAGAAGTCGCCGGACCCGCGGGCCTCGACCACCCCGTCGCTGTAGAGCAGGCAGGTGTCGCCCGGTGCGAGCACCACCTCGGCCTCGCCGAAGCGCGCCTCGCGCAGGCCGCCGACGAGCATGCCGGCGACCGGCACGGGCTCGACGGTGCCGTCGGCGCGCAGGACCAGGGGCGGCGGATGCCCGCCGGTGGCCAGGCGCAGGGCCACGCCGCCCTCGGGCAGCGGGCGCGCGTCACCGAGCACCATCGTCGCGAACCGGGGGTGCTCGTCGCGGGTGGCGACGGCGTCGAGGAGCGCGGTGTTGAGCAGGCCGAGCAGTCGGCCGGGCTGGTCCTCGAGCAGGCGCAGCGCGTGCCACGACTGGCGCACCCGCCCCGAGAGCACCGCGGCCTCGATGCCCTTGCCGCACACGTCGCCGAGCAGGAAGGCGGAGCGTGCCGACGGTCCCGTGCCGCCCACGACCTCGTAGAAGTCGCCGCCGACGCGCAGGGTCTCGCGGGCCGGGCGGTACGCCGCGCCCCACTCGACGCCCGGGGTCTCGGGCAGCCGGGGCGCCGCGAGGCTCTCCTGCAGCACGGCGCCCAGGTGGGCCTGCTCCTCGTGCAGCGCGGCCGCCGCGAGCGCGGCGCCGGCGCGCGCGACGTAGGAGGTGAGCAGCTCCTCCTCGGCGGCGCCGAGCTCGTCGGCGGCCTCGGCCCGCGCGCCGGCCAGGACGACGAGCCCGTCGACGACGCCGGTGGTGGGCACGGGGCACGCGCGCAGCGTCCCGCCGGTGGGCATCGCGCGTCCGGTGAGGGTGCGCAGCTCCTCGTCGAGCCAGGGGTCGCCGGCGCCGTCGCCGGTCAGGGCGGCGGCGAGGCGCGGGACGCGGGCGAGGACGACGGTGCTCGCGTGGCCCAGGCGCGGGCGCCCGGCGCCGAGCTCGGCGGTGGCCCAGGTGACGGTGTCGTCGTGGCGCAGCACGAGCGTCGCGCTCGTGGCGAGGCGCGGGACGGCCAGCGCGACCACACGGCGGGCGGTGCGGTCGAGGTGCAGGACGCCGTGCAGCGCCCGCCCGGCCTCGGCGAGGAAGGCCGCGCGCTCCTGGGCGGCGAGCAGGGTGTCGGTGCGCTGCTGCTCGCCGGTGACGTCGCGCAGGTACCAGCAGGTGTCGCCGTCGCCGGTCTCGGGCGGCGGGGGCGGGGTGGGGCCGAGGACGGGGCCGCGGCGGGCGCGCAGGTGGAGCTCGCCCTCGGGGCGGTCGACGACCACCTCGACGCTCGCCGGTCCGTGGCCGCCCTCGCGCACGGCACGCGTGAGCACCTCGCACCGCGCGACGTCGACGACCTCGCCGACGCGCAGCGCGGGCAGCAGCCGGCGCGCGGCGGGGTTGGCGGCGCGGACCACGCCGTCGCGGCCGCAGACGACCACGCCCTCCTCGCGCCCCTCGAACAGGCCGGGGCCCGCGGACGGGGGCGGCGCGCGGGTGTCTGGGGCGGTCTGCGGGGCCGGGCGTGGGGAGGTCGCG
>JAQSWW010000299.1 GCA_029266415.1 Actinomycetospora sp. | reverse complement strand
AGGAGACGATCCTCGACCGCCTCGTCGGCGGCCCCGCGGTGATGGCCGAGCAGATGGACCACCTGCTCGCCCTCTCGGCCCTCGACACCCGGACCTCCAGCCACAGCTCCAACGGCGCGAGCTGCGTCGAGGTCCTCGAGGCCGACGGCGCCACGTACCTGCGCGACACCAAGCAGCACGGCCACGGCCCGGTCGTGCACCTCGACGGCCCGGCGTGGTCGGCGTTCCTCGACGAGGTCGCCCGCGACGCCGCGTCCGCGAACGGCGCGGTCGAGGTCACCGCGCAGCCCGACGGCGGGCGCACCCTGGTCGAGACGTCCTCGGGCGCGGAGCTGCACTTCCGCGCGGACGAGTGGACGGCGTTCCGCGACGGCGTGCTCGCCGGCGAGTTCTCGGCCGGGGCGGTCTAGCCGCCGGTCCCGGTCCCGCCGCCGGGCGGGACCACGACGGGGCCGTCGTCATCCGGCGGCTCGACCGGGGCGACGGACGTGGTGGTCGTGGTGGTCGGCTCGACCGGGCGCTGCGTGGTGACCGGCGGCGGCGCGACCGTCGTCGTCGGCGGCGGCGTGGTCGTGCGCCGAGTGGTGCGCGTCGTCGTCTCCTCGGGCGTCGTCGTCGTGCTCGACGTGCTGAGGACCGGCGGGAGGACGGGCGGCGCGGCCGGGGCGGGCTCCTCGTTGTTCGACAGCAGCAGGTAGCCACCGATGCCACCGATCAGCAGCAGGCCCAGGAGGGCGAGCACGGCGGCGGCGCGCCGACCCCCGCGGCGCGGCTCCTCGACCGGCGGCCCGGGCGGCTCGCCGCCGACCAGCGCGGTCGGGTCGCCGTACCCGGCACCGTAGGCGGCGGCGCCGCCGGCGGGCCCGTAGCCGCCGGGCGGCGTCCCCAGGGCCCGGGTCGCTCCCGAGGCCGGCGCACCCATCGGCGCGTACACGGTGGGCCCGGTGCCCGGCGGGCCCATGGCCGTCGTGCGCATCGCGCCGCTGCCGGTGACCGGTGCGGGCGCGAGCACGGTCTGGGCGTCCATGCCGCTCTCGCGCGAGATCATGCGCAGCTCGCCGACCACCTGCTCGGTGGTCGGGCGCTCCATCGGCTCGTCGAGCGTCATCCCCGCGAGCAGCCCCGCGAGGGGCCCGGGGAGGTCGGTGGGGATCTCCGGCGCCCGGTGCAGGCGGGCGACCGCCGCCTCGAGGGCGTTGCCCGGGTACTCGCGGCGGGCGGTGATGCACTCGAGCAGCACCAGGCCCAGCGCGTAGACGTCGGACGCCGGCCCCACCTGCTGGCCGCGGACCTGCTCCGGTGAGAGGTACGACGCGGTGCCGATGACCATGCCGGTGGCCGTGATGTTGGTGGCGTCGGCGAGCACGGCGATGCCGAAGTCCGACAGGTGCGGGCGGCCGTCGGTGTCGAGCAGGACGTTGCCGGGCTTGATGTCGCGGTGCACGACGCCGTGGCGGTGCACGTAGGTGAGCGCGTCGGCGAGCGCCGCGCCCAGGGCGACGACGTCGCCGAGGGCGAGCGGGCCGCTGCGGATGCGGTCCGCCAGCGACTCGCCCTCGATGAGCTGCATGACGAAGTAGGCGCGGTCGCGCTCCTGGCCGACGTCGTAGATCGTCACCAGGCCGGGGTGGTTCATCCCGGCGAGCGTCTGGACCTCGCGCTGGCGGCGGGACTCGTCGGCCTCGCCGACGCCCGCGGGGAAGAGCTTCACCGCGACGTCGCGCCCGAGGAGCTCGTCGCGCGCCCGGAACACCTCGGCCGCGCCACCGCGGCCGATGAGGTCGCCGAGGGTGTAGCGCCCGCCGCCCACGGTGGGCGGCGGGCCCGCCTCCGTCGAACTCACGCCCGCGCGCCTCCTCGTTCCCCGTGCTCTCGGCGAGGCCTCCCGGCCCCGTTCCCGTGCTCGTCGATCGTCCGTGTCCGTGCCTGCCCGACCCGTGGGGGACCCGGGTCCGCGCGTCCATCGTGCCTGGCCGTCCGGCACGACCGACGGCCACCCTGCCGCAGACCGCCCCCGCAGCGACACCTCGCGGCACGCGATCGGGTGTGGGCCCGGTCGCCGCACGGGTACCGTCCAAGCCCGGACCCCGTTGGGTGGAGGACCCGTGACTCGCGACGACTACGCCAAGCAGGGCAAGCAGTTCCTCAACGATCTGCGCGACACCGTCGGCAAGAAGGTCGCCGACAACGAGCAGGGCATCCGCGGCGGCCTGGGCAAGGCCGCGCGCTGGGTCGACCAGAAGACCGGGGGCAAGTACTCCGAGCAGATCGGGCGCGCCGAGGCGAAGGCCGGCGAGGGTCTCGGGCGGGTCGCCCGCCAGGGCGGCCCCCAGACCGGCGGCCCCCAGACCGGCGACCCGCAGGCCCCGGGCGCGCAGGCCGGCGCGGGCACCGAGCCGGTGACCCCGCCGTCCGGGACCCCGTCGCCGACGGGCGGTCCCGGTGCCCCCGGCGGCCCCGGTGGCTACGGCCCGCCCCCCGGTGGGCCCCCGGCGGGCGGCGCCCCGGACGCCCCCGGCGGGTACGGCGGCCTCGGCGGGCCCCAGGCCTCCGGCGGCCACGGCCCGCCCGGGGCCGGCGCCGCGGGCGGGTACGGCGAGCGCGGGGGCCCGGGAGTCCCGGGCGACCCCGCGGAGCCCGCGGGCGGCGCCCCCGGTGTC
>JAQSWW010000170.1 GCA_029266415.1 Actinomycetospora sp. | reverse complement strand
CCACCCCGCCGGGCTCGCCGAAGTCGGCGGCCCGCCCCCCGAGCCCGTCGGTCCCGTGCACCGCGACCGCACGTTCCGGTGCCGGGTGGACGAGCGGCCGCCCGGCCCCGCGGCCGACCGGGACGTCGCGCCGGCCGAGCAGGCCCAGCACGCGGCACGCGTTGCCGGTGGTGACGTCGACCCCCACGTTGCCGAAGACCGTCGACACCGCGAGCACGTCGACGTCGGGGTCGGAGAGGGCGAGGGTCAGCGCGTAGGCGTCGTCCACGCCGGGGTCGGTGTCGACGAGCAGCGGGATGCCCATCCCACGAACCTACGGCCCGGCGCCGGCACACGCGGTCGGCACGGCGTAGCGGCGGCGCCCGTCCGGCGGCGGCCGCGGGGATGGCCGGCGGATCGGAGGCGATCGTCACCGGACCGGGGGCCGGCGGGCGTGCATCCGCGGCCCCGGACGGGCAGCCCTCTGGGACGTCATCGACGACCGAGGAGCCAGACATGCCCGACCGCCACGTGCAGCCCCAGGGCGAGGAGTGGACCGTCACCGTCCCCGGTGACGACCAGGTGACCGCGCGGACGGCCACCGAGGTCGAAGCCGTCGAGCGCGCCGTCACCATCATCGCGCAGAACGGGGGCGGCGAGGTCGTCGTGCACGGCGAGGACGGGGAGGTCCTCGAGACCCGGCACGTCGACGCCGACACCACCGACGCCAGCCGCACCGCCGCCGAGGTCGCGGAGAACGCCGGGGTCGAGGGCGCGGTCGAGACCGTCGAGGCGGTCCGCGAGGGCGGCGCCGGCGGCTCCGCCGACGAGCTCGCCGGCCACACCCCCACCGCGGTGCACGAGGTGGGCGGGACCGACGCGGACACCAGCACCGGGAGCGACGCCGGCCGCAACGGCAGCTCCGTCGAGGGGCTCCGCGAGGCGACCCGCGCGACGCTGCAGGAGGCGGGCGACACCGCCGAGACCGCCGCGTCGGAGGCCGGCGACACCGCGGAGGACGTCGCCGACGAGGCGTCGACCACCGCGAAGAAGGTCGCGGGCCACACCCGCACCGCCGCCCGCAGGGCCGGGGCCACCGCCGAGGCCGCCGGCTCCGGGGTGCGCGACCAGGTCGAGGCCGTGAGCGAGGGCGACAAGAGCCTCGAGGCCGCGGCCGAGGACACCGCGAGCATCGCGCAGACCACCGCCGGGCACCTCGCCGGCCAGGCCGAGGGCACCGCCCGCGAGGTGGCCGGCGAGACCCGGGCCGCGGGTCGCCGCGCCGCCGCCCGTGTGGACGCCGGCGCCCGCCAGGCCGGGCAGACCGTGGCGTCCGGGGCCGACCGCGTCGCCGACCGCGGCGCGGACGTCGGTGACGAGGCCGAGGACGCGGCCGACCGCGTCGGCCAGCAGATCCACGCCTACACCGAGGCCGTGGCCGCGCCGCTGGACCAGCTCGCGCACGCTCTCAACCCGGTGCGCGTCACCGGTCGCGTCGTCGGCGTCGTCGTCGCGGGCGGTCTGCACCTGTTCGGGGTCGGCGCCACCCGCGGCACCGCCGCCGCACAGCAGAGCGCCCACCGGGTCACCGGCCGCTGAGTCGTCGGGGCTGAGTCGTCGGAGCTGGGGAACGGCGTCGCCGTCGACTCCTCAGGAGGCGATGGCCTTCGACTGCTCGACGGCGAGCCGGTCCACCAGGTCGTTCATCTCGTCGCCCGAGTGGCCCTTGGTCCACCGGAAGGACACGTCGCCGCGCTCGTTGACGAGCGTGATCAGCGGCTCCCAGAGGTCCCGGCTGATCACCGGCTTCTTGGCGCTGGTGACCCAGCCGCGCGCCAGCCAGCCCTTCCACCAGCCGTCGCGGAAGCAGTTCACGACGTAGGTCGAGTCGCTCACGACGACCAGCGGACCGTCGAGTGCGCGCACGGCCTCGAGGGCCGCCCGGATCTCCATGCGCTGGTTGGTGGTCGCGGGCTCGCCGCCGCTGTCCTGCCGCCCGTCGCGGGTGGCCCACGCCCAGCCGCCGGGGCCCGGGTTGCCCGAGCAGGCGCCGTCGGTCCAGACCTCGAGCGCGCCCTCGGCGGCCGGCATGTCCGGGCGCGGGGCCTTCGCGGGCCTGGCCTTGCTCCCACCGGCGGGTGCGCGCCCCCCGGACGACGGGGCGCACGCCGCGTGCGCCCAGCGCTCCCCGGCGCGCGCGATGTCCTCGCCGGGCCGGACGTCGGCGGCGCAGACCCCGCAGGTGGTGGCGTACTTGGCGGTCATCGGCACCGGACCAGGTTAGGTGGCGCGCGTGCGCAGCACCGAGCCGGTGGCGCCGGCGGCGACCATCACGATGACCAGGCCGCACAGGACCGACGCCACCGGGGCCAGGCCCCAGACCTCGACGGCCGCGCCGGCGAGCAGGCTCGAGACGGCGGCGGCGAGGTAGCAGAACAGGTAGACCGCGGCGAGGGTGGCGGCGTGCACGCCTGCGGGGCTCCGCTCGAGGAGGATCCGCATGGCGGCGGCGAACGCGACCCCGAACCCCGCACCGGCGACGACGGCGGCGCCCAGGTACACGGCGAAGCTGCCGACGGCGATCGCCACGATGAAGCCGCCGGTGCCGGCCACCAGCACGGCCGCCCCGCCCGCCAGCGCCGGCGCGGTCCGCCACCGGCTCGCGGTGAGCCCGGCCACCGGGCCCGCGAGGTGGAAGACGGCCACGGTGAGCGCGCCGCCGAACAGGTCGGTGCGGCCCAGCACGGACACCGCCAGCGACGGGGCGAGCGCCTGGGTGAAGCCGCCGAGGACGTAGGTGGCCGCGACGAGCACGCAGACCACGGGGAACACCGCCCGCGCGGCCGCCGGGACCGCCACCTCCGGGCGCAGCGACCGCAGCGCACCGGGTTTCCGCTGGGTGACGGTCTCGGGCAGCACCCCCACCGCGACGGCGGCGAGGGTCAGCAGGGCGGCGGTGACCACGAAGGACAGGACCGGGGCGCGCTCGGGCGCGAGCTGCACCGCCGCGCCCGAGGCGAGCGCGCCGATCGCGATGCCCCCGGGCGGCGCGCCGCTGGTGACGGCCCCGGCGAGGCCGGGACGCGACGGGGGTGCGAGGTCGACGACGAACGCGCCGAGCGCGCTGAGCGCGAGCCCCACGGAGAGTCCCTGTGCGGCCCGGCCGACGATCAGGGGCGCCGCCGAGTCCACGGTCGCGAGCACGAGGCACGCGCCCGCGCCCACCAGCAGCGCCGGCACGGCCACCCGTCGCCGGCCCAGGTGGTCCGAGAGGCTGCCGCAGCACAGCAGCGCGGCGAGGAGCGGGAGGATGTAGATCGCGAACGCACCGGTGAGCGCGACCGTCGAGACGCCGTAGGTCTGCTGGTAGACGACGTAGAGCGGGGCCGGCACCCCGGCGGCGGCGCAGACCGCGACGAGGGAGACGGACGCCGTGGTGAAGGTGGTCGCGGGGCGGGACCGGGCGCGGAGCACCAGGGCCTCAGGCCGTCCCGTCGCACGGGGCGACGGTCGGGGCGTGGGACGTCACGAGACCCCAGCCTAGGCCGGTGTCGAGGATGCGGGGCGGGCTCGCGGGTGATCGCCCGGTTTCACCGCGCCCGCCTGCGGGGGAAGCCCCGCGCGTGACGCGCGCGGAACGGACGGACGAGTCCCGGGAGGCCCGGCCCCGGGTCGTCATCGTGGGGGGCGGCTTCGCGGGCTACAACGCGGCCCGGTCCCTGGCCCGATCGGTGGGCGACGCGGTGGAGATCGTGCTGGTCAGCCCCACCAACTACTTCCTCTACCTGCCGCTGCTGCCCGAGGTCGCCGCCGGCGTGCTGGAGCCCCGCCGCATCTCGGTGTCGCTGGCCGAAACGCTGCCGCGGACGGTGGCGCACGCCCAGGGCGAGGTCGACGAGATCGATCTCGGCGGCCGCGGCGTCCGGTGGATGGACCCGGAGGGCCGGCACCACACCACGACCTACGACCGCCTCGTGCTGGCCGTGGGCAGCGTCCACAAGTTGATGCCGATCCCCGGGCTCAACGAGTACGCCCACGGGTTCCGCGGCATCCCCGAGGCCCTCTACCTGCGCGATCACCTGATCCGCCAGATCGACCTCGCGACGGTCACCGACGACCCCGAGGAGCGCCGGGCTCGGTGCACCTTCGTCGTCGTCGGCGCGGGCTACACCGGCACCGAGGTCGCCGCCCAGGGCGTGCTGTTCACCCGCGATCTCGCCCGCGCCCGCGGGCTGGGCGACGACGCCGTGCGGTGGCTGCTGGTCAGCCGGGGCCGGGTCCTGTCCGGGCTCGACGAGCACCTCGGCGACACCGCCGACCGCGTGCTGCGCGACCGCGGCGTCGAGGTGCGCACCGGCGACACGGTCGAGGAGGTGACGGCCGACGGTGTCCGGCTCCACGACGGCGAGGTCGTCCCGACCCGCACGCTGGCCTGGTGCGTCGGGGTCCGCCCCGACCCGCTGATCGAGGACGTCGGCGTCGAGCTCGCCGAGGGCCGCGTCGTCGTCGACGCGTCGCTCACCGTGCCCGGGCACCCCGAGGTGTTCGCCTGCGGCGACGCCGCGGCCGTGCCCGACCCGGGGAGGCCGGGCAAGATCACCGCGATGACCGCGCAGCACGCGGAGCGCCAGGGCAAGCTGGCCGGCCGCAACGTCGCGGCGTCCCTGCGAGGTGGACGCCTGCGCCGCTACCGCCACCGCGACCTCGGGTTCCTCGTCGACCTCGGCAGCACCGACGCCGCCGCGAACCCGCTGCACCTGCGCCTGTCCGGGCTGCCCGCCAAGACGATCACCCGCGGCTACCACCTGCTCTCGATGCCCGGCAACCGCCTGCGCACCGCCATGGACTGGGTCCTCGACGCCGTCCTGGGCCGCCAGTCGACCCAGCTGGGGCTGGTCCGCTCGGCCTCGGTGCCCCTCGACTCGTCGTCGCCCGAGGTGCCCCACCACCCGCGGATGCCCTTCCCGCCCGAGCGTTCGGCCGGCGACCGGGAGGCGACGGGAGACCGGAGCTGACTCCCGCGGGTGACCGCCGTAGCCTCCCGGGTCAGGGCGGTGCGCCGACGGACGGGTACCACGGGAGGTCGAGGACCGGATGTCCACGCTGCGGGCGTCGTTCGAGCTGCCCCCGACGTTGGCCGCGCCCCGCACCGCGCGGGTGGTCCTCGGGGAGCTGCTGGACGCGTGGGCCGTCGACGCCGAGGTCGTCGAGGACGCGGGCATGCTGGTGCACGAGGTGGTGGCCAACGTGGTCGACCACGCCGGCAGCGACGTCGCCCTCGAGGTCGACGTGGCCGCCGCCGACGACTGGGTGCGGGTCGGCGTCGCCGACGGCTCCTCGGTCCGCCCGGTGGTCCGCGCGCTCGACCCGAACGCGGCGCGCGGGCGGGGCATGCAGATCGTGGCCTCGCTGGCCCACCGGTGGGGGTCCGAGGAGCGCGACGGCGGCAAGCGGGTCTGGTTCGACCTGCAGCGCTCGCTCGATCGCCGCGATTGAGTGGTGGACGTGGTGGACGTGGTGGCTCACGAGACCGGTGCCGGGCGCAACGGGCGCGACGGCTCCGCGGACCCCGGCGTCGGGCACCTGGCGCGGGAGTTCTCCGCGGTCGCCCGGGTCCTCAGCGCCCCGGTCGGTGAGTCCGGCGGCGTCGTCGACGTGCTCGACCGCGTCGTCCACGCCGCGCGCCAGATGATCGAGGGCGCGGAGCTGGTGAGCGTGAGCATGCGCCTCGACGGCGGTGGCTTCAGCACGCCCGCCCACACCGACGACCTGGCGGAGCGTCTCGACCGGGCCCAGCACGAGACGGGGGAGGGGCCCTGTCTCACGGCCACCGACGCCTCGGGCCTCGGGCTGGCCATGCACCCCGACCTCGCCGTGCCGGACCACCCCGTGGACGCCGAGGCCTCACCGCGGGACGGCGAGGAGGTGCCGTGGCCGTCGTGGGGACCCCGCGCGGTCGCGCTGGGTGTGCGCTCCGTGCTCTCCACCGGGATCTTCCCGGACGGGGACCCGCCCCGGCAGGCCGCGCTCACCTGCTACGCGAGGCAGCCGCACGCCCTCGACCACGCCGACCGCGACACCGCGCTGGTGCTGGCTTCCTTCGCCGGGATGGCGCTGCACCACACGGCCGCGCGCACCGCGGCGGAGCTCGAGGCGGCCCACCTGCGCGAGGCCCTGTCCACCCGGGACGTGATCGGGCAGGCCAAGGGCATCCTCATGGAGCGCCACGGCTACGACGCCGACAAGGCGTTCAAGGCCCTGAGCCGCGCCTCCCAGCAGCTCAACCTCAAGCTGCGCGACATCGCCGAGACCGTCGCCCGGCGCCACCGGGAGTTCTGAACCGCGGCACGCACGCGTCGCCACCACCGATCTCGGACCGGCGGACCTTGCCGACGCCGGTGCGCGGCAGGCTCTCGATGAGGTGCCACTCGCGGGGCCGCGCCTGCGGGGTGAGCTGCTCGCCGGCCCACGCGGCGAGCTCGTCGGCCGTCGGCGGGTGGGCCTGGTCGCGGGCGACGCCGCGCTCGACGGCCACGAGGAAATCCCGGGAGTGCCGTCCTCGTGTCGCCGTCCTCGCCGTGGAACACGAGGAACGTGCGCTCGCCGTCCCGCGCAGTCAGCGTCGCGTTGCGGGAGGGTTCCGGTCGTGCACAACCCTTGCCTCCGCCCGTCCGGGTGCGAGAGCGTCGTCGATGATCGATGTGATCGACGTCGCTCTGCTGGCCAGGAGGTCGTTCCGTGAAGCTCGCTCTGTACCTGCCGAACTTCCGCACCGAGGTGACCATCAAGGAGCTGGAGGACCTCACCGAGCTCGCCGAGGACCTCGACTTCGACTCCGTGTGGACGCTCGACCGGATCGTCGTGCCGGAGGCCTCCGACCGCGAGGAGCTCCAGTACTCGTTCGGCATGATGGACGGGCTCCCGAACGCCCTCCCCGTGGCCTCCACCGGGCAGTGGTTCCAGGGCTACCCGCTGATCCCGTGGCTCGCGGCGAAGACGTCGAAGGTGCGCATCGGCATGAGCATCATCGACACGCCGTTCCGCGCGCCCGGCGTCCTCGCCACCGAGCTGGCCACCATCGACCACCTCTCGGGCGGTCGGCTCAACGTCGGCGTCGGGTCCGGGTGGATGCCCGAGGAGTTCGCCGCCGCGAGTGCGGCGCACATCTTCCCGAAGCGCCACAAGCACGTGCGCGAGACGCTCGAGATCATGCAGGGCATCTGGGCGAACGACCACTTCGAGTACCACGGGGAGTTCGCCGACTTCGACCGCTGCGGCTTCGGGGCCAAGCCGCTGCAGAAGCCCCGCCCGCCGATCTTCATGAGCGGGCTCAAGGACCCGCTGCGCTCGGCGAAGCGCATCACCAAGTACGACCTGGACGGGTGGATCGGCATCCAGGACTCGCCGCACGGCCTGTCCCGGTGGCTGACCGCCATCGACCAGCAGTTCGAGGAGATCGGGAGCCCGAAGCGGTCGAAGGACCTCGAGATCTGCAGCATGATCTGGACGGTCATCACCGACGAGGAGACCGACCAGAGCGACAACGGCGTCCCGTCCAACCTGCTGGTGGGCACCGAGAAGCAGCTCACCGACCGGCTCAAGGCCTACAAGGAGGCCGGCCTGACGATGCCGCTGATCTGGCCGCCGTTCACCGACGTGCCGGTGGCGAAGACGCTCGACGACCTCAAGCGGATCAAGAACGACATCATGCCGAAGGTCGACGCCGTGTAGCCCGGCGTCCTCGCACGGCTGGCAGACTCCCGCGCCGTGACCGCACCGGCGACGTTCGTGCTGGTGCACGGCGCCTTCGCCTGCGCCCCGCACTGGGGACCCGTCGCCCGGGGGCTGACCCGCCGCGGCCATCGCGCCCTGGCCGTCGACCTGCCCGGTCACGGGCTCGACGCCCGGGTCGTCGTCGGCGACCCCGGGACGACGCCCAGCGGGATGGCCGGCCGCTCGACCGCGGGCGACGTCGAGTCCGTGCTCGACGTCCTGCGGTCAGCTCGCGAGCACGGGCCCGTCGTGCTCGTCGGGCACAGCCGCGGCGGGCTGACCACCACGGCGTGCGCCAACGCCGCCCCCGAGCTCGTCGACCACCTGGTGTACGTCTCGGCCTGGTGCTGCGTGACGGGCGGGCCCTCGGCCTACCAGACCGGCCCGGACTCCGGGTCGGATCTCGACGCCCTCCTGCCGCGGCTGGTGGCCGCGGATCCGGCGGCGCTCGGCGCGCTCCGCGTGGACTGGGGCCTGGACGATCCGGACCTGGTCGACGCCCTGTACGCGGCGCTGCTGGCCGACGGCACCCGCGACGAGCTGCTCGCGATGCTCCGGAGCATGGACACCGACGAGGCCCTCGTGATCGACGAGGACGCGGTGCGGGTCGACCCCGCGCGGTGGGGCCGGGTGCCGCACACCTACGTCCGGCTCTCCCGCGACCGCGCACTCCCCGTGGCTCTCCAGGATCGCTTCGTCGCCGACGCCGACGCGGCCGTGCCGGACAACCCGTTCCGGGTGGTCGACCTGCCCACCTCGCACCTCGGCGTGCAGGTCCACCCGGAGCCGCTGGTCGACCAGCTCGTGCGGGTGCCCGGGATCTGAGCGCGCCGGACCGGCGTCAGATCCGGCGCGCCCAGGACTCGGCGAAGCTGTAGACGCCGAACGCCGCGAACCCGGCCCCGACCGCCAGGAGCAGCAGCGGGCCGTAGGGCTGGGCGGCGAGCGTCGTCAGCGCCTGGTCGAGCCCGCCCGCCCGGGCGGGGTCGGCCTGCAGCGCCGCGACGACGAACAGCACGCCCACGATGGCGAACGCCACGGCGCGCGCGACGTGCCCGACCACGCCGAGCACCTCGACCGGCCGGCGCAGGCGGTCGGGCAGGCGGTCGTAGTCGAGGTCGTCGGAGAACGTCCGGGCGACCCCGGTGTAGCCCATGATCACCGCGATCACGACCACGACGACGCCCACGAGCCCGACGACGATCCACCCGGCGGGCAGGGCGAGCAGGCCGGCGGTGACCCCCTCGGTGCTCGACGAGCTGGAACCGCCCGACGAGCCGGTGACCAGCAGCCGGATCCCGACCACGGCCACCGCGAGCACCGCGATCGTCTTCGCCCCGGCGCCGACCCGCTTGCGCACCCGCGTCATCCCCGAGGTCCAGCGGAAGCCCGCGGCCGCGGCCAGCCCCTGCCAGACGGCGAACGCCAGCAGGCCGACCACCATCACCGCCAGGACGGCGACGCCCAGCCGGCTGCCGGTCAGCCCGGTGAG
>JAQSWW010000169.1 GCA_029266415.1 Actinomycetospora sp. | reverse complement strand
TCGCCGTCGGTCACGAGCAGCACGCCCGGCGCGCTCGACAGCGCGTCGGCGACGGCCTCGCGGCCACGGGCGGCGGCCGTGCCCGCCTCGACGGCCGCGACGGCGGGCCCGTCCAGGTACACCACCCGGGCCTCGGCCTCGGCGGCCACGGCGCGCACGAGCGTGGTCTTGCCGACGCCCTCGGGCCCGCTGACCAGCACCCCGAGGTGCGGCGCGGCCCCCAGGCGCTCGAGCAGCTCCGGGCGGCGGAAGACGAGGTCGAACCACTCGCCGAGGCGGCGGGCGGCGTCCCCGTGCCCGATGAGGTCGCCGACCGCGGCGACGGGCTCGACGGGGACCGCGGGGGCCGCGGCCGGCGCGGGCACCGGGGCGGACACGGCCACCGGCCCGCCCGGCGCGGCGGCCACCGGCGCCCCGGTGCTGGCCCCCGTGCTCGCCCCGTTGCGCCAGCGCACGACGGTGGTGGGCCCGACGGCCAGGGCGGCGGACGGGTCGGCGCCGGCGGGCGCCTCGGCGGCGGTCACGGTCACGAGCTCGGTCGTCCACGTCCCGCCGAGCGCCGCCGCGAGCCCGCGCCGCGCGCCCGAGGCGTCGGCACCCGGCGCCGGGGCCAGGTCCTGGGGCAGCAGCGAGAGCGTGTCCCCGGGCAGCAGGACCTTGCCGGTGAGGGCGAGGCGCAGCGTGGCGGGCGGCAGGGCGACCGTGGCCAGCCGGGAGCCGGCCAGCTCGACCTGGCGCGCCACGGCGACCGGCGCCGCCGCGACGCCCACGATGGAGCCGTCGACCACGCCGGCGTTGACCATCGTCGTCTCGTCGAGCACCGCCGTGCCGGGCGCCGCGGGCTCGGGGGCGGGCGCGACGAGCGCGGCCGTGGTGCGCCCGCCGGTCACGCGCACGGCGTCCCACGCCTGCACGCCGAGCGCGGTGATGACCTCGGGGTGCAGGCGCACGACACCACGCCGGGCGTCGCCGGCGGAGGTGCCGAGGCGGGCGAGGAGGTCGACGCCGGCCGGGGCGGTCACGGGCGCTCCTCCCGGTGGCGGCGCAGCCCGAGCCGGCGCGAGCCGCGCGGGCGGGGCCGGCCGCGCGCGTCGTGCCCGTCCCGCCCCTCCCGCCCGTCCCGCCCGTCGGTGGCCGGCGGCGCGGGGGGCGGCAGCAGCGGCGCGGTGCGGTCGCCACCGCGAGAGCCGTTGCGGTCCCGGTCCCGGTCCCGGCCGATGTTGCGGGCGGCCGTGCCGGCCCGGGCCGCGGCACCGGCGACGCGGCGGCGCAGCGGGCGCCGGGGCGGCGCGAGGCCGAGACGGCGGTGGGCCCGGCGGACGGCGCGCCGCTGGCGCGGGGGCACGTGCCACACCTCGGGGTGGCGGCCGAGCCAGCGGTAGCGGTTGGCCGCGTACGGGATGTGCAGCAGGTAGATCGCCACCGCCACCGCGTAGACCACGAACGGGAAGGTCACCAGCGCCGCGGCCGCGAACGCGACGGCCACCAGCAGCGGCGCGACCAGCGGCGGCGGGACGCGGACGCTCTTGAGCGACGCGGTGGGCACACGGCTGATCATCAGCGCGCCGGCCAGCACCGTCCACACGGCGACGGCGATGGGGTGCGACCAGAACCCCGGGCCCAGCTGGACCTCGAGCGCCAACGGGGCCAGCACGACGAGCGCCCCCGCGGGGGAGGGCACGCCGACGAAGAACTCCCCCGCGTACGGCGGCGCCTCGTCGTCGTCGGAGAGCGTGTTGAAGCGGGCGAGGCGCAGGGCCGCGGACACCACCAGCACGAGCGCGACGACCCACCCGATGCGGATGTCGTCGAGCGTCCACAGGAAGAGGATCAGCGCCGGGGACACGCCGAACGAGATGCAGTCGGACAGCGAGTCCAGCTCGGCGCCCATGCGGCTGGTCGCGTCGAGCAGGCGGGCGAGGCGGCCGTCGAGGGCGTCGAACACCGCGGCCAGCGCGATCGCGGCCAGGGCGGCGACGCGGTTGTCCGTGAGCATGAACTGCACGCCCGAGAGCCCCGAGCACAACGCGAGCACGGTCACCGCGTTGGGCAGGAGCCGCACCCCGCGTCCCCCGCCGCGGGCGGCCGCGGTCTCGGGGGTCACGGTGTGCCGCTTCCGTCCGGCAGGTCGGCCAGCACGGTCTCCCCGCCCACCGCCCGCTGTCCGGGCTCGACGTGCACGGTGCTGCCCGGCGGCAGCAGCAGGTCCACGCGCGAGCCGAACCGGATGAGCCCGTAGACGTCGCCCGCGCGCACCTCGTCGCCCGGCGCGACGTCGCAGACGATGCGCCGCGCCACGAGCCCGGCGATCTGCAGGACGACGAGGTCGTGGCCGTCGGTGCCGTGCACCCACGTCGCCGTGCGCGCATTGGTGTCGCTGGCCGCGGGGAGGTCGGCGGACAGGTAGCCGCCGGCCGTGTGCTCCACGGCGCGGACCTGGCCGTCGACGGGCACGCGCTGGACGTGCACGTCGTAGACCGAGAGGAACACGCTGACCCGCGGCCGCGGGCCGGGCGGCAGGCCCAGCGCGACGAGGTCCGCGGGCGGCTCGGCGGTGTCGACGAGGCTCACGGTGCCGTCCGCGGGCGCGACGGCGATGCCCGCGCGGCGCGGCGTCGTGCGGTGCGGGGCGCGGAAGAACGCGGCGACCCCGGCCGTGACGGCCAGCGCGGCGAACGTGCCCCGCCCGCGCAGGGCGCGCAGGCCGAACGCGGCGGCGGCGACCGCGCCGATCACCGGGCGGCCGCCGGGGTGCAGCGGGGGGATCGTGTCCCGCACGAGGGTCAGTGCGTGACGGACGGTGCCGCCGGGGACGGTCTCGGGCTGGCCCATCGTCGCTCTCGGATCCCTCTCCTCGACGGCGCGCGCGACAGAAACCTATCGGCCGGGCCGTGGTGAGGACGAGGTGGGAAGGGGCCGGGATGGGGCCGGGGCCGCCAACCCCCGAGTCGGCGACCCCGGCCAGGAACCGCTCGTCCGCTCCCCAGCGACAAGCGGTTGGTCCTCGAGGGGCCCACCCGGGAGATGTCCGGAGAGCGCGCCGCGCACCCCATGACACCTGTCACACATGGTGCCCGATGTCGGGCGGCGGGGGAAGGCCGGGTCGCCCCATCGGCGCAACGGAACCGCTCGACGGAGGGGTCGACCCCGCCTCGACCCCTCCGGGAGGGGGCTCCATCGAGCCCCCGCGGTGTCACCCGTCCAGGAGCCAGCCCTCGACGGTCTCGCCGGCGGCCACGTGTGTGGTGTCCTCGTCCTCCCCCAGCAGGCAGTCGGCGCGGGCCAGCGCGGCCAGCAGGTGCGAGCCCGCCCCGCCCACGGCCGCGACCGTCCCGGCGACCGCGTCGATCCGCCCGCGCCGGAACTGTCGCCGCCCGGCCGGCGAGTCGAGCGCCTCCGCGAGGCGGGCGCGCACCCGCGGGCGCGCCGGCTGGGGGTGCCCCGCGGCGGCGCGCAGCGCGGGGCGGACGAACACCTCGAACGAGACCAGCGCGCTGACCGGGTTGCCCGGCAGCGTGACGACGGCGACGTCACCGAGCGGGCCGGCGTAGCGGCCGAGGCCCTGCGGCATCCCGGGCTGCATCGCCACCTTCGTGAAGGCGATACCCCGGTCGGTGAAGGCGTCCTTCACCACCTCGTACGCCCCCGCGCTGACCCCGCCCGAGGTGAGCACGAGGTCGACCGGGTCGTCGGGGTGCGCGCCGAGGGCGTCGTCGAGGGTGGCCGTGAACGCGGCGACGTCGTCGGGCACGAAGCGCAGGAGCTCGGCGGTCCCGCCCGCGTCGGTGACCGCGGCGGCGAGCATCGGGCCGTTGGACTCGTGGATCTGCCCGTGCTCGAGCGGCTCGCCGGGCGCGACGAGCTCCGAGCCGGTCGAGAGCACGAGCACCCGGGGGCGGCGGCGCACCGGCAGGGTCCCGGCGCCGACGGCGGCGGCCAGCCCGACCTGCGCGGGTCCGAGCAGCGTCCCGGCGGGCAGCACGACGGTGCCGGCGGTGACGTCCTCGCCCGCGCCCCGCACGTTCTGGCCCGCGGCGACGGCGCGGTCGACGCGCACCTGCTCGGTGCCGGCGTCGGTCCACTCCACCGGCACCACCGCGTCGGCGCCCGCGGGCAGCGGCGCGCCGGTCATGATCCGGTGCGCGGTGCCCGCCGCCAGCGGCGGACCGTCGGTGCGCCCGGCGGGGATGTCGGCGGCGACGGGGAGCGCCACGGGGACCTCGCCCAGGTCGGCGCTGCGCACCGCGTAGCCGTCCATCGCCGAGTTCGCGAACGGGGGCAGGGCGACGGGGGAGGCGAGGTCCTCGGCCAGCACCCGGCCCAGCGCGCCGTCCAGCGCCACCGTCTCGGCGGGCATCGGCGTGAAGAGGGCGGCGACGGCGGCGGCGTGCTCGTCCACCGGCCGCATCGCCGCCGGGTCGCCGTGGTCGTGCCCGTGGCCGTGCCCGTGTCCCGTCACGGCGCGCATCGTCCCGCCCGCCACCCCGCCCCGCGATCCGGCCCGGTGACGGCGCAGTGCGGCGTTAGGGTCTGCGGCGTGGCGGACCGGAACACGCAGGACCTGACCGGGCACCGGCTCGGTCACTTCCGCGTGGACGGGGTGATCGGTCGCGGCGGCATGAGCGTGCTCTACCGCGCCACCGACACCCGGCTCGGCCGCCGGGTCGCGCTCAAGGTCATCGACGAGGCCCTGGCCGCCGACCGCGAGTTCCGCGAGCGCTTCGTGGACGAGGCCCGCAACACCTCGGCGGTCGACCACTCCCACGTCGTCCCGCTTTACGACTTCGACGAGACCGACGGCCACCTCTACATCGCGATGCGCCACGTCGAGGGCCCCGACCTCGCCAGCATCATCGACGGGCGCCCGCTCACCGTGGCCCGCACGCTGCGCCTGCTGGGGCAGGTCGCCGACGCGCTCGACGCCGTGCACGCGCGCGGCCTCGTGCACCTCGACGTCAAGCCGGCCAACGTGCTCGTCACGACGCGCGAGTCGGCCGGCGAGCACGTCTACCTCGCCGACTTCGGCCTCACCCGCCGCGGCGCCACCGGCCACCGCACCTCGGGCGGCGATTTCCTCGGCTCGCCCACCTACGCCGCCCCCGAGCACCTGCGCGGCGAGCCGGTGGACGCCCGCACCGACGTGTACTCGCTGACCTGCGTGCTGTTCACCTGCCTCACCGGGCGCGCGCCGTACCTCGGGTCGGTCACCGAGGTCATCGACGGCCACCTCGGCGGCGACGTGCCGTCGGCCGCCGAGCTCGCCGGGCTGGACCCGCGCATCGACGTGGTGGTCCACCGCGGCATGGACCCGGACCGCCCGCGCCGCCACGAGTCGGCGAGCGCGGTGATCGAGGCCGCCCGCGGCGCCCTGACCGGCCCGGGACCCGCCCCGCTGGTGGGCCCGGCGCCCGGCCGGCACCGCACCGGCCCGCCGTCCGGGCCCCGGCGTCCCGCATCGGGTGGTGCCGGCACCGACCGGTGCGCCGCGTCGAACGGGTCCGGGCCGCCGCCCGGCACGCCGCCCCGCGGCACGCCACCGCCCGGCACCCGGCCCGGCGGCCCGCCGTCCACCCCGCCGCGCGGCGGGGTGGCCGGTCCCGAGCGACCGCGTCCGCCGGGTCCACAGGGGCCGCCCGGTCCGCCGCCGGGACCCCCGAGCGGCCCGCCGCCCGGCCCGTTGACGCGCTCGTCCGTGGCGCCGCCGATGCGCCTGCGCGACCCCGTGCCGCCCGACCGCGACGGTTCGTTCGCCCGCGCCGGGGCAGGTCCCGGCCGGGCGCTGCTCATCGCCGGCGGGCTGCTCCTGCTGCTGCTCGTGGTCGTGCTCGTCCTGCTCCTGGGCTGATCACGACACCCCGGGTGGTCTGGTTGCACTCCCTCGACCCGAGTGCCAGCATGGACTTGGCACTCGGTATCGTCGAGTGCCAGGTCGGGACGGTGAGGCCGGCGGAACGGAGCCGGTCGTCCGTCGCGGGCACCGGACCCCGGCTCAGCACGTCTCTCATCGGAGGACCCCCCGCATGGCCAAGATGATCGCGTTCGACGAAGAGGCCCGTCGCGGCCTCGAGCGGGGCATGAACACCCTCGCAGACGCCGTCAAGGTGACCCTCGGCCCGCGTGGCCGGAACGTCGTCCTGGAGAAGAAGTGGGGCGCCCCCACGATCACCAACGACGGCGTCTCGATCGCGAAGGAGATCGAGCTCGAGGACCCCTGGGAGAAGATCGGGGCCGAGCTGGTCAAGGAGGTCGCGAAGAAGACCGACGACGTCGCCGGTGACGGCACGACCACCGCGACCGTCCTCGCCCAGGCACTCGTCCGCGAGGGCCTGCGCAACGTCGCCGCCGGTGCCAACCCGATGGCCCTGAAGAAGGGCATCGAGAAGGCCACCGAGGCCGTCTCCCAGCAGCTCCTGAAGTCGGCCAAGGAGGTCGAGACCAAGGAGCAGATCAGCGCCACCGCGTCGATCTCCGCCGGCGACTCGCAGATCGGCGAGCTCATCGCCGAGGCGATGGACAAGGTCGGCAAGGAAGGCGTCATCACCGTCGAGGAGTCGCAGACCTTCGGGCTCGAGCTCGAGCTCACCGAGGGCATGCGCTTCGACAAGGGCTACATCTCGCCCTACTTCGTCACCGACCAGGACCGGATGGAGGCGGAGCTCGACGACCCCTACATCCTGCTCATGTCCTCCAAGATCTCGTCGGTGAAGGACCTGCTCCCGCTGCTGGAGAAGGTCATGCAGTCCGGCAAGCCGCTGGCGATCATCGCGGAGGACGTCGAGGGCGAGGCCCTGGCCACCCTGGTCGTCAACAAGATCCGCGGCACCTTCAAGTCGGTCGCCGTCAAGGCCCCCGGCTTCGGTGACCGCCGCAAGGCGATGCTGGCCGACATGGCCATCCTCACCGGTGGCGAGGTCATCTCGGAGGAGGTCGGCCTCAAGCTCGACACCGCCGACCTGACCCTGCTGGGCCGCGCCCGCAAGGTCACCGTCTCCAAGGACGAGACCACCATCGTCGACGGTGCCGGCGAGCAGGACCAGATCCAGGGCCGCGTCACCCAGATCCGCTCGGAGATCGAGCGCAGCGACTCCGACTACGACCGCGAGAAGCTCCAGGAGCGTCTCGCGAAGCTGGCCGGCGGCGTCGCGGTGATCCGCGCCGGTGCCGCCACCGAGGTCGAGCTCAAGGAGCGCAAGCACCGCATCGAGGACGCGGTGCGCAACGCCAAGGCCGCGGTCGAGGAGGGCATCGTCGCCGGCGGCGGCGTCGCCCTGCTGCAGGCCTCGGTCGGCGACGTCTTCTCGGGCCTCGGGCTCGACGGGGACGAGGCCACCGGCGCCAACATCGTGCGCACCGCGCTCGAGGCGCCGCTGAAGCAGATCGCCCACAACGCCGGCCACGAGCCCGGCGTCGTGGCCGAGAAGGTCCGCGGCCTGAACACCGGTGAGGGCCTCGACGCCGCCACCGGCGAGTACAAGGACCTGATCGCCGCGGGCATCATCGACCCGGCCAAGGTCACCCGCTCGGCGCTGCAGAACGCCGCGTCGATCGCCGCGCTGTTCCTCACCACCGAGGCCGTCGTGGCGGACAAGCCGGAGAAGAACGCCGGCGCCGGGGCCGACCCGACCGGCGGCATGGGCGGCATGGACTTCTGATCCACGCCTCCTGAGCGTCGTACGCGAAGGGCCGCACCCCTCGGGGGTGCGGCCCTTCGTCGTTCCCGGGTGCGGGTGGCGCGCCCGGTGCCGTGGTCCGGCGAGGGTCAGGACGACGTCGAGGACGCGCTCTCGGTGTGCTCGTCGTCCTGGCCGATCTCGTCGCGGCGCTGGCGCTCGCGGTAGCCGTAGGCCGCGCGGCGCACGGCGTCCTCGCTGTCGAGGCCGGAGCCCAGGGCGCCGGCGATGGTGGCCAGGCCGGTGGCCAGCCAGGCGAGCGCGAGATGGTCACCGACGGTGGGTGGGCGGCCGAGGTAGGAGCCCAGCACCGAGGGTTCGAGGAAGAACAGGGACCCGAGCAGCGTGAGCACGTAGACCGCGGCGGACATGACCAGCACCCCGATGCTCAGGGTCAGCACGGTGGAGGCGTTGAACAGGACGGTCTCCTCGCGCTCGCCCTCGTCACGGGCCCGTTCCCACAGGTGGTGCGCGCCGATGATCCAGGCGACCATCAGCGCGACCGCCACGAGCAGGGTCAGGGTGAGCTTGCCGGCGCCGAGGCGGGTGGCCAGCAGCCAGGTCGTGGTGGAGGTGAGGGTCAGGTAGGCGCTGGTGCCCAGGACGGCGGCCAGCGCGCTGCGCATGCCCAGCACGAGGCGCCAGGGCTGGTTGGTGCGCACCATGCCGGCGAGCAGGCGGGCCCGCCCGCGCCGCGGGGTGGTCACGTAGCGCCGAGTGTGCTGGCCCTGTCGGGCCTCGACGACGCGGACCGGCTGCAGGTGCTTCGCGGCGGCGCGTCCGAGGCGGCTGGGGTGGTGCTCGCCGTGGTCGAGGCCGGCGTCCGCGGTGCCGGTGAGGTCGGCGACCAGGCGCACGATCGCGTGGCGCACCTTGTGGTGCTGCAGGAACGGGCCGAACCCGGGCAGGGAGAGCCCGGCGACGCGGCGGTCGTGGTCGAGGTCGGCCAGGATCGGTTGCTCGCCGTGCTGCATCGGCAGGTCGGTGAGGTAGACGCCGATGTCCCAGTCGGTGTCGGCGGTCTTGTCGGCGACCGCGCCGAGCACCTCCTCGGGGTCCTGCACCGAGGCGGTGACCGGGTGGGTCATGGTGCGGACGTCCCAGGTGGTCTCCCGGTCGACCTGCGCGGCGAGCTCGTCGGGCAAGGTGTCGACCAGCTTCGCCGCGACCTCCGCGGGCGTGTCCGGATCGGCGAGCAGGCCCACGACGAGGGTGCGGCGGCCGGCACTCGCCGAGCTCGGCTGCTGTCGCTGTTCGAGGTCGGTCATCGGTCCTCCTCGCCGTGCCTGACCGCCTGGTGAACGCGGAGGATGACCGCCAGAGCCCGGACGGCAAACCACGCCCGGGGACGGTCGACGCACCGCCGGGAGGACCCCGCCGTGACCAGCACCCCCACCGTCACGCCGCACCCCGTGGGAGCCCTCCCCGCGCCGGGCGAGGTGCCCGCCGACCTGCCGGACCTGCTCGGCCGGCTCGCGCGGCGCGATCCCGGGAGCAGGGCCGTGCTGGACACGACCCCGGACGGCGTCGTCCACGTCGTGACCCGCGGCGAGCTGTGGCGTCGCACCCGGGCCCTGGCCGAGGAGCTGCGCGAGCGCGGCGTCGGCGC
>JAQSWW010000298.1 GCA_029266415.1 Actinomycetospora sp. | reverse complement strand
CTGCTGGCGGCTCTGCTCGTGATCGCCGCGGTGATCTGGGTGCGGATCAACAAGCCCGTCGAGGGACGCACGCTGCTCGAGCTCACCTCGAACCACGGCGTGACGACGGCCGACCTGCTCTCCCTCGTCGCCCTCGCGATGGCCCTGGTGATCGCCTGGCCGTCGTGGCGTCCACCGGCGCCGCCGCGCGCGAGGCCGCCCGCAGCGCCCCCGGCGGCGCCCTGGGGGCGGGGGCCCGGCCCGACCTATGGTGGTGATCGCGTCGAGTCCCCCGGGCCCGGCCGTCCGCCCGGGTCGACGAGGCCGTCGCCCTAGCCAGAGGAGGACACCGTGACCGAGCCCGTCTTCACCGGTGTCGGCGTCGCCCTGGTGACGCTGTTCGACGACGACCGGCAGATCGACCACGACGCCACCGGGAAGCTCGCCGCCCAGCTGGTCGAGCTCGGGGCGGCCGCGATCGTCGCCGCCGGCACCACGGGCGAGGCCGACGCGCTCGACGACGACGAGCGCCTGCGCCTGTTCGCCTCCGTCCGCGCCGCGGTGCCCGGCACCGTGCTGGTCGGCGGCACGGGAGCCGCGTCGGCGCACCAGGCGGCCCGACTCACCGCGGCCGCCCGCAGCACCGGCGTCGACGCCGTGATCGCCCGCTCGCCCCGCGGCCTCGCCGACCCCACCGGCTACTACGGCGCGGTGGCCGACGCCGCCGGTGACGTGCCGGTCCTCGCCTACCACTTCCCGGCCGTCGCCCCGCCCGGCATCCCGCTGGAGACGCTGCCGACCCTGCCGGTCGCGGGGGTGAAGGACTCGTCGGGCGACCCCACCCGCCTGCTCGCCACCCTCGACACCTACGACGGCCCGGTGTGGACCGGCTCCTCCGCGCTGCTGCTCCAGACCGGCCTGCTCGGGGGCGCCGGGGCGATCCTCGCGCTCGCCAACGCCGAGCCGGAGCGGTGCGCCGCGGCCCTCGCCGGGGACGCCGACGCCCAGCGGGCCCTCGCCGCCGCCCACGTCGCGTCGGAGCAGGACTTCCCGCGCGGGGTGAAGCACCTCGTCGCGCAGCGGTTCGGCACGTCCGAGGTCGTGCGGATGGGCTGAGCGGCGCGCTCCGTACGGTGGACCCTGTCGAACAGGAGGTGAGCGGGTGTCACGGGTCTGGCTGGTCACGGGGACGAGCACGGGGTTCGGCCGTGCGATCGCCGCCGCCGTGCTGGCGCGGGGCGACCGGCTCGTCGCGACGGCGCGGCGCGTCGACGACGTCGCCGACCTCGTCGCCGCCGCCCCCGACCGCGTGCGCGCCGCCCCGCTCGACGTCACCGACCCGGACGCGGTGCGCGCGGCGGTCGACCTCGCGACGGCCGAGTTCGGCCGGATCGACGTCGTCGTCAACAACGCCGGCTACGGCAGCCGCGGGGCGTTCGAGGAGTTCACCGACCAGCAGATCCGCGACCAGTTCGAGGTCAACGTGTTCGGCGCCTTCGCCGTGACGCGCGCGGTGCTGCCCGTGATGCGCGCGCAGGGCTCGGGACACGTGATCCAGATGTCGTCGCTCGCGGGCGTGCGCTCCGCGCTCGGGGGTTCGGTCTACTCCGCGACGAAGTTCGCGCTGGAGGGCATGTCCGAGGGGCTCGCGGCCGAGGTCGCGCCGCTGGGCATCGCGGTCACCATGATCGAGCCCGGCCCGTTCCGCACCGACTTCGCCGGGCGCTCGCCCGCCCGCGCCGCACCGATGACGGCGTACGACGACGTGCTCGGGACGTCGCGCGCGACGTTCGCGGCGCTGCACGGCACGCAGCCCGGCGACCCCGAGCGCGCGGCGCAGGCCGTCGTGGGCGTCGTCGACCTCGACGACCCGCCGCTGCGCCTGCCGCTCGGCGCGAGCGCGTTCGACTCGGTCCGCGAGACGCTGCACCGCCGCCTGGCCGAGGTCGACGCCGTCGAGCACCTCGGGCGCCCCACCGACTACCCGCCGTCCGCGGTGTCCTGAGCGCTCGCCGCGGCGTGGAACCACCGACCCGACCGCGTCCCCTCCAGCCGCTCGAGCCCGACGTCGGGGAACCACGGCCGCGCGCGCTCGGCGGTGACGACCACGCGCCGGCGGGCCACGGCCCGCGCGAGCTCGACCCAGTCCGGGGTCAACGGCGTCGGCACCGTGTGGTCGCGGGCGAGGGCGAAGCCGTGGTCACTGGCCCGCGGGTCGGTGAACATGGGGTCGAGCAGGACGACGTCCACGCGCTCGCCGGCCGCGGCCATGGTGCTGAGCACCGTCCGCGAGTCGCCGTGCCGGACCCGCACGGGCGCCGACCCGGCGCGCGGTACCGGTCCCGCGAACCCGTCGTCGGCGAGGACGGCGAGGACGAGGTCGGCCTCGATCCCGAGCACCTCGCCCTCGGTGCCCACCGCCCACGCCGCGACGAGGGCGTCGCGCCCGAGGCCGAGGGTCGCGTCGAGGACCCGGTCGCCGGGGCGCAGCCCCCCGGCCCGGAGCAGGGGGTCGGTGCCGCCGTGGCGCAGCGTGCGCAGGCGCTTGGCCGCGGTGCCCTGGTGGAACGCCAGGCGCCCGCGCGCCGTCTCGGCGACCAGCCCCTCCTCGGTGCACACGAGCGCGGTCGCCGCCGTGCCCCGCGCCGTGGCCACCGAGCCGCGGTGACGCTCGACGACGGGCAGGTCCCACCTCGCGGCGAGCCGGTGGGCCCGG
>JAQSWW010000297.1 GCA_029266415.1 Actinomycetospora sp. | reverse complement strand
GGCCTCGTCGCGGCGCTGGCGCTGCCCGCGCGGGCCCTGCGTCGCGACCTCACCGCGGAGGGCGCCGGCCACCCGGTGCGGGCGGTCGTCCGCGACCTCGTCGAGGGCTTCCGCTACATGGTGGGGACGCGCTGGCTGCTCGTGACGCTGGTGTTCGCGTCGCTGATGATCCTCCTCGTGCTCGGGCCGCTCGAGGTGCTCGTCCCGTTCGCGATCATCGAGCGGACGGGCGGCGGGCCCGGCGGGCACTCGCTCGTGCTGCTCGCGCACGGGGCGGGCGGGGCCATCGCGTCGATCCTCGTCGCCTCGCTGCGCCTCCCGCGCCGCTACCTGACGGTCATGATCGCGATGTGGTCGGTGGCGTGCGTGCCGATGGTCGTCTTCGGCCTCGCCCGCTCGCTCTGGCCGATGATCGTCGCGAGCTTCGTCGTGGGCGGGCTGTTCAGCGCCCCGCAGGTGATCTGGGGGACGCTGCTGCAGCGCCGGGTCCCGCCGGCCCTGCTCGGGCGCGTGACGAGCCTCGACTTCTTCGTCTCGCTCGCCTTCATGCCCGTCTCGATGACCCTCGCCGGGCCCGTCGGCGCGGTGGCGGGGCTGACGCCGGTGTTCCTCGCCGCCGGCCTCGTGCCGCTGGTGATCGGGGCCGTCGCGCTGGTCCTGGGCCGCCTCGGACCCGACGAGGTCGCGCACCCCCTCGACGCGGTGCCGGCCGAGGTGCTCTGACGCGCGCCGGCGAGGGGCACGTCGCGCATGGTCGACAGGCGCTGCGCCTGCCGGACGTGCCCCTCGCGGGTCCGTGGGTGTGTCGCCTGTGAGCCCTGGGGCGCCCCTGATGGGTGTTCGTTACTGAGATGACCTGCACTGCGACGTGACGGGGACCCCGATTGCGGGAACGCTGTACAGGTGACCCGCCCCTTTCTGCCTCGACGCGTGCGCGTGGTCGTTCGCTTCGTGGTGGGCGTGCTCTCGGTGGGCGTGGTCATCGCTTCCGCGTTGGGCTGGGTCCAACTGCGCATTCTGGATCGATCCACCCCCGTGGCGGAAGTGATCGACACCCCGGCGCCGTCGGCGGCGGGCGAGCAGAACATCCTGCTGGTCGGTCTGGACACCCGCACCGATGCGCAGGGCAACCGCCTGCCCGAGGAGGTGCTCGCCGCGCTCAACGCCGGCGACAGCGTCTCCGGGGGCGGCACCGCCGACTCGCTGACCATCGTGCACGTCCCGGCGGGCGGCGGGCGGGCCACGGCGATCTCGATCCCGCGCGACGCCTATGTCGACCTGGGACAGGGCCTCGGTCGCCACAAGATCAATTCGGCGTGGTCGCGGGCGGCGGCACAGGCCACGGACGCCATCACGCGCTCGGGCCCGACGGGCAGCACCAGCCTCTTCGCCGCCGAGACCGCCGCGCCACCGTCGCCCGACGACCCCGCCGTCGTGCGCGCCGCGTCGGCCGCGGGCGCGCGCGCCACGATCGGCGCCGTCCAGCGGCTCACCGGGCTGCCGATCTCGCACTTCGCCGCCGTGAACCTCGCCGGGTTCTCCGACGTCAGCACCGCGATCGGCGGCGTGCCGATCTGCCTGCGCGCGCCCGCCCAGGACTCCTACACCGGCCTCGCGCTGCCCGCCGGACCGCAGCAGGTCAGCGGGCCGCAGGCGCTGGCGTTCGTCCGCCAGCGCCACGGCCTCCCCAACGGCGACCTCGACCGCATCGCGCGCCAGCAGGTGTTCCTCGCCGGCGCCACCGAGCGGCTGCTCTCCGCGGGAACGGTCGCCGACCCGTTCGCGCTGTCGCGGATCTCGGCCGCGGTCTCGCGGTCGGTCACCCTCGACGCCGGGTGGGACGTGCTGGGCTTCGCCCGCCAGATGCAGGGGCTGTCGGCCGGCGCGGTGACGTTCCGCACGATCCCCACCGGTTCCGCCGAGCTGAGCACCCCCGACGACGGCACGGCGGTCCAGGTCGACCCCGAGACCGTGCGGACCTTCGTCGGCACGGCGATCGCCGCGGACGCCGGCAACCCCGCGGCCCTCGCGGCCCTCGCGCCGCCGCCCCCGGCGGGTGTCACCGACGCCTCGGTCAGCGGTGGGCAGGACCGTCTCGCCGAGGACGACGCGCCGTACGACGACGCGCCGTACGACGACGCGAGCGAGGAGACCGACGAGGACGCCGACGAGGAGACCGGGACGACGGCACCGATGCCGCCGGTCTCCCCGACCCCGCCGATCACCGCCGCCGCGCCCGGCTGCATCAACTGATCGTCAGCCCGAGCGCTCGGAGCCCAGGGTCACCGGGACCTGGCGCGGCTCGCCGCCGGGCGAGGTGGCGGTCAGCGTCACCGTGGCGCCGGGCTGCTGCGCGCGGATCGCGGCGACGAGGCTGTCGGCGTCCGGGATCACGCGGCCGTCGACGCGGCTGACGACGTCGCCCTGCGCGAGGCCGGCCGTGGCCGCCGGGCCGCCGGGCGCGATCTGCCCGAGCACGGCGCCGTCGGGCCCCTCGGTGACCCCGACGCCCAGGACCGCGCGGGTGGCGAAGCCCTGCGTGACGAGCTCGTTGCCGATGCGCGCGGCCTGGTCGATCGGGATGGCGAAGCCCAGGCCGATCGACCCCGACTGCCCGCCCGAGGACTAATGGGGGGCGCTGGGCCGGTTGGTGAGAGGCTCGGCGCTGGTAGCGGCCGGCGGGTCAGCACTCTGGAGGACGGAGCGGATATTCAGCTCT
>JAQSWW010000168.1 GCA_029266415.1 Actinomycetospora sp. | reverse complement strand
CGGCCGCGGCGTCGGCCGGGCCGGGCGGCCGGAACCGCACCGGCTGCCCGGTGCCGTAGACACGCACGTCGTCGCGCACGCGGCGCTTCACCGCGGAGATCAGCTGGTGGACGAAGCCCCAGAGCAGGACCGGGGTCGCGAGGATGACGGCGGTGAGCACGTTGACCGCGCCGTCGTCGGGGACGCCGGGCCCGGGCGAGGTGTCGAGGCCGACGGCGATGGCCGCCGCGACGGCGGCGAGCACGAGGCCGCCGAGCCACCACAGGTAGCGGTGGTGGCCGAGGCGACGCGGCGACCAGCGGGGCGCGGGGCCGCCGTGCGCGGGGCGGACCGGGTCGAGGGTGGCGGTCATGCGGACGCTCGCTCCGTTCCGGGGGCGGTCTCGTCGGTGTTCCCGTGGCCGGCCCAGGCGTCGGCGACGTCGTCCTGCGGGGCGGCCCCGACCTCCTGGCCGTAGCTGCGCACCCGGCCCAGGTGCTCCTCGAGCTCGCCGAGCCAGTGCAGGACGAAGGCGGCGGCGTCCGGGCCGAGGTCCTCGGGCAGCCGCCCGTGCGGGGCCGGGCGGGCGGCGCGGCGCCCGGTGAGCAGCGCGAACAGCGACGGGAGGCCCATGTGCAGCAGCCACGCGGTGCCGTCGGGCTCGAGCAGCGTGCGCCGTGGCGGGTCCTGCAGGCCGCGCACCTCGCAGCGCAGCGCCCGCCCGTCGAGCTCGAGGTCCCAGAGGGCGCGGTGGCGCCCCGCGAGCGCCCGGCGGGTGGCCCGGTGGCGCACGGCGCCGTCACGGTCGGTGGCGGTGAGCCAGCCCTGTCCGGAGCGCAGCCGCAGGTCGCCGTCGGCGGTCTCGACGAACCGGTGGCGGCCGCTGCGCACCGCGCGCTCGACCACGCGGGCGGCGTCGGGCACGCGGTCGACCTCGACGCGCAGCAGGATCACCTCGGCCGGCCGGGGCCAGACCGGGGCGCCGCGCTCGGGCAGGGGCACCTCGGCGCGCACCGGCTGGCCGACGGCGTAGACCCGCACGTCGTCGTGGACGCGTCGGCGGATCGCGAACGAGAGGCTGTGCAGCGCCCCGAACAGCAGGAACGGGGACAGCAGGGCGACCGTGACCAGCACCGCGAGGGCCCCGCCGTCGGTGATGCCCGGGCCGGGAGAGGTGTCCTGACCGATCGCGATCGCCACGGCGACCCCGCCCACCACGAGCGCGCCCGTCCACCACAGATAGCGGTGGTGCGCCCAGCGTCGCGGCGACCAGCGGGGCACCGGCCCGCCGCCCGCCTGCCCGTTCTCCGTCGTCACGATCATCCCTCCCGATCACCAGCTTGCTGGTCACGCAGAGACACGACAAGTCAAGGAGTTGGGCCGAAAGGGTGGAGGACGGCGGTTCCGTCGAACGGCCCCGGGACGACGGGCCTGCGGCCTAGCATCCGCGGGGTGCGGGAGATCCTCGGACGGCGGCTGGTGGTCGTCCTGGCGGCGGTCCTCGCGGCGCTCACGCTGGTCGGCCCCGTCCCGGCGGCCGCGGCGCCACTCCCGCCGCCGCCCGACCCCGCCGCGCTCGCGCGCCTCGACCCCGAGCCCCGTCCCCTGCCGGGCGTGGTGCCACGCGTCGCGTGCGTCACCTCGGTGGGCGCGGGCGACGCCGTCATCCCCGGGGCACCGTGGTCCCAGCAACGGCTGCGCTTCACCGACGCCTGGCGCTTCACCCGCGGCGCCGGGCAGACCGTCGCGGTGATCGACACGGGGGTGAGCCGACACCCGCGCCTGGCCGGGCGCCTCGTCGACGGCGGCGACTTCGTGGCCGACGACACCGGCCTGCGCGACTGCGACGGCCACGGCACGCTCGTCGCGGGGATCATCGCCGCCGCGCCGGACCCCGCCACCGGCTTCGTCGGCGTCGCGCCCGACGCGCGCGTGCTCTCGATCCGCCAGTCCAGCGCGACCGTCAGCACCACGGCCCCGGACGGCTCGACCAACACCGGCGGCGGCAACGTCGACACCCTCGCCGAGGCGATCCTGCGCGCCGTGCGCCTCGGCGCAGGAGTCATCAACATCTCCGAGGCGGCCTGCGTGCCCGAGGCCGAGGCGGTCCGGGGGCTCGCCGGGCTGCGCGCGGCGGTGCGCGCGGCCGTCGACGCCGACGTGGTCGTGGTGGCCGCGGCGGGCAACGCGGGCACGGGCGCCTGCGTCCAGGGCCCGGCCGGCGAGAGCTCGGGGCAGGTCGTGGCCCCCGCGTGGTTCGGCGACGACGTGCTCTCGGTGGGCTACACCCGCCGCGACGGGCTGCCCGCACCCCAGAGCCTGCGCGGCCCGTGGGTCTCGCTCGCCGCCCCCGGCTCGGAGATCGTCTCGCTCGACCCCACCGGCCCCGGCGTCGTCGACCGCATCGTGCCCATCGGGTCCGGGCAGGCGATCCCCGTGGAGGGCACGAGCTTCTCCGCGCCCTACGTCAGCGGGGTCGTCGCGCTGGTCCGGGCCCGCTACCCCGGGCTGGACGCGCGCCAGGTGATGGCCCGCGTGACCTCGTCCGCCGACCGCCCCGCCGGGGCGCCCGCCACCGGGGGCCACGACGACGCCGTCGGCGCCGGCACGGTCGACCCGGTGGCCGCCGTGGCCGACGTGCGGCCCGACGAGTTCACCGGGTCGCCCGCCCCGGTGTCGCCCGCGGAGGCGGGTCGGGTCGACCTGAGCGACACCCGGGATGCACACTCCGGATCGCGCACGGTGGCGCTGGTCGGGTCCGCGGGGGCAATGGTGCTGCTGGGGGGAGTCGGCCTCGCCGTCCTCGTCGCGCGCCGGGCACGCCGGTCGCGCTGAGGTCCGCCACTGCGCGTGGAGGACGCATCCCCCGACGCCGTGTGCGGCGCCGACCCCCGAGGAGCCCGCGTGCGCATCACGCTCGCCCAGACCGACGCCTCGCTCGGTGACGTCGACGGCAACCTCAAGCGTGTCGAACGCGTGGTGGCCGAGGCCGTCGACGCCGGCTCCGACCTCGTCGTCTTCCCGGAGCTCGCGCTGTCGGGCTACCAGGTCGGCGACGTCCCGCACGACCTGTCGCTGGCGCCCGACGACCCGCGCCTGCTGCGCCTGTCGCAGCGCGCCGGCGGGGCGGGCGTGCTGCTCGGGTTCCCCGAGGCCGGGAGCCACGGCCTGCACACCTACAACAGCGCGGGCTACTACGAGGACGGCCACCTCGTCCACGTGCACCGCAAGCTGTACCTGCCGACCTACTCGACGTTCGAGGAGCGCAAGCACTTCCTGCCCGGCCAGCACTCGCGCGCCTACGGCGTGCGGGGCGGCCGGCACCGCGCGGCGACGCTGATCTGCAACGACGCCTGGCAGCCCCAGGTGGCCTTCCTGTCGGTGCAGGACGGCGCGCACCTGCTGCTCGTGCCCGCGAACTCCGCGCAGTCGATGTCGCCCGAGCGCTACGACTCCAAGGAGTACTGGCGCAACATCACCACGTTCTACGGCCGCATCTACCAGCTGTTCGTGGTGTTCGTGAACCGCGTCGGCGTCGAGGGCGGCCTGACGTTCTGGGGCGGCAGCCACATCGTCGACCCGTGGGGCGAGGTCGTCGGCGAGTGCGGCGAGGGCGGCGAGGCCGAGGAGACCTGCACGATCGACATCGACCTCGCCGACGTCCGCCGGCGCCGCCGCGACATCCCGCTCGTGCGCGAGGCGCGCCTGGGCCTCCTGCGCCGCGAGATCGACCGCCTGCTGGACGAGGGCGGCGACCTTTGACCTCCGGTCTCGTGCGTGCACACCCCGCGGCCGACTAGATCTTGGTCGCCTCGGCCAGCAGCTCGCCCCGGCTCACGGTGACGGCGTCGCCGCGCAGGTACACGCGGTCGCCGGCGAGCTCCACGCCGACCTCGCCGCCGCGCGGCGAGAGCTGGGCGCCCACGAGGCGCTCGCGGCCCAGGCGCCTGGCCCAGTACGGGGCGAGGCAGCAATGCGCCGACCCGGTGACCGGGTCCTCGTCGATGCCGACGGCGGGGGCGAAGAAGCGCGAGACGAAGTCGGGCGCGCCGGGCGTCGGGTCGTCCTCGGCGCGGGCGGTGACGATGACCCCGCGCCCGCTGGCCGCTCTGAGCACCGAGAGGTCCGGCTCGAGGTCGCGCACCTCCTCCGGCGAGGGAATCTCGACGAGCACGTCGTAGCGGCAGCGCGCGAGCTCGACGACCGCGGCGCCCAGCGCGTCGGCGAACTCGTCGGCGAGGTGCCCGTCGGGCAACGCCGAGACCGGCTCGTCGACGGGGAAGTCGAGCTGGATGCCCCCGCCCGGCAGGCCCTCGGCGCGCAGCACGCCCGCGGCCGTGCGGAACGCGATCGGCGAGGAGGCCAGGCCCTGCTCGAACAGCACGTGCGCGCTGGCCAGCGTGGCGTGCCCGCAGATCTCCACCTCGACCTTCGGGGTGAACCACCGCAGACCCACCTCGCCCGTCGCCTCGAGCGTCGAGAGGTCGACGAACGCGGTCTCGGAGACGTTCACCTCCGCCGCGACGGCCTGCATCCAGGCGGCGTCGGTCGCGTCGGTGAGGCACACCCCGGCCGGGTTGCCGGTGAAGGGCGAGGACGTGAACGCGTCGACCAGGTAGAGCTGCACGTCCCCATCGTGCCTGGAGCAGGAGCCGCCCGGGACCCCGGCGGGGGATCCCGACGCAGCGCGCCCGACGTGTCACGGCGCGGGGTCGGGGTAGCCGGGCGGATGCGACTGCTCGTGCTCGGCGGCGGCGGCTTCCTCGGGTTCCACGTGGCGGCGGAGGCCCTGCGCGCCGGCCACGACGTGACGGTCGCCAGCCGGTCGGGCGAGGCGCCGCTCGACGGCGTCGAGGCGCTCGCCGTCGACCGGTACGGCGACCTGTCGCCGCTCGGGGGCCGCGCGTTCGACGCCGCCCTCGACACGTTCTCCGACCCCGACGCCGTCGGGCGTGCCGCCGATCTGCTCTCCGGCGCCGTCGGCGCCTACGGCTACGTGTCGGGGATGAGCGTCTACCACCCCGCCGGCCCGGCGGTGCCCCGCGCCGGCGACCCGGTGCGCCGGGCGGGTGAGGCGTCCGACGACGATCCGCTGCAGGAGCGCTCGCTGGCCAAGCTCGCCGCCGAGGACGCGCTCGGGGCGTTCGACGGCCCGGTCAGCGTGCTGCGCGTCGGGAGCATGGTCGGCCCGCGCGACCCGTCCGACCGGTTCACCTGGTGGCCGGTCCGCCTCGCCCGGGCGCTGGCCGGCGAGGCGTCACGCACGGTGCTCGCGCCCGGCGACCCCTCGCGTGCCGTGCAGTACAGCGACGCCCGCGACATCGCCGCCTTCGCCGTGCACGCGCTGGCCTCCGGGTACGACGGCACGGTCGACACCGTCGGACCGGGCCGCGCCCAGCCGCTGGCGGCCGTCCTCGACGCCTGCCTCGAGGCCGCAGGCGGCCGTCCCGGCGACGTGACCTGGGCCTGGGGCGGCGAGGACGCGTTGCGGAACGAGCTGCGCGACGTCGAGGAGGAGGCGCGCCCGCTGTGGTTCCCGGAGGACCAGATCCCCCAGGACGCGATCGACTCCTCCGTCGCCCTGGCCGCCGGGCTGCGCTTCCGGCCCGCCGTCGAGACCGCCCGCGACGTCCTGGCGTGGCACCGCGAGCGCGGGGAGCCCGAGCTCGCCGCCGGGTTCCACCCCACCCGGGAGGCCGAACTGGTCCACCGCTGCGCCACCGGGACTGCCCCGACGGGGTGACGCGCGGCGCCGCTACCGTCTGGACCATGAGCACGGTCTTCCTCGTCACCGGCGCCTCGTCGGGGGTGGGCCGCGCGCTGGCGCAGTTCCTCACGCGTCACCACGTGTCGGTGATCGGGTTCGACCGCCGCGAGCCGCCGGACCGCGAGGTGTCGCACGTCCGCTGTGACCTCGCCGACCCGAGCTCCATCGACGCCGCCGTCGATCGGCTCGACGGCCAGGTCGACGCGCTCGCCAACGTCGCCGGCGTCCCGGGCACCGCGCCCGCCGAGACCGTGCTCGCCGTGAACTTCCTGGGCCTGCGCCACCTCACCGAGGCCCTCGCCGGGCGCATCCGCCGCGGCGGCTCGGTGGTCAACGTGTCGTCGTCCGAGGGCCGGCACTGGGTCGCCCACCTCGCCGAGCTGCGTCCGCTGCTGGCCACCCGCACCGTCGCCGAGGGCCTGCGCTGGTGCCGCGAGCAGCGCCCCGACCGCCCGGTGTACGACGTCTCCAAGGAGGCCGTCCTCGCGTACACGACGGCGTCGTCGACGCTGACCTGGGCCGACGGCGTGCGGATGAACGCCGTGGCCCCGGGCACCGTGCGCACCCCGTCGCTGCCCGACGTCGAGCGCTCCACCGACCCGCGGCGCATCGCCCGCTTCCGCTCGGCCGCCGGCCGCGACGCCGAGGCGGCGGAGGTCGCGTCGGTCGTCGCCTTCCTCATGTCGAACGAGAGCCGCTGGGTGAACGGGCAGACCCTCGCTGCCGACGGTGGCGTCACCGCGGCCACCACCTGGGCGGCCCTGCAGGCACGCTGACGCGTGCCAGCGTGGGGGCCACGGGCGGCACGCAGCGAAGCGGAGCTGCCGCGACGAAGGCGAGAAGCTCGCGTTCAACGTCAGAGAAGCCCCCACGATCACGACCCGCCCGTCACCCGTCCGTGCTCCGGCCGTTGCACACGACGGAGTGACCGGCGGTTCGGGGAGTGAGCGATGGCGGCAGCGCGACGGGCGATCGGGGCGGTGGCGGCGGGGTTGGTCGTCGCGGCGACCGCCTGGCTGGGCGGTCCGGTCGCCGTGGCGGCGCCAGGCGACGGCCCGGTGGCGACGGCCCCGGGCGTGCACCCCGGGGTGCAGATCCGCACGGCCGGCGCGCAGTGCACGGCGAACTTCGTCTTCACCGACGGCGAGGACACCTACCTCGGCCAGGCCGCGCACTGCTCGGGCACCGGGTCGTCGTCGGAGGTCGACGGGTGCAGCGCGGGCTCACTGCCGCTCGGCACGCCGGTGGAGGTCGCCGGCGCGAGCCGTCCCGGGACGCTCGCCTACACCTCGTGGCTCGCCATGCAGGCCGACGACGAGGCCGACCCCGACGCCTGCGCCTACAACGACTTCGCCCTCGTGCGCCTCGACCCCGCCGACGCCGCCGCCGTGTCCGCCGCGGTCCCGCTGTTCGGCGGGCCGACCGGCGTCGACACCGACGGCGTCCGGCCCGGCGAGGTCGTCCGCAGCTACGGCAACTCCGAGCTGCGCGGCGGCGTCACGCTGCTGAGCCCGAAGGTCGGCACGGTCGTGGGCACGCGCGGCGGCGGCTGGAGCCACGACGTCGTCACCGCGACCCCGGGGATCCCGGGCGATTCGGGCAGCGCGTACCTCTCCCCCGACGGCTCCGCGCTCGGCGTGCTGTCGACCCTGCAGTTCGCCCCGCTGCCCGCCAGCAACGGCGTCAGCGACCTCGCGCGGATGCTCGACTACGCCCGCGCTCACGGCATGGGCGGTGTCCGGCTCGTCAGCGGCTGACGGGCCGCCTCTTCGCGGGTGCCCGCGGCGGCGCCGGGGCCGACGGGACGGCCAGGTGCGCCGCGGCGGCCCGTCGCCGGGCCTCGGCGGCCCGCCGTTCCTGGCGCGACGACCAGCGCACCGTCGCCAGGTACAGCGGCACCCCGATCACCACGACCGAGATCACCAGGAACGCCCCGACCGCCACGATCCACTCCACGCGCACCGACCCCCCTGCGTCTCACCGAACCTCGGGGTGCCAGTCGCACGATCAGGTGACGGCGTTACGGGAGGTCGCGGGGAACTCCGCCGGGTGCCCGTGTCCCTCGCCGTCCGGCGCGGGACACGGGCCGGGCGGTCAGCAGCAGCCGCACGTGCTGCACTCGCACCCGGGGTCCTCACAGCAGGGACAGGCCCTCAGTTCGAGCATGCGTCACACCTCCCCTCGGTCGCGCGGTGGTCGGGCGGGCACCACGTGCCGGGCGCGGGGTCCGGGCACGTCGTGCTGGGCAGCCGGTCGGCCATGGCGACGAGGTCCGCGCGCAGGCGCTGCAGCCGGTCGAGCTCGGCGTCGATCTCGGCGATGCGGCTGCGCAGCAGGGGCTCGGCCGGCTCGCAGGGGCACTCGCCGGTGTCGCGGACGGCGAGCAGGTCCCGGATGTCGTGCAGGCGCAGTCCGAGCCGCTGGGCGCCGCGGATGAACTGCAGGCGGTCGACCGCGAGGCCGTCGTAGCGGCGGTGGTCGCCGCTGGTGCGGCGTGGCTCGGGCATCAGGCCGACGCGCTCGTAGTACCGCACGGTGTCCGGCCGCAGGCCCGTGCGTGCGGCGAGGTCGGAGATGGTGAGCGGGCGCGCCTCGGTCATGCGGGAACGCTAGAACCCGGAGTCGACTCCAAGGTCAAGCCCGGATTCCCGTGCGACGTCAGTCCGCGAGGGCCTCGATGATCCGGATGTCGCGCTCGGCGCCGTCGCCGAGCGCGGCCAGGGCCTCCTGGTACGCCGGGCTCTCGTACGCCGCGACGGCCTGCTCGACGCTGTCGAAGGCGATGAGGGTGGTGCGCTCGGTGGTCCCGGACTCGAACGCCGCTGCGGGGTTCCCGCGCGCCAGGAAGCGGCCGCCCGCGGCCCGCATCGCGGGGCCCGCGAGCGCGACGTAGGCGTCGAGCTTCGCCTGGTCATGGATCTCGCGGAAGGTGTTGACCCAGTACGCACCGGCCACCGGTGGTCCCTCCTCCGGACGCGTCAGGGCACAGTCTCCCTCGTCGTCTCCCTCGTCGTGGCGGACGTCGCGTCGCGGGCGAGGCGCCGGAGCAGGCCCATCTCGGCGACGTTCTTGGTCAGCTCGACGGTGGCCCACGTGACGACCTGGACGAAGGGCCGGTCGTCGTGGAACGGGAAGCCGGTCAGCTCCCCCGAGTCCAGGTCGGCCTCGCCCAGCCCCGCCAGGAACCCGTCCCACCGGCCGTACAGCTCGCGGAGCGTCGCCACGCCGGCCTCGGCGCCCGGCCACGCGATGTCCTCCCGGCGGAGCGTGCCGTCACCCTGGAGCTGGTCGAGCAGCACCGACCACCACCAGATCGTCTGCCACATCGTCCAGGCCAGGCTCGGCTGGGCGACGTCGGCCGGCTCGGGCTCCTGCCAGTCGGGGATCCAATGGCCCGACTCGTCCCGGCGGACCGTCCAGCTGCGCTCCGAGGGCAACCACAGGCATTCCGAGTCGGACACGTCCGCCATGACCACCTCCGCCAGCTGCCACGTGAGGGCGAGCTGACCACGGAGGACGGCGAGCCGGTCGGTACTGATCGACACGGCGAGGCAACCCATCAAGCACGAAGCCCACCGAGCGTTTCCGCTGGTGGGCTGGTGTGGCCAGGGGCGGGGTCGAACCGCCGACCGATCGCTTTGAGGTGCCCGAGACGGCTCGCAGGTCGTCTCTCAACCAGTCATCACCGGCGGACTCCGGCAGACGGGGTCTGAGTCCGAGCCCGCTACTGAAGTACTGCTG